>DATGEA010000196.1:0-16704 GCA_035310605.1 Nitrospira sp. | reverse complement strand
TGCGGCGGTTCGATGTTGAGGGCCGGTGCAGTCTGCTCTGCAGATTGCGACGTGGCAGGTTGGCTATGGCGGTCGAGGAATTCCTTCAGCTTCCTGAAGTCGTCCTTCAGCGTGTCGAGTAAATTGCCCTGGTGCAGGGCTGCGGCAGGGTGAAGGAGCGGGAAGATGACAAAGTCCTTCATGTAGAAAGCCTGCGCCTTCACCTTCGTTATCCCGACCTTTCTCTCCAACAGTGTTTGTGTCGCCCAGTTCCCCAACGTGCAGACCAGTTTGGGTCTGATCATCTGTATCTGTTGCAGGAGGAACGGCTTGCAGGTCTCGACTTCGTCCGGTTCCGGGTCGCGGTTGTTCGGGGGGCGGCACTTGATAACGTTCGCGATATAGATTTGATCGCGCGAGAGGTTCGCGGACTGCAAGAGCTCGTTGAGAAGCTTTCCCGCCGCCCCGACGAACGGCTCGCCTTGTAGGTCTTCGTTGAATCCCGGAGCTTCCCCTACGAACATCACGCTGGCGTGAGGATTGCCCACGCCGAATACGACCTGGGTCCGTCCTAACGTGGCGAGCTTGCAGCGCTGGCAGTTGTGAAGTGATTTTTCAAGGTCCTGCAGGGTCATGGCTGCTGTTCAAGAAATGAAAAGACGCGAAGCATCTTAGGAGGGCAGCGAGAGGTTGTCAATAACGGAGAGCTCTGTTGTGGCGATGACAAAAGCGGAGCGTTACTCGACCCGATAGCCCTTCGCAGCGAGGCAGGTATTTCGCATGGCGTTGATGGTTGAGATCCCGTGCAGGGCGCGGGCGTGGTCGGCAGGGCTCTGTGGGCCGGAACCGAAGGGAAACGGTGAACCCTGGCTGTAGAAATGTTCCTGGTTAGCCATCCTGGCTTTGTACTCGCATTCCATGTAGTCCCGCTCGATATCGCGCTGACTGTATCCAGCAGGATCGCCTCCGCTCTGATGCGAGCGTTGGGCGCACGCGATTCCTGTCAGCAGCATGATCGCGACTGTTGAGGCGTGAATGATTTGCACGGTGCCGGTACCGCTAACAGTGCATCCGGAGCCCGTCAAGCCGGCTCGCGGCCGATGATGATCTCGGCGCAGCGCCCGCCGCTGATGATCGCGCTCTCTAAGTTGGCCGGCCATCCCGTATCGGTCCAGGCTCCTGCCAGAAGCAGGTTTTGAATGGGGCTTCGCTGAATTGGCCGCCGAACCTTCGTTCCCGGTGACAGTCCCAGTACGGCGTGGGGTATCTCTTGCTGCCTGTAGCCGGTCAGCCGGCCGTTCGGCGGAAGAAATCCAAATGACCGGAGGAGATTGGTCACCCGTTGCTCGGTATCGATCGCCGGCAGATCATGCGGCAAGGACAGCACGGCGACGAGACTCTGATCGAGTTCAGACGGTTTGCACGCGATCCAGGGAAAGGGGCCATGGCCCATGAGAATGTGACGGGGCGCCGACATGCGGTACGGCGAGCGAACCTGGATGACGGTACAGGGCTGGGTCGTCAGTTCGACGATCTGCTGGAAATAGGCGTAGCGTGTGAGCCATCGTTCGGGCAGTAACGGCGTGAGTTGATACTGAGGCAGGGCTGCCACGTACCAGTCGGCCCGGAGCAGGGTCCCGTCCTCCAGGCGCAGGCCGGTGATGCGGTCCTGCTCATAACTAAAATGAACGGCTTGGGTGCCAAGGCTCAGCGCGGCCCCGTTCTTCATGAGGCTGTCCGAGATCGGTTGCACGAATGTGCGTTGCCACGGCTGGCGAGGGATTCCGATGCGACTGTCCGCGGCGTGGGACAGAAAGAACGGTTTCAGCGATGCGACAAAGGCATCGGCGGAAAGAGTGCGGAGATCGTTGCCTGTGAGCCAGCGGGCCAATGGATTCCAAATGGTCTGAAGGACCGTTTGACTCTGTCCGAGCGATTCGATCCAGTCCTGCGCGATGCGATGTTCGAGATCGGTCGGCAACGGGAGTGCGCCTTCCCAGATCTGTTCCAGCCAGGACAGAAGCTTCCAGCGTTCTCCCCAGGAGAGCCCCGCAAACCGTCCGACCGTCAGAAGTTGGTGCAGCGGCGTGGGAAACCGGGTTTTCGGATAGCGCGCCAGCCGCCCGTCCGGGAGCAGAAATTCCAGCGCGGCTTCGGCAAAGGTCGGCGGAACGAATCGGACGCCGAGCGAGTGCAGCAATGACCAGGTGGCATGGTGACAGCCCAGGATCGCGAGGGGCGGATCCCCCTCACGTTTGAAATGCTCTCCGATCGCGGGTGAGCGGTTGACGACGGTCACGCGAAACCCTTGGCGTGCCAATTGGTAGGCCGCGGTGAGTCCAGCCGGCCCGGCACCGAGAACAATGACCGATTGAGAGGTGTTGGAAGTCACGAGACACGTGAACGGAGCCAGACTCCGGCTGCGAGGGCCAGTCGGTTGGGGGTCGATAGGCGGGCCCTGGGTCCGAAGACTTGATAGTCGGGGCGCTCAATTTGTTCCAGAATCCGAGAATAGACTGCCCGCATGATTTCCGCGACGGTCAATGCCCGTCGATCGCTCGCGGGCAGACTCTCCAGTGCCGACTGGGCTTTGGCATAATATTGACGGGCCCTGCCGGCTTCGAAGCGGACAAGCTCGTGAAGCCGGGGGCAGTCCTTCCGTTGAAGGAGATCCGCCTCGCTGTAACCGAAGTGCGCGAGATCTTCCCGCGGAAGATAAATCCGGCCTTGCTCCGCATCAGTTCCCAGGTCGCGCAGAATATTCGTCAATTGAAAAGCCATACCGAGGTCAACGGCATAGTCTTGCGCGTGGGGAGAGGTCGGGCCGAAGACATGCAGGCAGATCAGGCCCACGATGGAGGCCACGCGATAGCAGTAGAGAGACAGCTCATCGAAGGTGTCGTAGCGTTGTGTCAGCAGATCCATCTCAACGCCTTTGATCAATTCCTCAAAATAGGCTTTGGGAATCGAGAGTGACTTTGCATGGTGGGCCAGACTGATCATGATGGGCCAGGCAGGCGATCCCCCGTACACGGCATCGAGTTCGGCCCGCCAACGGCGGAGTTCTTCCTTGGGATCGCTGCCGGGCGGTGGTTCGTCGACTGCACTGTCGACTGCTTTGCAGAAGGCATAGACCGTGTACATGGCGTCACGCCGTGCCTTCGGCAGAAACAGGAAGGAGTAATAGAAGTTGCTGCCGCTCTTCTTTGTCAGGTCGGTACAGAACGCCTGGGCTTCTGTCGCAGTCATGCTCATGAGGCTGGGCCTACGAGGGAAGAGGGGCCGGTGATTTTGCGGACGATAGAACCGTCGAATCGTGCCGAGATGGACCCGGAGAAGATGTCTGCCAGCAGCTCGACACCGTCGACAAGCCGCGGCCCCGGCCGGCTGAAGTAGGAGCCGGCATCCACGACATAGACCTTATGCCATGACTCCAACGAGCCAAACCACTCGCCGGCCGATCGGCAGAAGGTCTCCAGTTCCGTCACGGTGCGTGTCACGGAGAATCCGCACGGCATCACAACGACAATTTCAGGGTCGGCCGCATGAATTTCATCCCACGTTACCCGACGCGAAGGCTGATTCATCCGCCCCAGCACGTCTTCTCCTCCGGCCAAGCCGACCATTTCGGGTATCCAATGACCTGCGACGTACAGTGGTGAGAGCCACTCGAGACAGAGGACGCGCGGTCTCGTCAGCAGACTCTCGGCCTTCGTGCGGACGGTGGCGATTCGCTGATGAAGCGATTGCGCAAACTCCCGACCTTTGGAAGTCTGGCCAAGGGCCTCTCCGATCCGTTCGACGTCGTTGATCACGTCGTCAAGCGAGGAAGGGTTCAGCGTCATCAGCTGGGGCGGGACTGTGAGCGATCGGATGGCTCGTCCCAGCTGGTCCGGAGTGACGGCGCAGACATGGCAAAGATCTTGGGTCAGAATGAGATCCGGTCGGGCATCTGCAATAGCCTGCTCATTCAACCGGTACAGCGGTCGGCCGGATGTCACCAGTGCATTCACGCGGCGATCGATCTCGGCACTGGCGATCGCGTCGCTGCCGATAACTGCTTCCACTACGATGGGAGCGTGACGTACCGTTGCAGGGAAGTCACATTCATGGCTGATGCCGACCAGACGATCGGCCATGCCCAGCGCCGCGACGACTTCCGTCGCTCCCGGTACGAGCGAACAGACTCTCATCTGGTCAGTATCCTCATGCCGGCGGCCATAAGCGTGCTCGCAACTCCACCAGGCTGGTCTCTTTCAGGCTGTTCGTAATCGCGTGAGCTTCATGCAGGTCTTGCACGGTATGCGTATTCGTCACCGCCAGGACTTTCATGCCGGCGGCTTTGGCGCTGCGAATGCCGGGGAGTGAATCCTCGATGACCAGGCAGGAGGGAGCCGTCAGGCCGGCATCTCTCAGCTGCTGGAGGGCCTTCAACGTATGGAGGAACGGTTGCGGATCCGGCTTGCCCTTGGTCACATCCTCCGCGCTCGTGATATGGAGAAACTCCTTCCGCAAACCCGCCTCATCCAGGATGTATTCAATTTCATGACGGAGGGCTCCGGAGGCGATGGCCAAGGGATAGACGCTCGCCGCTTCACGCACGAACTCCGGAATGCCGGGGAAGATCACCTGATGATGTTTGACGGATTCAAGGTACGCCACCGCTTTCCGCTTCATCAACTGCGTGATGGTATCGGGATCGACCGGCCTTCTGTTCGCGGTCAGGGCCGAGACGAAACATCCGCGATCGTCGAATCCGAGGTAGTCGGCGTAATATTCGGCTTCAGTCAGCTCGATGCCGATTTCCGTCAGCGTTTGCCGAAGCCCGGCATAATGGAGGGGTTCGGTGTTGGCGATGACTCCGTCGAAGTCGAAAATCAGTGCTTTGAGTGTGGGCATAGATGCCGCGTTGCTCCTCACGATGAGGAGGACGATCGTCGGTGCGGATTATAGCATAGAGGAAAAAAAGAGAAGGCCGGAGACGGCTCCGGCCTTCTGCGGAGATAGGCAAAGTGGAAAGGTGGTTAGAATTTAAGACGGAGGCGTTTTTCGCTGATCCAACCCTTCATGCCGTCGTCGGTTCGGACCGAATAAACCCAACCCCCGGGCTGGAGATCTCCATCGAGGATACTCAAGGTCACTCCGGGCCGAACCACCGGCCCTGGCTTGGTTCCGGCGGGATCCAGCGACAACGGAATTGTTTCAGCCGGAAGCGTCGGGTTGCCGATCACGGTGACTTTTTGCCCTTCAGCAAACAGCGGAGACATAACCGCGTTGGGTGTGGGCGCGATCGGTGCTGTAATTGGAGCGGCTGCAGACGGAGGCGGTGCGGGGGCTGTCGGAGCCGTGGGCGTCGGGACAGCAGCGGACGGAGCGGCTGCTATGGGAGCAGCTTCTTCGGGGGCTGGCTGTGTCGCCGGAGCGGCCGGCGGCGTAGTTGGCGGCTTGGGTCGCATTGCGATCGGAGGCGGCTCGGGCGCGCGCTCTCCCATGAATGGAGCCAGCCATTCCGTCAATTGTTCCGGTTCCATGGCGAGGTAGCCGATTCCGCCGATCAGCATCAACAGAAGAATCCACAACATCGGCCGTCCGCCGCCGGACTTTTTTCCGTGTTTCATCGGAGAGACGGGTCTGGTCGCGGTCGTCTGATCGAGTTCCTCTTCCGTAAATTCCAAATCCGGCTCTGGTTGACGGGCGAAGAGGAGAGACCACCGAAGAGGATTCCCGACCGATGTCAGGGTCCCTGCGAGCACAGCCATCGAACACCTCCCTGCTGAACAATCGAACGAAGTGACAGGTTCAGTTGGTATCTGAAGAACTACTTATCACCATCATCATGGACTGTCAATTTTCCTCAAAGATTCAGCGGCCGTCGGTTCTAGCAGGGTTGGGTCGGCGAGCAGGAGAGTACCTGATGCTCACGGCTTCCCGTGCGAAACACGGTGAGGCCTTTGCATCCTAACCGGTAGGCGAGGAGAAAGGCGTCGGCCACGTCGGCTTTCGATGCGGTAGAAGGCAGGTTGATGGTTTTCGAGACGCCGCTGTCGCTGAATCGTTGGAAGGCGGCCTGCATCCTTACGTGGTGCGCCGGCGACACGTCGTGGGCGGTCACGAAGAGCCGGCGGATGTCTGCCGGAATGCGAGTCAAGTGCTGAATCGAGGGGGCCGCGGCAAGGTCGGCACGAAACGGCGCGAGATCAAGGCCCCGCGACCGGATCATGCGCGTGAACACGGGATGCAGCACCGTCAGTTGGAGTCCTTCCATCGCTCTGCGGACGACCTGAACGGCATAGAGCGGTTCGATGCCGGGCGAGCATCCGGCAATGATGCTGATCGTGCCTGTCGGCGCGATCGTGGTGACCGTCGCGTTCCGCCGGCGATCCCGCCCCGTCTGGAGCCGGCTGCCGCGGTAAGCCGGGAAGAGGCCCCGTTGCGAGGCGAGTTGGCGGGAGGTGTGATGCGCGTGGGATTGTATGAACGCCATCAATGATGTTGCGGTCGCAATGGCTGTATCGGAGTCATAGGGAATGTTGAGGGCGATCAGGAGATCGGCGAAGCCCATAATACCGAGTCCGATCTTTCTCGTTCGCAGGGTTGCCTCCTCTATCTCAGCCAGAGGATAGCGATTCCGATCGATTACATTATCGAGGAACCGGACGGCGAGTTCGATTGTCACGGCCAACCGCGGGTAATCAATCGCCGGCTGCGTTCGGTCCGGCATGACGAATTTTGCCACGTCGATGGAACCCAGTGTACAGGATTCATAGGGGAGCAGGGGTTGTTCACCGCAGGGATTGGTGGCCTCTATCTCACCGACTTGCGGTGTGGGATTGGCGGCATTGATCGCATCCAAAAAGATGACGCCCGGCTCTCCGGTCGCCCAGGCGGCCTCCACGAGGCGGTCGAAGACCATTTGTGCAGGGAGGCGTCTGGCGGGGATACCGGTCCGGGGGTTCACGAGGGGGTAGCGCCGACCCTGTTCGAGGGCGCGCATGAAGCCTGCCGTAATTCCGACCGACAGATTGAAGTTGGTCATTTCGGCGGGATCTTGTTTGAGCGTGATGAAGTCCAGAATATCCGGATGGTCCACCCGAAGGATGCCCATGTTCGCGCCGCGCCTGGCCCCGCCCTGTTTAATGACATCCGTGGTTAAGTTAAAGATACGCATGAACGAGATCGGCCCGGAAGCCACGCCGCTCGTTGAGGCGACCAGGTCATTCCTGGGGCGAAGCCGGCTGAAGGAGAATCCCGTTCCCCCTCCAGATTGATGGATGAGCGCTTGTTGCTTTACCGCCTCCAGAATCGAACTCAACGAATCCTCGACGGGCAGGACGAAGCAGGCGGCGAGTTGCTGCAACGGCCTTCCGGCATTCATGAGCGTGGGTGAGTTGGGGAGAAACTCGAGCCTCGCCATCGATTCATAGAATCGCTGCATCGCCAGGGGCAGGCGGGTGGGAGCAGGATAGCGCTGCTCGGCGAGGGCGATGTCGGAGGCAATCCGCCGGAAGAGCTGGGGCGCCGTCTCCGTCACCAGTCCCTTGCGATTTCTGGCGAGGTAACGCCGGCGGAGGACGATCTTCGCCGCCGGCGAGAGCCGGGGAAGCCGAAGGGCGGTCGGCGAGGGCGATCGAGGTGAGCTCGAGCGGGACATGCGTTATTATAATCCTTGCCTTCAGGTTTGACGATATCCGTGACCCTCGTGCCGAACGACATCGGGCTTGAATCTTCCTTCCCGGGGGACGCACAATGCAGCTCCTGGATCGAACGGCCATGAGATCCTACCGCGAAGAACTCTGGTTCGAAACCAAGGCGCGCCGCGCGTACATCAACATCACGTCGCAGATCGAGGCGGCCGTGAAGAAGAGCGGTGTGAAGGAAGGTCTGGTCTTGGTCAACGCCATGCACATTACGGCCAGTGTGTACATCAATGACGATGAGCAGGGGCTGCTTCAGGATTACGACCGCTTCCTGGAACACATCGCGCCGCATGAGGCCGTGTATCGCCACAACGAAACCGGGGAAGACAACGGGGATGCACACATCAAACGGCAGCTGATGGGGCGTGAAGTGGTCGTGGCGATCACGGAAGGCCGTTTGGATTTCGGGCCCTGGGAGCAGATTTTCTACGGGGAATTCGACGGACGGCGGCGCAAGCGCGTGCTCGTCAAGATCATCGGAGACTGAGCCGGACCTGTTCTGGGCTGAGTCAGGGACGGTGAACCCGTTCAAACCGTTCGAGCGCTTGCTCCCGCAGGGAAAGTTTGGCAACATGGATGTCGGTCAATGATCGTCCGTTTTTCTGGAGTGTCTCATGCAAAGCTGGTCTCGTCCTGATCCCTTGACAAGAGATTTGATTCACCTCATTAACGCGCGTCGTCACGATCACGGCGATACCGATGCGGCGATCGATACGCTGCAGGCTTTTCTCGAACAGGGACGCGAGCACGATCTCCTGACGGTCCTGGCAGCCCTCGACGAAGATATGGCCGAATGGTTGTTCGACCTGGTCGCAGAAGCCTCCTGTGCTATCTTGATGGACGGCCCGGTTGATGAAAAGCTGTCATATGCCCTCATGGCTGCGCTGGAGCTCCCGCTTCAGGCCAACCTCACGCATCCTTTGAAGCTGAAGATCGATCCGGTCGCCACGGCGGAGATCTTGCACCGTCACCTTCGGTTGTCCGCCGGGACCGTCGTCCGTGTGGAACCGCGCTTGTTGACCGACGCCACGCTGGAAGCGTTGAGTTTGCAGACTTTGAACGAGCACCTCAGCACGGTTGCCGACTCGCAGCGGGCCCGCTCGATCGCCGCCCGGCTATACCCGCCGGTTGAGAACACCGCTTTCCTGTTCTTTGAGCTGATCGGGGTCCCTGATTCCGGCCTGCCGGACTCGCTCGAAGACCCGCATCGTCGCGCGCTTTTGGAAGGGTTGGTGGAGCAGTGTCCCGAGCTGGCCCTGGCTCCGGATACCATTGAAGCTCCGGTGTACGCAGCCTATGCCATGTTCGACGCGCAAAACGCTGTCCGGCTCCATCGCTTGGCTGATGAGACTGCGGCCGTCTGGCGCGATCTCGATCCGCTCGTGCGTGCGAGAACCATCGTGCATCTCCACACTCAATGCGGGAACGGGGTCTATATGCCGGTCTGGACCGATTTGTTCGATCCCGAATTGCCGGACGAGCATGGTCCGGTCTGGACTTCGCCGGACGTCTGGGTCTTTACCGCAGACCTGCCGATCGAATGGCCGGGAGAAATGTTGACGAATCGGTTGCTGGCCGAGGGCTGCACGAGATTCGAGAATCACATCGTCGAAGCCCCGGAAAACTAGATTCGGTTTCTTCGCTCACCGCAGACCTGCGCGAGAAATTCTCTCACCGTGTTTGGAAATTGCACTGTGAAATCAGCGGATTTCATCGATTTTCCCAAGGTCTTATCCTATGCTGAGGACTGACAGTGAGAGGAGGGGTATGGCTCACGCGCATGAATCCGCACGCTTCCTGGCCGGGGTCTTCTCGGTTCTGGCGCTCGGGCTTGTCTGGTTGGCCGTCGTCATCAGTCTGCCGACGCAGCAGGAACTCGCTGCAAAGGAACCAGTCCTGTCGCAGCGAACGAACGCGGCGACCGCCGTGAAGGCTCTTTCAGAACCGTTGCTGGATCTTTCGATACCGGGCGTGCCCCCGACGTCCCCGGCTTCATCACCTGCTCCTGATGATCCGGACCAACCTGGAGCATTCGGTGCGCCATCATCGCCGGCTCTGCCGCTGGATCCTCACGCGGCGCAAGTCGCACGACTTCGCTGTGAAGCGGAGATCGAACAACTATGTCCCGACTCCCTGGAAGGGCCTGCACGGAAGAGATGTCTCGAGCAGCGCGCGCATCATTTGGCGGCACCCTGTCAGCAACAGCTTCGCGAGCGGTTTGTGAAGTGGAAAGAAGAGCGCAGCCGATTCTTGACGGCGTGTCAAACCGATGTGAAGCACTTGTGTGCGTCGGTCAAGCCGGGAGGTGGGCAGATTTTACAATGCCTCCAGGAACACGCCCAGGAGGTCTCCGACCGTTGCTACGAAACGCTTCCGAAGGGTACGGTCTATTTCAAGCACTAAGCCGGTTTCCATCGGCCTCCTTATTTCACCTTCAAGGAGGCCAGGTGGAAAGTCATCGAAACGCCTGCCACCTCGATCACGTCGCCGTCTTTTAATTGCTGCTGGCCAGAAACCTCTTTCCCGTTCACCAGCAATTTCTTGATCCCCTGAGAGGGGCTGATGCTGTAGTTTCCGCCTCGGCTGGAGATGAGCGCGGCCGACTTGGGGGCGAACCAGCCGGTCAACCGGATGCCGGCACCATCCTGCGATCCGATCAGGTTTGCCGGTTTGGTGAGGTGGTATTCCAGGCGTTCCGTCTTTCCGGCGGTCACAAGCACGGTCGCCGTCGTTGTTGAGAGGCCTGCGCGCGTATCGGTGCTGCTGATGGCTATCGTGTGCTCCAGATCGATCGATGCCGCTGAGGCGGCCGCAGGGGCCGATGCACTCTCTTGAAAGATGATCCGGTGCCGGCCGATGGTAATCACGTCCGCATCGCGCAGCTGGGCTCGCTCGGCCGTCTTCCCGTTGAGGAACGTTCCATTCGTGCTTTTGAGGTCTTCCAGAAAATAGACTGATTGGATCCTGACGATTCTGGCATGGTGACCTGAAACGGTGTGATCGTCGATGGTAAGATCGTTATCGGCCTTTCGCCCGATCGTGAAAGAGTCCCGTGCCATGCCAATCGCGCGCGAGCCTTCCCCCTGGAGCTTGACGAGGAGTTTCGCTGATTCAGTGACGGTGTGGGCCATGATGGAGTCTCCTGTAAAGGTTATGAAGCTTTCAGAAACCACCGCTGCCGGATGCGCTGCCATAACCGATCCGTCGTTTTGCCTTGAACGGCTATGAGTAGGACCGTGACGTTGTCGTTCCCCCCCGCCTGATTCGCAAGAGTGACCAATCGGTCCGTCTTTGCGCCGAGATCAATATCGAGGTCAAGAGTGCGGAGTATCTCTCCGGAGCGCACGCCGCGTGTAAGGCCGTCCGAACACAAGAGCAGGAGGTCGCCGTCGCGAACGGGAATTTCAGCGAGATCGATCTCCACGCTGCTCTCGACGCCAAGCGCTCTGGTCACGATGTTCCGGCGCGGAGAGCGTTCCGCTTCCTCTTCCGTGAGATAACCCTGGGCGACTTGTTCGGCCACCCAGGAATGGTCGGTGGTCAATGATTCCATAAGGCCGTTACGAATCAAATACAGACGACTGTCGCCGACATGGGCGATGGACAGGGAGTGTTCCGACAGACGCGCCGCGACCACGGTGGTGCCCATGCCGGCATACTTCGGATTGGTCCAGGAGGCTTGGTGAACGATGGTATTTGCGGAACGGATGGCGCTTGCGAGTCGGTTGGTCTCAACGGACAGGTTGTGATCGACCGGACCGATCAATTCAATTGTGGAGTCTTGCGCCGCTGTTTTCACATGGGTAAGGATGGCGTCGATGGCCATGCGGCTGGCTATTTCACCCGCATTGCCGCCTCCCATACCATCGCAAACCACATAGAGCCCGAGTGTCGGATCGGCGGCGAAACAGTCTTCATTCCGGGGCCGCTTGAGTCCGATATCGGTCCTGACGCTATGGAGAGTTTCGATCCCCACGTGGCCTTCCTCCTCAGGCCGCGACGCTGTGAAGACAGGCGCGGAGGCCTTGGGCGAATTCCCCCGCACGGCGATAGCGTTGCGGCAGTTCCTTTTGCAGAGCGCGATTCAGCACTTCTTGAAACATCGGCGGAAGGTTCTGTCGGAGCGTCTGCAACTCCGGATGGGGTTGATGGGCAATGGCGAATAAGAGGGCTGAGAGATTGTCGGCCATAAACGGGGGTTGTCCGGTCAGCAACTCGAACAGCACGATGCCGAGTGAGAACACGTCCGAACGTCCGTCGACCTTTTTGCCCGCGATCTGTTCTGGTGACATGTAGGTTGGTGTGCCCATCACGACATCCGTTTGGGTCTTATTGCTCGAGGTTATCTTGGCGATGCCGAAATCCATCACCTTCACCAGCCGGTCTTTCGTGATCATGATGTTGGCGGGCTTGATGTCCCGGTGCACCACGCCCTGCTGATGGGCATAGTCCAACGCATCAGCCACGGCGGCGAGGGTCTGCACCACGTCCGTGAGCGGCAGGAGATTCGGTGTGCGCGACCATTCTTTCAGGGACTTGCCTTCGATCAGTTCCATGGCGATATAGCCCAGGTCGTGCTGTTCCCCCGCGTCATATATCGTCACGATGTTGGGATGGGAGAGACGGCCTGCCGATTCGGCTTCACGAAAGAATCGCGCCTTGACCTCCTGCAGTTTGTCCTCGTGGTCGATCTGATCCAGCCGCATCGTTTTGATCGCCACGAAGCGCTGGATTGTCGGATCTTTCCCCAGGTAGACGAGGCCCATTGCACCGCGCCCGAGTTCTTTGAGGATCTTGTATCGGCCCAACATAGCAGGGGGGGCGCCGTTGACGACGACGGATGTTTTCTCACTCGGCTGAGCGGGAATCTCCTCGCTGTCGTCCGAGGGGTCCGGCTCTTCCTCTTCCGTCGTACGAGGAGTCCTTCGTTTCGCAGCCGACGGGGGCGCGAATGCGTTGCGAAGCATCTCGAGATGTCGGAGCCAGACGCCGGTCAGCCAGAGTCCTGCGCCGATGAGCGCGATCGCATAACCCCAGAGGAATTTGGATGAGCCGATCTGCTGCACCAGAGGGAGTCCGACCGTGCGAAGCGTTTTGCCGGCGAAGATGACGACAAGCAACGTGGTGAGTGGGAACAATATGGCACGGAAGAAACCTGATCCGCGACTGTTGTCCGGGAGCTGTTGATGGGCCGTAACGGCGAGAGACAGAACCATCGCCAGCGTGATGACATTGGCCGTCAACCTGAGGGCGTCGGGGCCGGTCACCGGTGTCAGCGGAATACTGAAGGACTCGACCCAGGCCATGCCGTTGAACAGCGGACCGACCGAGAGGACGGCAAGGATGCCGACTGCATAGGGGATGGCCCAAGACAAGCGTTTCGACATACCGTTTGATCGCGATGACGTGAACGGTCCTCAGTCTAACGGATGGCGTCGGAGAGTCAACGAATTGGGGGAAAACTGCGAGGTGTGTGAGCGAGTTACAAACGTGCGGCGGCTTCCTTGAGTGGGGCAAGCAGGCGGGGATTGACCTTGAGATCGCCGCGCCCGCTGCCGACCTCGATATCGGGTTTGGTAAGCCCGTGGAAATCGCTTCCGCCGGTGATCAGGAGACCGAGGCGCTGTGCCATGTCCAGATAGCTTGCCGTCTGAGACTTGCTGTGGGTGCTGTAATGAACTTCCACCCCGCCGAGCCCCGCTTCTTTAAGCGCCCCAACGCAGGTGCGGAGTTCTTCACCGGAGGCTTTGACCCAGGTGGGGTGGGCGAGCACGGCGACACCCTTGGCCTCTCTGATCCAGCTGATCGCTTCCGCCGGTGAGGGCAGTTCGCGTGGCACATAGGCCGGTTTGCCTTCCGCGAGATAGCGATCGAAGGCCTCTTTTGCCGAGGTGACGTATCTCTTCTGCATGAGCAGTTGGGCGATATGAGGACGCCCGACCGATTCCGTCCCGGCCAGCGCGCGTACTTCCTCGTAGGTGACATCGAGTCCCGCCGCCCGGAGTCGCTCGATGATCAAGGGGTTGCGGCGATGGCGGCTCTCGCGGAGACTGGCGAGACGCCGGTTGAATCCGGCATCTTCCCAGTTTACGCAGTAGCCCAGGATATGGAGTTCACTTTTTCCATCGAATGAGCTGATTTCCACGCCGGGAATGACTTCGATGCCGAGGTCACGGCCGGCGGCCATCGCTTCAGGAATTCCTGTCGTAATATCGTGGTCGGTGATCGCCAGCGCACTGACGCTGGCCTGTTTTGCGAGTGTCAGCACGTCGGAAGGCCGCAAGCTTCCGTCCGAATGGGTTGTATGGAGGTGGAGATCGATGCGGCTCATGACGACTCACGGGACGGGCCGGTCTGGCCTGCTTTTTGCGCAATGAGTTGCGCGGTGAAGGCCGAGCCCAGGCCGGGCCCTCCTTCATGTTCGCCCTCGTCATAGGAGAGCACGCGGAGCGTCGATGTGAGCCGGAGCAGCTCGTTGTGCGCGAGGCAGAATTCCCAGCGGCGTGGATGCCGGTGGCGAAAATAATTGTCGATCGTAAAGGTTTCATACAACAGGACGCCGTTGGGCTTCAAGGCCTCGATCAGCCAAGGAAACAGAGGACGATGGAGATAGAAGCAGACGACGATGACATCGTATGTGCCGGGCGGAAATTCCGGCCGTTCCTCGGCCGGCCGTTCGAGATCGACCTGTTTCACCGTGAGATTCGGAAGATGCCGTTGCCTGGCCGTTGCGGCCAATTGGGTCAGGTTCTCGGCGTCCCGATCGATCGCCTCCACGTCGAATCCATGACCGGCGAGGTACAGTGCGTGGCGTCCGCTCCCGCAGGCGACATCGAGTGCCCGCCCTTTCGGCAGGCGATGCAACTGTTGTACGAGGAAACGGGAAGGGGTTGGTCCCGGCTGTTGCACGTGGTGCGCCATACGGGCCCGTTCCACTTTGATTCCCACCGATCCGGTCATCTGTGTGAGGGGAGGGGCCAGCTTCCGCAGCCACAGCTTTGCTCTCTCAACCGGAAATTCAGCAAAGAGTATCGTGAGCAGTTTCTCGGCAAACGTCTCAAGGAGCGCGCAGTCTTCTTTGGCTCCGAGTTCCACTACACGTTCGGCGACCTGGGCATAGTCAACCGTTTCCCGGATATTGTCCGACGGGATGGCGGGACCGGGGCAGTCCAATTCCACATCAATCGCCAATGGTTGAGGACGGCGGCGCTCTTCAGGCGTAACACCGCAACGTCCTTGAAATTCCAGGCGTTCGATCACGATTTTGTTAATCATGCAAGCCATTCTCCGGGATCGTAAGACAGACTGTCAATCGGCCGAATGGGGGAGAAGTCCGAACTAAACGGGTTCGATCCGATGCCTTCGAAGCGCCGGTCCTGCTCCGGCGAGCGGCATCCTGTGGCATTCGCGCCATTGCGGTGTCGCTACCGAGGAGGCGGTATGGATCAGGGAACGGGCCGGATGGGGCTCAGCTTGCACCCACCTTGACTCCCCATTCAGCCGGCACCTATAATGACCGACCGGCGCAATCATAACCAGCTGATTCATCGAGAGAAATGGCTGAGTTCACACACTTTAATGAGTCAGGTCGTGCGCGGATGGTCGATGTGAGCACCAAGGCTCAGACCGAGCGTGTGGCGACAGCTCAAGCCAGGGTCTTTCTGCTGCCGGAAACCCTCGAAAAGATTCAACGTGGCAAGATCGCCAAGGGCGATGTGCTGGCGGTTGCGCAGGTGGCAGGAGTGATGGGGGCCAAGAAGACCCCTGACCTCATTCCTATGTGCCATCCCATCTTTCTCTCCAGCGTCGATATTTCCTTTAAAGAAGAACCTCAACCGGATCGCGAAGGCCGTTGTTCGATTACCGTGACTGCGACGGCCAAGACAACGGGTCAAACGGGGGTTGAAATGGAAGCCATGACGGCGGCCTCCGTCGCCGCGCTGACCATCTATGACATGTGCAAGGCAATTGATCGCGGGATGAGTTTCAGCGAGATCTGTTTGCTGTCGAAGTCGGGCGGGAAGTCCGGAACCTATACGAGGGAACGTTGAACCTGAACTTCAGGCCGAGGAACGATGATTACGATCAAATTGTTCGGCATGACGAAATCGCTGGCGGGAAATCAGACCACTTTGTCTCTGGCCCTCGCAAACGGGCAACGCGTGAGGGATTTGGTCGGACTCGTGAACGAAGGCTATCCGATGATCGGGGAGTTGATTCATAAGAAGAAAATCCTCGTTTCGGTGAATCAGGAAATTGCCCACGAGGACACCGAAGTCCGGGAGGGTGACGAAATCGCACTGTTACCACCCTTTGCCGGCGGATCCCCTATGGAACAAACGAGTGATGAGAGCCAGTTGGTTCGCGTCCAGCGAGAGGATTTTTCCGTTGATGCGGAGATCAACCGCGTTCGCGGCCGGTCGAAGCGGATCGGCGGCATTTCGATTTTCCTCGGCACGGCTCGCGACCGGTCGAAGGGGCGGGATGTCGACGGCATTACCTTCGAGCATTATGAGGGGATGGCGCAGAAGAAGCTCAGCGAGATCCGCGCGCGCGCGCTGAAGGATTTCGACATTCTCGAGTTGCTGATTGTTCACCGCTACGGCGCCATCACAATCGGCGAGAATATCGTCTTGATCGTCGCCGGCGCGGAGCATAGGGCCGAGGCGTTCCGGGCCTGCAAATGGGCGATCGACGAGCTGAAGCAGATCACTCCGATCTGGAAATTGGAGCATACGCCGAGCGGTGAAGTGTGGGTCGAAGAACATCCCTAGCAGGGACCGTTTGGAGCACCGATGGACGTGATGTCTTCGCAGAGTAGCCCTGTTGAGACGGTTGCCGATACCTTTGGCCGGCCGCTGCGCAGTCTGCGACTGTCGGTCACTGACCGGTGCAATCTGCGTTGCGCGTATTGCATGCCGGAAGAGGATTATGTCTGGCTGCCGCGCGAGGATCTTCTTTCGTTCGAGGAAATGGCGACGCTGACCGGCTATTTCACCGAGCTGGGTGTCGACAAGGTGCGGCTGAC
>DATGEA010000195.1:0-2873 GCA_035310605.1 Nitrospira sp. | reverse complement strand
TGGTTAGCATTGATCATGTGCGACAAGCGTGCGACAGGCACTTATCGCTTTTGAACAACATACGCCTGACCGGCGGTTAGCGAAACCGCCATTCAAACGCCGTAAACGAAGACCGCCTCCCATCTCTCGCCCTGGCTTACTGGTTTTACGCGGCCTTGCCGTGAGCCTTGGCTTCGAGGGTCCTCTCGCCGCCGACCCTAACCTTGATCTGCTTGGGCTTGGCTTCGGCCTTCTTGGCCAAGCGGATCTCGAGCACGCCCTTGTCATAGGTGGCCTGGACGTTCTCGGTTTCCACAGAACTGGGCAGCGTGAATGAGCGAGTGAAGCTTCCGTACTGCCGCTCGAGGCGACGGAAGTTCTCCTCTTTCTCTTCCTTCTCGAACTTGCGCTCGCCACGGACGGTGAGGGTGTTGTTCTCGGTACTGACATCAATGTCTTTTTCGTCGATGCCCGGAATCTCTATCTTCAGAGTAATGTTGTGCTCGTCTTCGTAGATATCCACCGGCGGTGCGAAGCTGGTGGTGGTCAACGCTTCTTCCGGACCTTCGGGGCTATACGACTCACGGAAAAGACGATTCATGCGGTTCATGCGTTCTTGCATGGTGGAAAACTCTCGGAACGGATCCCAGCGGGTCAATAGTGTCATAGCAGTTCCTCCTTCAGAGGGAAGCTAAGAGGGGAAACTTCAGATGGGCTGACTTAGTTCAGAAGACCTGAAAGAGTAAGAAGAGGTAGCTTGCTCAATTACGATGCTAGGCTTATGTGCACCCATTGTCAAACTGCCGAGGGATTGGGTTAGTGGTGCAGCTTAAATGATTGCTTACTGTAGAGGCTCATTTTCACCCGTTATGTGGATTGCGGCCAAAGTCAAGGGACCCACAGGTCCAACAATGGCCGCTTGTGAAATGCCATGTTGATATCCTCACAGATGTATCTCGTTTCGTGAGACACCCCTACCGCTGGTTCGTCCCTGGGCTAGATGTCCTTGTAAGGCTCATATGGCGGACCAGGGAGCGCTGGCTCCTTGGGGTACGGCTGATATAGAGGTTCAGCCAACGGTGGCTTCTTGAGGTGCTCAGTCTCAGGCGGTGTTCGTGGATGGGTGAGCGGCGGATCGGGAGAATTGTTTGGGTTGGTGGCCGAACGGTTGATCATGATAATAGCTCTCCGGCAATGGATCCAGGAGTGGAGGTCCGACCATCCGACGCTTGTGAGTCGTGTCAGCCGCCATCAGCTTCCAGTCGCGACCCATGTGCCCTTATCTACAGGAATAGTACGCCGTGGGATGGATGAGATGATGTTCACAATTGCTCGCTTCTGAAGATAATTCAGGGCCCGCGTCGGGGCTCAGGGGAGTCCTCCCAGGGACTTGCGCCCACGGTAGGCAGGCTATTGATCCTGATTCTGCCAATGGAGCGAGTCGGGAAACTTGGCCATCCCGATGATGTGTTCCCAACTTACGCCAGCTAACGCCGCAAGTGTCTCCTAATCGGCCTTCTTTCCCCTGGAGAATATTGGGCTTTCGATCGTTCCGCCGACCCGGAAGGGAAACGACAACTTCCCATTTCTTAATGTAGCTCCGGACATGCGGCCCACAATGTTGGTGACGAAGCCCTGTTTGCCGACAATTTGTGCCACGCCCTGATAGTTCAGGTCGCCGGAGCCCGACGCGCTGACACTGCCTGAGCCGTCAACATCAACTCCGTAACCGTCAACGTCGATAGCTCTGCTCGAAATCCTCTGATCGGCCAACTCCAAGTCGGTAGAAATGAAAGAAAACGAAGAGGGCTCTTGTTTGGCGGGGCCGAGATCGTTGAAGCGCGCCAGCTTCATTAGGTTTTCGTTGAGCCTTAGACTCGGCACCTGCCCGTTCTGTACGGTCACGTGCCCGGTACCATGCACTCGCGCTAGCGGATGAAGCGTGTGCTCAAGTTCTCCTGCAAGCCTCAAGTCTCCTTCCATGGTCCCGGTCATCTTCCCGTGGGCACTTCGGAATGCCGCGAGAAGCTGGCCCATATCCACTCCTCTTATTCGCGCATCCGTCTTAAAGCTTGGGTCCTTTCCCGACAATGCAAAGGAGAGGCTCCCCGTGGCGCTTCCCCCATAGATGGTTGCTCTTAAATTGCTGAAGATGACCTCTCTCGCATGCAGGCGCAGCTTGCAATTTATATTTGTTGCCTCGATCGAGCCGAAGCGCAAAGAATCCACCTTCATGTCGCCTTGAGATACAACGGAAGATGCCGGATCAATGAACGCGTCGAACTCCACGTGCTCCAGCGTGGCTGCCAAGTTGTGGGCCTCAAAAACAACAGGTCCAGGCCGGTCGGATGGGTCGATAAGATTCGAAGCAAGCAACTGGCCACCGGTAATCTCTACTCGGGAAATTACTCCAAGAGCGAAGATCGGAGGCCGTTCTCGAGAAGTTGCGGAAGGCGGATTCTCAAAGTTCCACAGCCCGTCGGGATCCGAGATCACATTGATTATTGGATCGTGCAACACCATGGACTTGATTACAATTCGCCGGTGCAGCAGCGCCACAGCATCGATCGCAGAGTCTATTCTTGCCGCCTTAAGAAAGTAGCCGGAAGGGAATGGTCTGGGATTTCTACAGGAAAAGTTGTCGAGGCGGATTGACAGAGGAATCCAAGTTACTCCAACATGACCGATCTCGATCTGCTTCCCGGTTTTTGCCTCCAGATAGGAGATAATCTCGCGCCGATAGCGGTCTGTGTTAGCTAGAAGCAAGGCAGCTACAACAATCGCAGCGGCGACAATCACGGTTGCGAAGATAATGCTCTTCGGGTGGATGGCCATATCTCTTCCCGCTGGTATCTGTGCTCTCGGCGCTGGTCTCCCCGTTCCCCCCGAGTAGT
>DATGEA010000194.1:0-3007 GCA_035310605.1 Nitrospira sp. | reverse complement strand
GTAACCAATGGTTACACACCAAACGAGCCCCTGTCAAGCCCCTCATCCGGTCTCCCTATTATGGTAGAGAAAATGCTGTGACAGCGCGGGCTCTGTGCATAACTTCTCACAAAACGACAAGCCCGCTATGGCAATGCGCGCCTGACAAAACGAAACGCCGCTTCCAGCATACGGATATCCATTTGTCCGCTTTTATCAGCAAGAACCACAAGATATGGTAGGGATGAGCGCCGCATAACCAATGCTTAAAAAATAGGCAATCAGGTCATGAGAGAGGTGGAATGCAAGACTTTCATCGGAAGAAGGGGGACTATGCACAGACTTATCCACAGAAGTTGTGAAGAGCAAATCTGTACAATTGCGAGAGAAATGAATGCTATCGGCGGGGAACCAGATGGACGGAACCGGCCTTGAACGCAGCTTTAATCGGAGTACCGATGGATAGATTGAGCTCGCTGAGCGCCGAACGCGTCACGAGCGCCGCGAGAGGAAACCCGCAATCGACCGTCACCTTCGCCAGAGCGCCCAGCGAATCAATCGTTTGCACGACCCCGCGAAGATGGTTTCGCGCGCTGGTCTCGCCGGCCCCGGCTAATTCCAATGTGATGTCTTCAGCGCGAATACAGACGAATACATCGGGACCGATCTTCTCTGCTGCCACCGCCGTGAGCGGCACCTCGCCGACCTGTACAGTCGCGAGTCCCTCACGGACATCGGTCAATGTCCCCTGCACAACGGTCTCGACACCGACGACTCGTGCGACATCGGCGTTGGCGGGCCGGCTGAACACCTCTTGTGGCGTCCCCACCTGCAGCACGGTCCCCCCGGTCATCACCGCCATGACATCGCCCAGCGTCAGCGCCTCCGTCCAGTCGTGCGTCACGACAACGGACGGGAGCGCCAACTGCTTGAGCAAACTCCGCAATTCACCACGGAGCTGCAGTCGCGTCGGAGCGTCCAACGCCGACAAAGGCTCATCCAGCAGCAGCAATAGCGGCCGGGGCGCCACCGCACGAGCCAACGCCACCCGTTGCTGCTGGCCTCCGGACAGCTCACGCGGCTTCGCATCTCCTAATCCGCGGAGTTGAAAGAGCTCCAGCATTTCATCCACCCGTTTCGTCCGATCGCTTACAGTCAATTCACCCAGTCCATAGGCGATGTTCCCGGCCACGCTGTAGGTGGGAAACAGCGCGTAGTCCTGCGCCATGTATCCGATGTGCCGCTCCTGCGGAGAGACTCGAATCTGTGAGGCGGTATCGAGCCACGTCCTCGACAGATAGCGGATGCTTCCCTCCTCAGGCCACTCTAACCCTGCCAGCGAACGGAGGATCGTGGTCTTCCCGGAACCGGAGGGGCCAAAGAGGATCAGCACGGTCGAGGCTTCGACCGGATAACGAAAACGGGCGCGGATCGGAGGTCGACCGGGAAAGGTCTTGGTGATGTCCACGATCATTTCTGCGGCCATGCTGCCCAAACCTTTCGATTCATGGCATAGACCGAGAGCAACACCCCGTAGGACACCACAAGCAACAACAACGCCGTCTTGGCTGCGCCGGCATAATTCAATGCCTGCACCTCGTCGTAGATATCGATCGACACGGTGCGCGTGACCCCTTCGATATTGCCGCCGACCATCAGTACGACGCCGAACTCGCCCAATGTATGGGCAAAGCTCAACACCACCCCGGTGATGAGCCCGGCAGTCGACAGCGGCACGATGAGCTTGAAGAACGTCTTGAGCTTCGACAGCCCTAACGTCCAGGAGGCTTCGATGAGCTTGCGATCGACCTGCTCGAATGCGCTGGCGAAGGGCTGCACGGCAAACGGCAAGCTATAGAGAATGGAGGCGAAAAGCAGCCCTTGAAAACTGAACGGCAGCGGCTGGCCGACGACATCCGTATAGAAACGACCGATGGGGCTGTGCGGCCCGATCGCGACGAGGATGTAGAATCCGAGCACCGTCGGCGGAAGCACCAAGGGCAGCGCCACGATGGACTCAACGAGAAACTTCCAGCGCCACTTGGAATAAGTCAGCCAATAGGCGATCGGCAGGCCGATGACAAGCAAGGCCGCTGCTGTAAAACTGGCCAGCTTGAACGTCACCCAAATGGCGGTCCAGTTCATCGCAACTCCGCGCCTATTTGCATCGGAACTGAATCCCCCAGCGACGGCCGGTCACTTCCCCTTCCTGCCCTTCCACACTCGACATGCTGCCGTAGCCTTTGATTTCACCGTCACGAATCACGGTATAACCCGATGGACATCTCTTGTCGATCACCTGCAACGCTTCTTTGCGGTGGGGCGATCCCATCGGCCCGCCTCGATCTTCCTTGAATAGATACGTGACGACCCCTCCTGCCTCCGTTTCATGCGTCAGTTGCACCGCATCGGAGCATCCGCCGGACAGCCCGGCAAGGACGGCGCACAGCATCCACACGACTCGATCAATTCGGCAGCGTAAACCCATAGCGTTTCATAATCTCCTGTCCTTGGACATCTTTCATAAAATCCAGGAATTGCTTCGATGTATTCTGATGCTTCGATGATTTCAAGATTACGGCGCCCTGCTCTATCGGCGGATGGGCCGAGGCAGGAACTTCCCAGTAGGTTCCCTCGGCCTTCATCGTCGGCGCCAGGGCCAAGGATAACGCAATGATGCCCACCTCGCAGGCGCCGGATTCGACGAACTGCGCCGCCTGGGAGATATTCTCACCCAGAATAAGCCTGTCTTTGGCCAGATTGTACACGTTGTAATGCTCCATCGCGGCCACGGCAGCCCGGCCATAGGGCGCATGTTTGGGATTCGCGATGGCGATCTTCCCGATCGTCGGCTCACGCAAGACATCGATTCCTCTCGACACATCGATATGAGACTTTTGTCCCGTCCACAGGACAATCCGACCGACGGCATAGCGATAGAGCGATCCCGGCACCGTCAAGCCGGCCTCTTCCAGCTTTTTGGGATACCCGATGTCGGCTGAAAAATAGAGATCAAACGGCGCGCCGT
>DATGEA010000193.1:0-3332 GCA_035310605.1 Nitrospira sp. | reverse complement strand
CAGGGAGATCGACGAGGAAGGCAAAGGCTCGGGCCTCGGGGTGGTCGCAGGCGGCGTAACGGGCGGCATCGTCGGCAATCAGGTAGGCCAAGGCACCGGACGCGATCTGGCGACCATCGCGGGCGTCGTGGGCGGCGCGATCGCAGGAAACACGATCGAGAAGAAGATCAAAAAGACCAGGGTCTATGATGTGACGGTGAAAATGGAAAACGGCGAGGAACGCGCCCTGCGTTACAAGACTGTTCCTGGCGTCGCCGCCGGTGACAAAGTCAAAATCGAAGGCGGGCACATCGTAAGACTGTAAGACCAGCAGCAACGTCGCAACAAAAAGAGGGCTTCACGCCCTCTTTTTTTGACTATACGCTCTGCGTCGATTCGCCCACCATCACCCACCGTTGCTGCTGCCCTGATTACTGCGTCTCACGTATTCATCCGTGCGTCAATCACCGTTACATTTTCAGCAAACCGGGATTTGACGGCACCTCCCTCTTGAGGAACTCTATCCACCTTGCACCGCCCCCGATCACTGCACATATGAAGAACAAAGTCTGCCTCTTCCTCGTCGCATTGCACACGTTGACCTGGACTGGCCCTGCAAGAGCCGAGAATGAGCTTTCTCATTTGCTGGTGGGCAGCTCGCGCGACTACTACCAGGTAAAAAAGGGGGACTTCCTCACCACCATCGCAGGACGAGTCGGCGAATCAGCCATGGCCATCGCGCAGGCGAACCAGATCGACTACAAAGCACACATCATCCCCGGGCAGGTGCTCAAGATCGACAACGCTCACGTCGTTCCCGAAACGCTCGAGAACGGGATGCTCATCAACGTCCCCCAACGATTGCTGTTCTTCTTTCGCAATGGAGTCCTGGTTGGCACGTATCCGGTCGGGCTCGGCAAACCGACGTGGCCGACCCCGATCCGGGATTTCGACGTCGCACTGCTCAGCAAGAATCCGAACTGGATCGTGCCGATCAACATCCAGGAAGAGATGCGCCGCGAAGGTGAGGTAGTTCGAACGGAAGTGCCGCCGGGGCCCGACAATCCGCTCGGCAAGTATTGGATCGGGCTGAGCCACCCGGGGTACGGCATCCATGGCACCGTCTCCCCATCCAGCATTTACCAGTTCCGCAGCCACGGATGCATCAGGCTTCGAAATGAGGATATTGCCCAGTTGTTTCCGCAGGTCATGATCGGCGACCCGGTCAGGATCATTTACTCATCGGTGCTGGTCGCGGCGCTGGACGACGGTCGCATCTACCTTGAGGTCAATCCTGACGCTTATGACCGGGGAGCAAATGCGCTGCGAATACTCGTGCAAACGGCAGAGGCGAACCACCTGGCAGACCGCATCGACTGGGCCATGGCCGCACAAGTCATCCAGAAACATGAGGGGCTGGCTCGGCAGATCAACCTGGAGGCGCACAACCACTGAACGGCGCAGCCGGCCGGGGCGAGAACATTCTGGCTATCCACATGTTTTCAAACTGAAGGCAGGCAAGCCCGAAAGAGGCATCGGCACCCTCATTTTCTGCTATATTTTTAGGCAACCGCAAAAGATATTGCGGGCAGTCGCAAAGAAGGAGCCTGTCGTGTCAAAGAATCTGGAGGAAGCAATCGCGGGCAGCCGCCGTCGATTTCTCACCGCGTGCGCGGGAACATTGGCCATTGCGGCCGGCGGCCTCGCCAGATCGGCATTTGCCAAACCGGCAGCTGCTAGTGCAGAACGTTCGCTGTCGTTCTACAACCTTCACACCGGGGAACGTCTGAGCGCGACGTATTGGGAAAACGGGAAATACATCCTCGAATCGATCTCCGAAATCAATTTCCTGCTGCGCGATTTTCGCAGCGGCGAAGTCAAACCCATCGATCCGCGTCTGCTGGATCTGTTGCACCAGGTCACCCGGCGCCTGGAGACCACAAACCCCATTCATCTCATTTCAGGTTACCGCTCGCCATCAACCAATGCAAAACTTCATGCAAACGATTCCGGCGTTGCGCCGCACAGTCTGCATATGGACGGCATGGCCGCCGACATCCGCATTCCGGGGCGCGACCTGAGACAGCTACTCAAAGCCGCCATGGCCACGCGCGGTGGCGGCGTCGGCTACTATCCCAGATCCGATTTTGTCCACGTGGACGTGGGCCGCATTCGTCATTGGGCCGGCACAACCTAGAATTCCAGCGTCAGCCCCACTGATAACTGCCTGATGTCGGCACCGCTCACATTGTTGTAGCCGGCTGCCTCGGCCTTTACCCCGAACATGCGTCTGATGGGGAACTGCACCCCCAACGCAAGTCCCGCGCTGCCTCCACGGTCCTTCGCCAACGTCCTGCCAAAACCGGTGGCTTCGGCATTCCATCGCATGTAGTCGACGCGAAAATACGGTTGCGCATGCGGATGGACAGGCCACCGGCCAGTCACTCCCGCCCCGCCGCCGGTCACTTTAATGCCGACCTCACTGCCGCCGACGTTGGAGTTGAAACCGGAATAGTCCGCAACAAACAGGCCGACCCCGAACTCGGGTATCGGATAAAAGGTGCCGTCGACGCGCAGGAAAGGGGAATTCCTGTAACCGTTGATGTTGCTGATCGATGCGCTGCCCACCGAAGGCGACACAACGTAGGTCCTCTCAGCGTACGCATGATTTGCCGAGAGCAGCAACAGGGAGAGCAGCAGTCTGCGGGTGAAACGATCCATGCCAGGCTCCTAGGGGGTGGTGTTGAATTGAACGGTTCTTTGCTGAATGCCATTGAAGCTGCCGAAGGCGAATTGCGCCGACACCCCGCCTGTCCGCACCCGCTGGAGCATAAAGGCCACACGGCAGTTGATCGACGAACTGATCCCGGTGGCCGGGAAATAGTCGGCGCTAGTCAGCGTGACCGAGCCCGTGGTATCGGGGCCGATGATGTGATTCAGGGTATAACGGCTCCCGTCCACGCAGCTGCCAGCCACGTCGAGGATCATCGTGGCCGTTGGATCGACGTTCGTCCAGCTGAGCGCAAGAGGTGCGGCACGCGAGACGCTGGCCTCGGCGGCGGGCACGAGGATCTGGAAAGCCGGGGGCAAATCGATGGAAGATGCCCCCGTCATCACATTTCCGGCGCGGCTGAAGTCAACATAGGCGCGCACCGGAGACGAGCCCGCGCTCGGCGTATCGACCGCATAATATTCCGGCTTCCCGGAGACTACCTGGGTGAACAGCCCATAATTGATGTAAAGGTCGCGTGACGCCATCACCTTCAGGCGTTCCGACAACACGAGGGAATTACCGAAAAGATTGCCGCTGAAGTTGAGGTATTGCTGCGGCGGGATATCCAGGCTGCTGTAGA
>DATGEA010000192.1:0-3290 GCA_035310605.1 Nitrospira sp. | reverse complement strand
GCTGTAGGGATCCTGCAGCAGGGTCAGAAGACGGCCGATCTCCGAGAAGTCCTTCTGTTGTGCCTTTTCGATGGCGGTGTGAGCGAGGTAATTCCGAAGCACATATTTGGGATTCACCTGGTTCATGCATCGTCGTCGATCCTCGTCCCGGCTCTGCTCGCTTCGAAGCCGGTCACGATAGCGCGCCGCCCATTCGTCGAAACGCTCCCGGTTCAGGAAGTGCTCCCGCAGCCGGTCATTGGAGACGCCGGGGTCAGAACGGAATGTGCCAAGTTCGCGGAACACGATTGTATAGTCTGCGCGGCTCTCCTGGAGCAGGCCGAGCAGATCGCGGACCAGTTCGTCGTCTTCCGCCCGCTCTTCTCTCAATCCGAGCTTCGCCCGCATGAGCGACCGGTACTGATCCTCGAACAGGGATGTGTAACGGTCCAGTGCGGCTTTCAACGCCTCCTTTTCGACCAGCGGCAGCAGCGCCTGCGCGAGACAACTCAGGTTCCACAATCCGATATAGGGCTGCTGATTGAAGGCATAGCGGCCGTTGTGATCGGAGTGATTGCAGATGAAGCCGGCATCGTAATCGTCCATGAAGCCGAACGGTCCATAGTCGAGCGTGATCCCGAGGATCGACATGTTGTCGGTGTTCATCACGCCATGCGCCCAGCCCACGGCCTGCCATTGCGCAATCAGCTTCGCCGTTCGCTCCACCACCTCGGCAAAGAAACGCGGATACCGGTCGGCATGCAGCGCGAGATGCGGAAAGTACTGTTCGATCACATAGTCGGCCAGCACTCTCAGGTGTTCATGCTGCTTGCGGTAATAGAAAATCTCGAAGGTGCCGAACCGCACGTGCGAAGGCGCCATTCTGACCAACGTGGCGGCAGTTTCGATTTGCTCCCGATAGACCTTGTGGTCGCTGCCGACGAGGCAGAGGGCGCGGGTGGTGGGAATCCCCAGGCTATGCATTGCTTCGCTGCAGAGATACTCGCGGATCGTCGAGCGCAGGACCGCCCGCCCGTCTCCGTCGCGCGAGAACGGCGTCATTCCCGCCCCCTTGAGATGCAGATCCCAAGTTTCTCCCCGCTCGTTCCTCACCTCTCCCAACAGGATCGCACGCCCGTCACCCAATTGCGGCACATAGACCCCGAACTGATGGCCCGAATAGAGCATCGCGAGCGGGTCCATGCCCGGCGCGAGCATGCTGCAACCGAAGAGGCCGGCGAACTCCGGCCGGTTGAACTGTCCGGGGTCGAGATCGACCAGTCCGGCTGCGGCAGGATTGGCATGCACCAGATAGGGAGGAGAATCGAACGGCGTCGGGTTCAGCCTGGCGTAGAACGCCTCCGGCAGTCGGGCGTAGGTATTGTCGAACGAGAGCGTTTCCAGGGTGCGTCCGGCCATGGCCCAAGCATGACAGGGCTAGCCGGCGGCTTTCAAGCGAGGCGCGGGTTCATCCGGCAGCCCGGGAACTCGCTCGGTGACGAAATCATAGACCCAGAACTCGCCTGTCAGTATGGAATAGACCCAGCCGTTGAGGGCGACGAAGGGACGGGTGCGCAGGTGATCCAACTGGGCGCAGACGTTCTCCTGCATTGTTCCGACGTGGCCGGTGCCGTACGTTATCGGCTGCCGCTCTGAATATCCCGATCCATCGTAAACACGAAGACCCGTTCGCCGAGCTGGGCATCAATGTCCGTAAAGACCCCCAGAATCCTCGCGCCCGTGATCTCGCTCACCTGGTCGCACAATTTCTCGCGACCCTGCGCGATCAGATTCTGCCGCAGACGCTTCACCATGTCGACGCCTTCCGCTGTTTTCGCCAGCTGCCGTTCGGCCGGTGTGAGCACACCTTTCAATCGAACGACGACCAGGTCACGGACGATGAAGGCCCGCACGTCGTCCGGCCCCCGGCCCATGAACTCCTGCTCGAACTTGATGATGGCGTTCCGAATCGCATTTTCCACGATGTACCCGTCTCACTATGAAGGTGATGGAAGGCGCCCGCTCGTTTCGACCATCCCGGAGCGGCAAGTATAGAGTTGCGGGCGGGCATGAACAAGCGCATTCGTGAGCCTTTGGTCTTGAACAATCGCCCGACATGGGCCTTTCGGACCATAGCCGACTGGTTGAGAGGGCCGAACCGCCGTTCATGGCTTGACGATGCTCCGGCGGCCGTATTATTGATGAACGCGGCATTTACGGACGGCGATGCTGCTCGTCTTCACGATTCCTCGAGCACGAGCAGGACGCCGAGTTCCTGTATCACAAGGGCCGTAGGGTGACCGGCAGTTCCTGACGGAGAGGCCGGTCGCAGTACAAGCCAACCCTCACGCTTCGACACGAGGTCGAACGTGCCGGTTGGCTTTCGTATTTTAGGGGGTCATGAGGTGCTGTTGTCGGTCGTGCTGCTCGTCCCACTGCTTCCGCTGTTCGCCGCCTTCATCGTGGTCGTCGGCAGCGATGCGACTCGCCACGATCGTGCAAGGATCGCCGCCTGGCCGATCGGCGCAGCGTTCTGCGGCGCGCTTGCGACCCTCTACATCGTCGCCACACAGGGCCCGATCAGTCTCCGGTTGTACGATCCGGCATCGGCGACGGCGCTCGCCGTGCCGCTCGGTCTCTACATCGACCGGCTGAGCGCGGTCATGATGGTGTTGATCTCCGGCATCGGCACCATTATCTACACTTATTCCGTCGGGTACATGTATCAGGACCCCCATGAACGGCGGTACCTGGCGCTGATCGGATTCGCAATTTTCGTGCTGCTCTGTATGGTGTCGAGCGCGAATCTCCTGATGCTCTTTCTCTTCTGGCAGGTCTTGAGCTACCTGCTCTATGTATTGGCGCACAACCATGGCCATGCCGGCACGCTGGCGGGGGCGTTCAAGACCTTCACGCTGCTGCGGGCCGGCGACATCGCGTTCTTGGCCGGCATTGTCCTCGCCCATCAGCTCTATGGAACCCTGGAGTTCCCGGACCTGTTCGCCAAGGCGACGGAGGCTGCCGTCACGTTGTCGCCTCTGCCCGGATGGGAGATCAGTGGCGCGACTGCAGTCACCCTGCTGCTGTTGATCGGCGGCATGAGCAAGTCCGCCCAGTTTCCCCTGCACATCTGGCTCCCGCACTATCTCTATGCCCCGACTCCCGCGACGGCGCTGCTGCACGCGGGCATCATCAACGCCGGCGGATTTTTGATCAACCGGCTGGCTCCGCTCTTCGGCTTGAGCTCGACGACTCTGCACGTCGCCTTTGTGATCGGCACGCTCACCGCGATCCTCGGCGCCACGATGATG
>DATGEA010000191.1:0-4059 GCA_035310605.1 Nitrospira sp. | reverse complement strand
AAAATCCCAGCCTCAATCCCTAAGCCTGAGCCTCAGTTTGCGTGAACGTAACCTTGGCCGTCGCCTTCTATTACAGCCCTGCCTCTTTGCGCAGGATCTTCGCCTTGTCGGTCTTTTCCCAGGTGAACTCCGGTTCGTTTCGGCCGAAGTGGCCGTAGGCCGCGGTCTTCTTGAAGATCGGCCGGCGGAGTTTTAGATGCTCGATGATGCCGCGTGGCGTCATCGGGAAGTGCTTGCGCACGAGTTTATCGAGATTGTCGACGGATACTCTCTCGGTATTTTTCGTATCGACCAGCACAGAAACGGGGTCTGCTACGCCGATGGCATAGGCCAGTTGCACTTCGCACTTGTCCGCCAACCCGGCCGCGACGATGTTCTTGGCGATGTACCGGGCCATATAGGAGGCTGAACGGTCGACCTTTGTGGGATCCTTGCCGGAAAAGGCGCCCCCGCCGTGGCTGCCGTGGCCGCCGTAGGTATCGACGATGATCTTGCGGCCCGTGAGTCCCGTATCGCCCATCGGTCCGCCGACGACGAACCGGCCGGTCGGATTGATGTGGTGCTTGACGCTGGCTGGATCGTAGAGGCCCTTCGGCATCACAGGCTTGATCACTTTCTCCATGATCCCGCGCTCGATCTCCTTGTTGGTGACGTCCGGGCTATGTTGAGTCGAGACGACGATGGTGTCGACTCGGACGGGCTTGCCGTTGCGGTACTCCACGGTGACTTGTGATTTGCCGTCCGGGCGGACCCAGGGGAGGACGTTTTTCTTCCGCACTTCGGCCAGACGCCGGGTGAGCCGGTGCGCCAGCACGATCGGCATCGGCATCAGTTCCGACGTCTCGTTCGTCGCATAGCCGAACATGAGGCCCTGGTCGCCGGCGCCGCCGGAGTCCACGCCCATGGCGATGTCGCCGGATTGCTGGTGGATGGCGGTCAGGACGGAGCAGGTGTGATAGTCGAATCCCCACGAGGCATCGCAATAGCCGACGTCCTTGATGACTTCGCGGATGATGTCGGGGATCTCGACATAGGCTTTCGTTGAGATTTCACCCGCCACGAATGCGATGCCGGTGGTGAGGATCGTCTCACAAGCCACACGGGAATACTTATCCTTGGCGATTATGGCATCCAGAATGCCGTCGGAGATCTGGTCGGCAATTTTGTCGGGATGTCCCTCGGTCACGGACTCGGACGTAAAGAGGTAGTTGTTTCTCATAAGACTCCTCAAAGTTCAGTGAACGAATAGTCGCTCAATCTCAGTAGGGATGAACGAGCCCTGTGTGAGAAGGAGATGATGACCAGCAGAATGAGTGCGATAATAAACGAAAATGATCTGATTTGTCCATTAGTTCTAATGTAGGGACTGTCTGTTATCGCGCGAGGAGGCTTGCTTGACAGGTCTTTTCCGGCGCTTGTAAGATGCCATGATTCCGAGGATTTTCCTCTCCGCTCTGCGACAGAGTTCAAATCGCTGTCCAGAAGGGATCGCCTACCAGCGCACGATCGTCCCTCGCCCAATCTGCCTTGTCCTCTGGGCTGTAAGGGCTGTGTGTCTGGTGATGCAAATAAACCGGAAAGACAATGAACGGTCAACCTGAAACGCTTCCCCGGCAGGATATCCCCAAGACCCCGGCCCCCGGCATCGGGTGGGAGGAGTTTTCCCGTGAACTCGTCGAGTTTTTCGCGTCGATTAAATTGGCGATGTTTCTCTTCCTGTTCATCGCAGTAACGGCCACGATCGGGACGGTCATCCAGCAGGGGGAGCGGCCCGAAACCTACATCCAGGAGTACGGTGAAAATGCCTATCGCTGGTTTCTCCGGCTGGGCTTTACCGACGTCTATCACACCTGGTGGTTTACCAGCCTGCTGGGGCTTTTGTGCGTCAATTCGCTGACCTGTTTCTATAAACGGTTCCCTGGAGTGTGGCGCTCAATGAAGCAGGACAGGGTCGGCGTGTCGATGGCCTTCATCAAGGGAATGAAGCAGCAGGCGGAACTGTCCGTTCCCGGGACGAAGGAATCTGTCGCGCAGCAGCTGGCGCAATATTTCATCGGGAAGGGTTATCGCGTGTTGGCCAAGAACGAGGCCGGCGAAGTCACCCTCTATGCGGCAAAAGGCGTCCTCGGCCGCGTCGGCGCCCACATGGCGCACCTGAGTGCGACGGTGATCGTGCTCGGCGGCCTGCTCGGCAGCTACTATGGATTTCAGGAATTCGGGGTCTGTCTGGAAGGTCAGACGTATCACATTCCCCGGGGCAACTTCGATTTGAAGGTGGACAAGTTCTGGATCGATTACCATGAAAATGGCTCGGTCAAATCCTATAACAGCACGCTGACGGTGGTGGAGGGCGGGGAGCCCAAAGTGACGAAGACGATCACCGTCAATGATCCCCTCGTCTACAAGGGCATCTGGTTCTATCAATCCAGCTATGGCGACGCCTGGGACCAGATTGAAGTGGCGCGGGTCAACATCAAGGACAAGGACACCGATAAGGTCCTCAAGACGATTGATTTGGAATGGCAGAAGGAACAGGCCCTGCCGGATCTGAACCTCAAACTGGCGGTCACAGACTTCGTGGCGGATTTCGCCTTCAATTCGACCGAGAAGAAGGTTTATTCCAAGACGATCGAACATGTGAACCCGGCCGTGAAGCTCGCGGTGAACGAGCGAAGCACGGTGCAGGCGACCCCATGGATTTTTTACCAGTTCCCCGATTTGTTCGACATCAAGGATTCGAAGTACCAGTTTGAACTGACCGGCTATAAGCCGAGAAAGTATACCGGGCTGCAGATTGCAAAAAATCCCGGGATTAATATCGTGTGGCTGGGCTCGACCATGATCGTGGTGGGGATTACCCTCTCGTCCTTCATTTACCATCGCCGGTTGTGGGCCAAGATTGTTCCGTCCGGGGAGGGCGTCACGGTGCACATCGGGGGCACGACGCACAAGAGCCAGATCGATTTTCAAAAGGAATTCCGTAAGCTTACAGAGAAGATTCGAACGTTCTCGACCTAGCCGCCTGTGGCTAAACGATACCGGTCTTGGGTATGATAGCTGTGTCGCCGGTTGGCCTCATGTGATCGACGGAGGATGTTATGGCCCGCTCCTTGTTTCTCTTTGACATGACTTTCTGGCTCTATCTCGCATCGTTGACCCTCTATATTGCTTATCTGTTCGCGCGCCGTCCCTCGATGGAACTGGCGCCGGCCGGGCATCCGACCGAGAATTTTGATGAACGGGACGGCGCGTGGGCCACACAACTGGGACAGGTCGCGACGTTGGTTACCGTCTTTGGTTGGGTGGTGAACACAGCGGCGCTGTTCACGCGCGCCTTTGAGCGATTGGAGCATTCGGGCACGTTCGCCCCCTGGTCAAACCAGTTCGAAGCGATGGCCTATGTGTCCTGGGCCATTATCCTCGGCTATGTGCTGCTGGAGTTTCGTTACAAGATCAAAGCCATCGGAGCCTTTGTCGTCGGTATCGGCTTTATCGCGATGGGCGCGGCGTCGTTGCTGCCATACCGGTACCAGACCGCTGAGCCGCTCGTCCCCGCGCTCAACAGCTACTGGATCTACATCCATGTCTCGGTGACTCTTACCAGCTATGCCGCCTTTGCCATGGCCGGCGGACTTGGTGTGATGTACCTGTTCAAGGAACGGGCGGAACAGCGAGGCAGCCAGTCACGGTTTTATGCGGCGTTTCCTGATCTCGAAACGATCGATGAGCTCGGCTACAAAGCCATCATGATCGGATTCCCGCTTTTGGCGTTCGGCATCATTCTTGGCGCCATGTGGGCCAACTATGCCTGGGGCGGCTACTGGAGTTGGGACCCCAAGGAAACATGGTCGCTGATCGTCTGGTTGATCTACGGGGCCTACATCCATGCCCGCATGACCAGAGGCTGGGAAGGCCGGCGGGCGGCGATCTACGCGGTGTTCGGTTTCTTGATGGTCGTCTTCTGCTTCTGGGGCGTCAATTTCCTGCTGTCCGGTCTCCACGCGTACGCGTAGGGCGTTGTGACCTTTATCCATTCAGGTCACCATGGCTGAACAGGCT
>DATGEA010000190.1:0-6685 GCA_035310605.1 Nitrospira sp. | reverse complement strand
TGGTATACCCAACTTCGCCGCTGCCTTGGTGATCGCGCTGGCCTGGAAATCAGAGTTGAAGATCATCTTACTGGCATTGATCATGACGTCCAGCCTCTTCGCTCAGAAGGCGCAAGTCGATCCTACATGGTTACACCGGTCCATTCCTTTAAAGGACGAGGCTGCCACTCTCGCTTCCGGGACTTGCAGTTATAAAGCCATCTTCGGCAAAGGCGATAGTGACAGGCATATCTTGCGAACGGTTACCCAGTTTGGCGAATTGAAGCTCGGGCCCCGCAGCAAGTGCCAAACCGTCGTCTATGAGCGGCAGGAAGAAATCTACTTCGTCCTGAACGGAAACGCTATTCTGCATTTTGCGGAGCGGAAGTATCCGATGCGAACGAATGATTTCACTTATCTGCCTCCGCGCGTAAATCACTCACTGGCGAATCATTCCGACACGCCGCTACGCGTGCTGATGATGGGTTTCAGGATTCCGGAGAAAGTTTCTGTTGGCGCGCCGCAGGATCCTAAAATTGTGAATTTGAATGACGTGAAGGAAGAAACGGTCGGCGGGCATCCGACCTCAGTTCTGTACAAACTGCTCATTGGATCGCGCACCGCAACCCGGGACGCCATCGATCAGGCATACATCGTGACAAGTTTTTTCTGGATGGACTTTGCGCCGGCGGGCACCAATTTTCCACATCATCATGAGAGCGCGGAAGAAATCTACCTGGTCATGGATGGCGCCGGCGAAATGGTGGCGGGCAGCGGAATGGACGGCATTGAAGGCCGCTACCCAGCTAAGGCCGGAGACGCATATTACTTCCGGCCTAACTGTACAGTCGGCTTCTATAACCAGAACACGCCTGGCGCTAAGGCCCACATTCTTGCGGTGCGAGCGCGAATTCCGCCGCCCGATGAGGATGATTAATACTCGCTTCTTCATTGGGCCATATTTCGGCGCGTTGGTAAATATGTCAGCCTAGCCGCCAATCAGGAGGCATTCGCAATGCAAGTTGGCACTTCCAACCGGCGATCATTCATGAAGCTTGTGGCGGCGGCCCCGCTGCTCGGGCAAATTGCTGCTCGCGATCTGTATGCGCAAGCGGCCACCGCGGTGGGCAGGGACCCGCGTCAGAATGTGTTTACCAAGCTGGGCGTCAAGACCGTGATTAATTGCCGGGGAACATGGACTTATCTCAGCGGCTCTTTGGAATTTCCAGAGGTTCGTCAGGCGCAGTTGGAAGCGGCACGGTACTTCGTGAACATGCTGGATTTGCAGCGTGCGGTAGGTCGGCGGCTTTCGGAATTGACAGGTGCTGAGTCGGGAATTATCACGTCAGGGGCGGCTGGAGCAATGGCGGCGGCCACGGCCGCCTGCATGGCCGGGACGAATGACGAATACATCTGGCAACTCCCCGACACGACTGGACTGAAGCATGAAGTCGTCATGGTGGGCGGCAGGAGTGCGTTCGACAGCGCTATCCGGCTAACCGGCGCGAAGCTCGTGCTCGCATACTCTCCGGAACAGCTGGCAAATGCCATCAATGACAACACGGCTATGATTTACACCACTGACCTGGGAGAAAAGCTCCAGCAAGAATTACAGATCGCCAAAGATCATAAGGTGCCCATGCTGCTCGATGATGCTGCCGGCATTCCTCCCGCCGACAATGCCAAGGTCTACGCCAGAATGGGTATTGACTTGTATTGCTTTTCTGGCGGCAAAGGCTTATCGGGGCCGCAATGCAGCGGCGTGCTGCTAGGGAGAAAGGACCTGATCGAAGCGGCGCTGATGAATAGCAATCCGCGCGAGGGAGCAGTATGCCGTCCCATGAAGGTCGGGAAAGAAGAGATTATCGGATGTCTTATTGCGATTGAGACCTGGCTGAAGATGGACGAGAAAAAGCTCTATGCGGAATGGAACGGCCGCATCGAAAGAATCCGCAAGCTGGTGGACACAGTGCCTGGCGTGAAAACCGATATCTACATCCCCGACGACGGTAACCGCTATCCGACTCTGAAGGTCTCATGGGATCAGCAGGCCTGGGGCTATACGCTTGACGACTGCGTGCAGGAATTGCGCGCTGGCAATCCAGTTATCGAAGTGCTCGGAACAGATAATCCAAGCCTGGTGACGGCGGTCCGAGAGGGCAATTCGACCGCAAAAGAACGCAAGGCGCCCGACCACATTGAACTGGTTTCCATGACTATCCAGCCTGGAGAAGAAATCATTGTCGGACAAAGATTGCGAGCTGTGCTGCGCGCTGCGCAGAAGAAAAACTCCACAGCCTAGGTTGCCATTAGTGCGAAGCTTTCGAATGAAATTCGTTTGGCTCGCGTTGCTGCTTACGGGTATCGGAGCGCAGGCGCAGATACGTCCTGTGGTCCCGGCCCGGATGCATGCGAATCGGGATTTCTCACCCGGTGTTGACGCGGGAGACTACGTTTACATCTCTGGGCAAGGGCCTCGTCGGCCGGATGGAACTTTACCCACAGAGTTTTCGCAGCAGTGCCGGCAAGCACTCGACAATGTTCGCGCGGTGGTTCAGGCCGCCGGTCTGAATCTGGAGAATGTGGTTTATACCCAGGTCTATTTAGAAGATGTGGGCAAGTATGAGGAGATGAACCGCATCTTCGGTGAGTACTTTTCGAAGGCTTTGCCCGCTCGAGCTGTGTTGGGAGTCGCGAATCTCCCCGATGGACCTGTTCAGGTCAATGCCGTGGCGGTTCGCAATCTGGCGGACAAGCGGGCGATTCATCCGCCGGACTACAAGTCAGATGCGGCGGCCGCGCCAGGCGTTCTTACCCACGACCGGCTCTTTGTTTCCGGTATGCTCGGCAGCGATCCGCTAACGGGCGAGGTTCCTCAGGATCCCGGGGCGCAAGTGGATCTCGCGCTCGATCGCATGCAGTCCGTACTGAAAGCGGCTGGCCTCGAGCTCAGTCACATGGTGTTCGTGAATCCATATTTGACCACGGACATCCCGAATCGTGTGATGAATGAGCACTATGCTCGGCGATTTGAATTCGGCAACACGCCCGCACGGGCCACGATCGAGGTGACGAGCCTGCCCGGTGGCTCTCACATTGAATACACAGGCGTAGCTGTTCGCGACCTGCAGCAGCGGCAAGCTGTGCGTCCCAAGAACATGCCTCCGAGCCCAACTGCCAGCCCGTGTGTGTTTGCCGGCGATACTCTTTATTGCTCCGCCAAAGATGGCTTTATTCCCGGTCCCCATGGGGGCGTCTACGCGACGACTGTGCAGCATCAACTCCGACAGACGATGCGCAATCTGCTCGATAACCTCGAAGAGGCGGGCATGAGCTTCGATCAGGTCGTCGCCACCAATGTGTATCTTGACAACTTGAAAGATATGAGTGTGTTCGATGATGTTTACGGCCAGTATTTCGGCCCAGTGCTGCCCTCGCGAACTACCATCCAGCAAATTGCTCCTACTCTGCGCCAAGCTGATGAGAATGACCACTTCCCTGGCTTGGAGCAGGTCTCCCTGATTGCTATCCGAACGCCGCGAAACCACTGAAAAGAACTCCGAAACTAAGGTCTTCGGGTTTCCCCTGATGGGAATCAGGTGGCGTTCGAGAAGATGTGCTGGTTCCGCAGTAAAATCTTCTTGGCCGCCGGCAGGCTGGTGCACTGGGGGGGTACGCAAGAAAGTGGGCGCAACGTATGGAGCGGGTATGCCGTTCTACAAAGACCATGTCTATCCTCATGTCGTAAGCGTGCTGGAAACCCGAATCCGATCGAAGCAAGTCTGGATGACGTCGGCGGAGGGGCTACATGACGAAGTCGCGGCCCGTAAGCACGTATCGCCTCAAGGTTAGCGCACCCAGACGTTCGTAGAAGTGCTCAGACTCGGAGCGCCGTGGCCCGAACCAGAAGTCTCAGGCGCCAGGGTGCTTTTCTTGGGAGTGATGAGTGTGAGATTTCCAATCCTTTTTATGTTATTGGGGTGCGTCTCCGGGGCCTTTGGCCAGCCTAACTCCTCCTTCTACGTGTCGACGACCGGGAATGATTCGAATCCCGGCACCAAGACGGCACCTTGGCGCACCGTTCAATATGCCGCAGACACCGCGCGCGCGGGCAGTACCGTCAACGTGCGGGGTGGAATCTACGAGGAACTCGTGAGCATCAAGGCGTCCGGCAACGCGACTGATGGCTTCATTACTTTTAGAAGCTATCCGGGTGAGACGGCGGTCCTGGATGCAGAGCATTTCGCTCCCAATGGCCGAAGCGGCGTACTTACCATTCACAACAAGAGTTACGTGCGAATCGAGGGTATTGAAATTCGGAACTACCGCACCGCCGAACATCGGCTTACTCCATTGGGCATAAGTGTTATGGGGGCTGGCTCCCATATAGAGCTGTTGAAGAACAACGTTCATCATATTGAGCAGAATTTTGGCGGCCGTGATGCTCCGGGACGAGGCGGCAACGCGTTTGGCATTGCTATATACGGTACCGACGCCGAGACTCCTATCAGTGAACTGGTTATTGACGGGAATGAGGTGCATCACCTAAAGACCGGTTCGAGCGAGTCGTTGGTAGTGAACGGGAACGTCACGAACTTCCGCATCACTCACAATGTTGTCCACGACAACAACAACATCGGCATCGACGTCATCGGTTTCGAGCGCACGGCACCCGACCCTGCCATTGACCAGGCTCGCGACGGGGTAGTAAGCGGCAATTTGGTTTACAACATTACCTCGCGTGGCAATCCAGCATACCGCAACGATGAATCTTCCGATGGTATATACGTGGATGGCGGCACCAGAATCCTGATCGAACAGAACGTCATTCATGATGTGGACTTCGGAATCGAGCTCGCCAGTGAGCACCAGAACCGCGCTACCAGTTTCGTCACTGCGAGGAATAACCTCATCTATCACTGCCATACCGCAGGTGTTTCCATCGGAGGTTATGCGCCCGAGCGAGGACGCACCGAGCACTGCACGGTGGTCAACAACACGCTCTACGACAACGATACGTCGGGAACAGGGTCCGGGGAGTTCCAGATGCAGTTCAACATGGAGGGCAATATTTTTGAGAACAACATCGTACATGCAGGGCCCCGATGCCTTATGACGGTGAACAAATCTCAGTTCGAAAGAAACCAGCCGCCCGTCACTATCGATCACAACCTTTATTACTGTGCTTCCGGATCGAAGGCGAGCACGTGGGAAGAGTCTTCTGCCCGCGTGACAGGATTCGACAAATATGTTCAGTCAACTGGGAATGACCGTCATTCCCGTTTTCTGGATCCGCATTTTGTTGATGCTGCCACGAAGGACTTTCATGTGCGATCAGATTCTCCCGCGATCGCTGCTGGCACGACTGACGGAGTGCCGGTGGGAGAGCTGGATATTGAAGGCTCACCGCGAGTCAAATCTGGAAACATAGACATCGGCTGCTACCAAAGAAAATAGGAGTAGTCCATGTTGAAATTGGACGTGAATCGCCGCGAATTCCTGAAGATCGCCGCTGGAGCCGGTGCCGCCTTGGCCATGCCAACTTCAGGACATACTGCTGTCTCCTCCAAAATGATCGGCATCCAAGTTGGAGCAGTTTCGTTTGTAGATGAAGGCACTGAGAAAGTCCTTGATGTGCTTCAGGAACGTGCATGCGTGAATACCCTATTTCTTGCGGTATTCACCTATGGGCGAGGTATCGCCGGAAGACAGATTCCGGGACAGCCCCTGCCCGATCACGGCAAGCAGGAGTACGAGCTCAATTTTCATGGCGGGAACTTCGCCACCCCTCATCGCCAGTACTACAAAAACACGGTTCTCAAGGACACTCGTGCACCCGACCACGGCGACCTGGATATCCTGGCCGAGGTGCTCCCTGCCGCTAAAAAGCGCGGCATGAAGGTGGTCTGCTGGCTTGAAGACGTGTTTCGCCCCGACTTGCCGAACATCGAGAAACTGCAGGAGCAGGATCTGTACGGACGGAACGCCGAGACGCTGTGCGTCAATAATCCGGACTACCGGAATTTCCTGACAGGCCTGGTCGAGGACTATGCCCGTTCCTATGACATCGACGGAATTATGTGGGGATCCGAGCGGCAGGGTGCGCTTTCAGACGGCTTGGGAGCCACGCATGACATACCGCCGACCGATCCAGGTAAGGTGACCTGCTTCTGCGAGTTTTGTCAGAGGAGAGGGAAACAGCGCGGCATCAATGTGGATCACGCCAGACAGGGATTTCGGGAGTTGGAGAAATTCGTTCGCTCGGCGCGAAGCGGCAAACGTCCGGTGGACGGCTACTACGTTCAATTCTGGCGGCTCCTATTGCGGTATCCCGAACTAGCCGCCTGGGAAATGCTCTGGACTGACAGCCTTCGCGAGACCTACGCCGCAATATACAAAACGGTAAAGACAGCGAAGCCGACGGTGCCGGTAGGTTGGCACATCTGGCACAACAATTCCTTTAATCCGATCTACCGTGCTGAACAAGACCTTCATGAGCTCTCGGATTATTCGGATTTCATCAAGATTGTTATGTACAACAACTGCGGCGGCGAGCGGATGGCGCTGTATGCAGACAACATCGGCTCGACACTTTATGCAGATCTCTCAAAACAGAGCCTGATCGATTTTAACTATGCAGTGATGAGATTCAAGGAGGGCAGCTACGATCAGATTCCTCACACAGGGCTGTCGGCTGATTACGTCT
>DATGEA010000189.1:0-5765 GCA_035310605.1 Nitrospira sp. | reverse complement strand
GTGACATGAGGCGTCGCCATCGAGGTGCCGCTATAGGAACTGTAGGAGGACTGGTTTTTCTTGTTTGGGACGCTGGACCAAATGCTCACACCCGGCGCACCGAGGTCCACTGAGGTGGATCCGTAATTCGACCAACTCGCTAAATTTCCGCCGTTGTCGATGGCGGCCACTGCAATAATATTGGCGTTGGGATAGCTCGCGGGATACTGTGGAGAGGAATCGATATTCACCCCGGAATTGCCTGCGGCTGCAACGAAGAGAATATCAGCTGCGCCTGCGCTTGCGATAGCGTTGTACAACCCCGTGGAGTAACCGCCTCCACCCCATGAATTATTGGTCGCCACGAGGTTGAGGCCATGCCTGGTCTTGAGATCAGTGATGTAGTTCACCGCTTTGATTGCATTCGCCGTTGTTCCCCCGTTTCTGCCGAGGAACTTGGCCGATATCAGCTGAATGTTCCAGCACACACCGGCCACCCCTTTACCGTTGCCCCCTCGGGCGGCAGTGGTTCCCGACACATGCGTACCGTGGTCGTCGCCTGAGCCGTCGTATACCGTGTTGTCATTGCCCGCGAAATCCCAGCCATGGACGTCATCGATATACCCATTGCCGTCGTTGTCGATTCCGTCCACGGGGTCAAAGGGATTCGTCCAGACATTGCCTGCGAGATCCTCATGAGTCATCATCATGCCTTCATCAATAATCCCGACATAGACGCTTGAACAATCCGTCTTGTTGACCCAGGCCTCACCGGCCTGACTTCCAAAGGGGTTACTGGGACTGGTGCCTTCGCCGTACATCCCCCAGAGAGAGCCATTGGTATAGTACGGGTCGTTCGATGCGGCTTGGTGCTGATAAATCCAGTTGGGCTCGGCGAATTCTACGGTGGGATCTTGCTCAATTTCTCGCGCCGCTCGGGCGATTCCCAAGCCAGGAGGCAGATTCCACAACTCCAAGTCGCCTTTGAAATCGGGCCGACGCTCTTGCGCAACGACCACTTCTTCGACCTGGGCTTGGAATCGACCCCGGAGGGATTCTTTGGCATCTTCCGCAATCCCGGACCGAAACTGCACCAGCACCTGGTTCGGCACGTGCGGTGTCCGTTCCAGCGCTGACAAGGCAGCCTCGCTTCGCCCCTGCGCATCGACTGTTACAGTTTTGGTAAGCGATGCCCCACAGAGGACCAGGACTATGAGCAGAAGACGACCAAACGATTCCATAGAGCCTCCTTAAGTTAGCCTCAGCAGAAATCAGTCAGCGGGAAGATGGCGCAATGACCGATGATTCCCCGATCCCTCTTGAGTTGGATGATTGTGATCACGGCTGGAGTGAACGAACACAATCACTGTCTCTTCTTGAGTAAGCGCGGACATGTGAGATCTATCTTCCTCAGGCGGATCTGGCCGATTAGCATCGCAATAAGTAGACCAGTTGATAGATGTTTAGAGCAGGAGGCCAAAGCATGCATTATCAATTGCTTCTGCCGCATGCATCATGGGAAAGCGGCTTCCATGGCTCCTTTCCCTCAACGGATGTACAGGATGAGCCCTCTATGTAGGACTGTTTTTGAACGGATCGTCAAAGCCAATGCACAGGACGGGGGAATAGGCTGAGGAGTAAATCGGGATCGTCCGGTGTGATTCTCTCGCAGGACAGGGATTAGGGGCCTGACTCCTTATCCTGTTGTCTGCGATGTGGGCTCAAGTCTCGCAGCATCGCTCGCCTTGAGGCGGCGGCGCTTCCGTCGTGGGGTCCAGTCCGGGCTTACCACCCTCTGCCACATGATCGGGGGCGAGATCACTGCAGTAACCTTCTTCCGAGATTACGGTTTCTTGGCGAACCCTCGCGCCAAAGAAGAGTGGGGTAGCCCAACGGGTGGAGGGATCTCACGGCTGATTGGCGGACATTCAAACATCGAGAAAGTCCCCGCCTCGCATGTCACGGTAGCGTCTTCAGCCAGGCCCGGATGTCGGCCATCTGCTGCTCGGTCACAACGCCCTTCAACGGGGGCATCACGTGTTGCCCTTCGTAGACGATCCTCCAGAAGGCCTTGTCGTTCGACAGGACCGGATTGTTCGCCAAACGAGGACCGATTCCACCAGTCGCCCGCGGACCGTGACATACGACGCAACTGGCCTTGTACAATTCCTCTCCCCTTGTTTCATCTCCGGCTGGATGCGCAGAAGCCATTCCGCTTGGACTTTTCTTGTCTGATTCGTGAGTCGCGCCATTCAGAGGAGGCGCCGAACTCACCATGCCCACCACGCCTATTCCACCGAACAGTATCGTTACTGCCGCCATTTGGGCCGCCCAATTTCGGAAAGATCTCATGGCTGCTGCTCCTTGCTCTGAGGACCCGGCGCATCGGCGGACCTCCGGGCGCCCTCGCGCCTGAGCAGAGCAAGGTAGGCCAACGTGTCGGCAAGTTCCTGATTGGTCATGGTGGTGTCAGGAAACATCCCGGTCCCCGGATGGCCTTCGCGGATCATCTTCGCCCGTGCCTTGTCGCCGGTCAGCCGAAGACTTTTGGGATTTCGCAAATCGGAAGGCTGAGGATTGAGCTGTGCAATCAGCGCCGCAGTATCGGCGGCTAACTGCGGGAGCTGGTCTCGATGACCATCCATGCCGTGGCAGTAATAACAGACGCCCTTTCCGTTGAAGACGCTCCTCCCCGCCTCTGCGTTTCCTTGCTGTATCATTTTCGCGTTGGGTGGAGATCCAGCCAAGGCTTCGTGCTCTCGCAAAATGGACGTTGACATGAGGAGGCACCCCATTGAAAGCGTACCGACGAGAAGCAGTGCTCCGGTGGAGCCGTGGATCGATTCACGCATTGATGCCTCCCTCCCCTGGATAGCCAGAAGTCACTCTTTGGGCTGTTCGTACCCCTCGCTCTCGAACCGTCCTGCGGTGTGACAGGTCAAACAGTTCGCCATCCGCCCCGGCCGATGCGCCCCGCCGCCCTTTTCAAGCAGACGGCGAACCGTCTCGTTGTCGAGCAAAATGGGACGGTCGCCGAACGTCGCACTGAACTGGTGGCAGGCGCTGCACGAACCGGTTCCGGTCGCCCGAAAAATAAACTCACCGTGCGGGTTGAACATGGCGCTGGCGGTGATCTGCGCAAGGGCTCCCCGATGTTCGGTATGACAGACCAGACAGGTCTTCCGTTGCGTGATGACCTCCCGGTGAAAGGTTGCCACCGCCGGTTTCGCCCGCTCGGCGAACCGCGTCTCCGAATGACACACGATGCATCTGACGCTGACCGGCCCGCGAAACGGCTCGTGACAGCTCGCGCATCGGGCCACATCCGCATGGTACCGGCTCAGGTTTCCGGGAGCCCACAAGGTCTCCGGATCGCGAAACGATCCCCAGCCAAGCCAGACGACGAGAACCACTGTCGCCATCGCGACGACCGGGACGACGGTTGTAGGTAGCGGGGGATAGGCCATCGTTCACATTCCACCAAAGTAGAGAGCCCCGGCGACGTGCATCGCCGTGAGTGCGAGAAATATCAGCGTCATCGGCGCGTGAACGGCCTGCCACAGGCGGAACCCCTCCTCCTGCGCGGCCATCCGCCGCAGCCGTACGTCGATCTCATCGGGCGACAGCCCCTGTTCATGGAGTTGCTGTCTCCGGTCATTGAGCGTCCTCAACGCCAGGTAATGGACTCCCTGCCCGACTATGCCGCTGACGGCCACGATAGCCATCGCCGCCAGCGCAAGCTGCGGGACCAGAGCATGCACGTGCGCGCCGGAATGAAGCACGATCAGGAGGGGGCCGATCACGCCTGCCGTTATATGGACCTGAAACCAGCCGCGCGGCCACCGGTCGTTTCGGCACAGCCGCTTTTTGATCGGGTACACGAAGACCAGCAGAATGACTCCCAGGCCCGCCCAGCCCATGAGGTGCCCCTGCCTGGTATGGGCGAAGGGTGACGGCGATCCGATACTCAGGAGAGCCTCGAACAAGAGCGCGCCACCGACCGCGCTGATGATGAGGACGATGATCGTTGTGAGGCGCCGGGTCACCAGTGTCATGATCTAGTAGCCTGCTGAAAAGCCCTGCCTACACCACGGAAATACAGAGCTGCCGAGAAGCACCGGCGTCATCTGAAAATCCTGCAGGGTGTCCAAAAGCCTCCGTTCCTACCCATCCAGCCGCCGCAAGCAAGTACGAATAGTCCTTCCAAGCCTACTCGCTTACGGTCCTCAAGGTGGCCCGAATGAGTCCCCAACTGCGCGCGTCCAACGAGGGCCACTTGGCGATATTCACCCGCCCGCCCTCGTGGCGCCGAGACGTCGCGTTCCCCAACAGGCCGCGCGTTGAGCGAGGACAGGGGGCTCATCGGGCCGTCCCATATTTCTCGACTCCTTTGCTTCCTCCCGCATGGCAGCGCAGGCAGTCTGCAAATCTTCCCGGCCCGTGGATCCCTTTGGCTTTTGCGCGAAGGTTCCGTGTCAGATCATTGTCGATCGCCCGGGAGCTCAGACTGCCGCTCTTGTCGATCTGATGACAATCCCGACAGGTTGTCGCTCCCGTCGCTCGGAAGATGAGATCGCTGTGGGGATTGGACAGCTGGCTGTCCGTGGCTTTGGTCCCGGCATCTCGGCCGGCACCAGAATCCGCCCCGACAGCCGGCATCAGCGTACCCGCCCCGCTTAACAGGGTCGCTCCCACCCCCAGCAGGGATGCGAGGATCAATCCAAGCGTCGGGGAAGGCGCCTCACCCATGCTCATGCCCGCAACACACCCTATACCGCTCTTCAGGAATATCCTTCATATTCCGGAAGACCGTTTGCCGTTCTTCTTCACTGAGCACCTGATCGATGGAAGGATAGAGCACGCGCTCCTCCTTCATGTTGTGAGAGCCGAGAAGATTCTGCAGCGCCGCTTCCTCTTGATCGCTGTCGGGATTCTGTTCCGCCACCTTGTCATGAATGGCTTCGAGCTGCTCCCCGATCAGGCGATGTTCGTTCCGCATGACGCACGTCGGCCCGCTCTCCGACATGCCGGTTTTTTCTTCCCACAGGGGGAACAGCAGATCCTCTTCCCACACGATGTGCCGCTGCAGCCCGAACTTGAATTCCCTGAATGCTTCCTTCGCTTTCGCGAAGTCATGCCGTTTCAACGTCTGGAACGATTGAAACAAGGCATCCAATCGGTCGTGGTCCTGCTCGAAGAACGAGCTGATTGTGTCCTGCGCAGTCATGATGCCTCCTGATGATGTTATGAATGCTCTCTGACTTTGTATTCAAGATGACAGGCCACGCAGGCCTTCAGCACATTATTGAATTTCGGCATGATCTGTTTGAGATCCTTGGTCGGAATGATGCGGGCCAGTTCTTCCGCCGCTTCGTGATGGGCCATGGCCAGGTCGTGATAGGGCGGCGGGAAGCTCTCCGGCTGCTGGTGCGCCATCGCCTGCCGATGCATAAAGAATCCCAGGTGCGATTCGGTCAGGCCCTTGGCCAATTCATAATCTTCCTCGACCAAGGCATTGACGATCACTTGAATGCTTTCCAAATGCTGAAGCATGACTGCGCGATGTTCCTTGCCGGCTGACGACGAGAGGGCGACAGGCTGTCTGGTGTCTGACGTCAGATAGGCATCGGGCCGCTGTTCTCCCGAGCGCGGTGCAACTTCCCCGCAACCGGCTGATAACACAGCGCAACCCGTCGCAACGAGAACCGCTCCAAGAAGGATCTCTTTGCCTCTATATAATGGTAGTGGCGGAATCCAGGACATTCTGAACCTCTCTTAATGAAATC
>DATGEA010000188.1:0-2181 GCA_035310605.1 Nitrospira sp. | reverse complement strand
AGACCGCTCGGCCTCCTACATGGCCCGCTACATTGCCAAGAACATCGTGGCAGCCGGCCTGGCCGACAAGTGCGAAGTGCAGCTCGCCTACGCCATCGGCGTGGCCGATCCGGTCTCCGTGCTCGTCGACACCAAGAACACCGAAAAAATGCCGGTCGAGAATCTCGACAAGCTCGTACGCAAGCACTTCCCGATGACGCCCCGCGGCATCATTGATCATCTCAGGCTCCGCCGGCCGATCTTCAAGAAGACCGCGGCCTACGGTCACTTCGGCCGGAATGAACCGGAGTTCACCTGGGAAAAGACCGACAAGGCAAAGGTCCTGCGCAGGGACGCAGGGCTGTAGTTAGAGTGAGTCCCGACCGATAGTCAGGGGGACGGGTTACCTAACCCGTCCCCCTTTTCTTGACCGCGAATGACCAGTGACGCTCGACGAGCTTTAGAAGGAGGAAACAGTGGATTACGACGTGAAAGATATCAAGCTGGCCGATCAGGGCAAACTCAAGATCGAATGGGCTGAAGCCACCATGCCGGTGTTGCGGCTCATCCGGAAGCGATTCAAACGGCAACAGCCGCTTAAGGGCGTGCGGGTCACGGCCTGTCTTCACGTCACCACGGAAACCGCCAACCTGGCCATCACGCTCAAAGCCGGCGGCGCCGACGTCCGGCTCTGCGCGTCGAATCCCCTCAGCACGCAGGACGATGTCGCGGCTGCGCTGGTCCAGCACGAAGGCATCCCGACCTTTGCGATTAAGGGCGAAGACAACGCAACCTACTACCGCCACATCGAATCGGCGATCGCTCATCGGCCGCATCTCTCCATGGACGACGGAGCCGACGTAGTCTCGCACCTGCACTCGAAGCGGAAAGATCTCTTGAAAAACGTCATCGGCGGTACGGAGGAAACCACCACCGGTGTCATTCGTCTCCGCAGCATGGCCGAAAAGAAAGTGCTCAAGTTCCCGGTGATCTCCGTGAACGATGCCGACACCAAACACATGTTTGACAACCGGTACGGCACAGGCCAATCCACCATGGACGGGATCGTGCGCGCCACGAACCGCCTGATCTGCGGCTCGGTCGTCGTCGTCGTCGGGTACGGCTGGTGCGGACGGGGAATCGCGATGCGCGCCAAGGGGATGGGCGCGGATGTCGTCGTCACTGAGATCGATCCGTTAAAGGGTTTGGAAGCGGTCATGGACGGGTTCCGCGTGATGCCGATGGAACAGGCGGCGTCGATCGGCGACTTCTTCGTGACCGTGACCGGCAACATCCACGTGATCCGCAGCGAGCACTTCGCCGCGATGAAGGACGGCGCGATCGTCTGCAACAGCGGCCACTTCAACGTCGAGCTGGATATTCCCGGACTCGAAAAGCTGGCGAAGAAGCGGCGGGTCGTTCGTACCGGCGTCGAGGAATTTACGCTCAAGAAGAACGGCCACCGCGTGAGCCTGCTGGGTGAAGGCCGCCTGGTCAACCTCGCCACGGCCGAGGGCCACCCGTCCAGCGTCATGGACATGAGCTTTGCCAACCAGGCGCTCGGAGCAGAATACATCGTGAAGAACTACAAGCTGCTCGAAAAGAAGGTATACCCTGTGCCGGCGGCCATCGACAAGGAAATCGCGCGGCTCAAACTGGCGGGAATGGGCGTGGCGATCGATACGTTGACTGCTGAGCAGAAGAAATATTTGGCGTCGTGGGAGATGGGGACGTAATCCTCTCCGCTTGGAGATGAGAAGAAAGAGGAAGGCCACCTGAAAAGGTGGCCTTTTCTTTTTAAGTCTGGTTCCACTTTTCTCCCCCCAAGTCTCAACGGATCGCCACTCCTCCGGTGAATTTACTCCGGGAACAACAACCACCGGTATGTGGGCTCCGCGTTTCGGTAGGTCTAAGCGCGAGAAGCAGGGACATTCTGAATTCCTACCCCCGGTCGGGAGCGACTTGACCGAGGGCTTGTGGATTCGCGACATTTTTCAGATCGCAAGGTCGTCAAGCCACTTATTGCAAATCGAGTGCGGGCATCGGATCCACGATGCTGCGTATATACATCGTCAAGCCTGCGGCGCCCACGAGTTTTGTGAATTTGCAAGGAGATTTCGCAATTGGGGGATGAGGCGTGGTTGCAATAGCATCGTGACAAGTATTCTCCCAGCGAAGCAGCCATAAGCGTCGTGAGTGGAA
>DATGEA010000187.1:0-16050 GCA_035310605.1 Nitrospira sp. | reverse complement strand
GGGAGTCGTTCACCGGCTGACAGGAGGATTGGACGACGAACACGTCGGCGCCGCGAACATTTTCTTCAATTTTGATGCGGATTTCCCCGTCGCTGAACGACGACACCGTCGCCTCGCCGAGCTTCACGCCCAGATAGGCGCAAATCTCGCGGGCGAGGGCCGGATTCGCGTTGCCAGAGAAAATCATCAATTCTCTGCTCATCGATCCCTCGAACGATCCTCGGAAACGGATATGAAGGTCCTGATCTCGTATGTGGTTCGTCTCGACGGCGGGCGTCGGTGGGCGTAATCTCGAACCCGCCTACCTCGTTCGCTGCGCGCTGTTGAGGAAGCCAACTAAGGGCTCGAACTGTAACGGATTCTATGCCGGCTTGTCAACCGAGCGGTGATCTATCCCGCTGGCTCCTAACGTACGGCCAATGGTCCTGAACAGGTCGGTGCGACGAAGACTTTGAGGTGTGTGTCCCCGGCAAATCGGGCCTGCGCCCGGCGCGCCGCGCCCTCATGATGAAACAGCCCGAATACTGTCGCCCCGCTACCAGATAGGAGTGCCAGCTCGGCTCCCTGGGCAAGCAGGGCCTGCTTGATGTCGCGAAGTGAACCATGCCGCGCAAACACCGGTGCTTCGAAGTCGTTCTCGGCCGCTGCAGCCAATTGAACCCACGTCACGTGCGAATGCCGGCCTAAGTCCGCATGGCTCGACGACAACGGACGCACCGTCCCCCTTGTCGCCGCCAGCTCTTGATAGGCCCATTTGGTTTCCACGCCAAATCCCGGGTTGACCAGTACGGCCCACCGCACGCCTCCAACCGTCACAGGCTTGACTGTTTCTCCCCGGCCTTCCACGAACGCTGATGGGGCATAGAGAAAAAATGGCACATCGCTCCCCAATGGCTGGCCCACCTCGGCCATCTGAGCATCGGACCAATCGAGCCCTAGGAGTCGATTCAGGCCGAGAATGGTGGCGGCGGCATCGCTGCTTCCTCCGCCGAGACCGGCTCCCATCGGGATCCGTTTCACCAGGCGGATCTCCAGGCCGATCGTCCGCTGTGCGCGTTCCAACACTGCAGCCGCGGCGCGATACACGAGGTTGCTCCGGTCCGTCGCCAGCTGTTCTGTATCACATCGAAGCAGAATATCTTGCCGGTGAGGCGCGAGAGAAATTTGCAGCTCATCCTCGAGCGCCACGGTCTGCATGATCGACCAAAGATTGTGATAGCCGTCGGGGCGGCGATCGAGGATGCGCAGGATCACGTTGACTTTGGCGGGAGCAAACACCGTCACGAGGGACGAAGGGGGCGGGGGCGATTCGAATGTACTCCTAGTCACGGCCTCCTTTTATAGCATACTTTTCTAACCGGTACCGGAACGACCTGGTGTTGAGTTTCAACAGACGCGCCGCTTTTTTCTTCACCCACTTCGACCGTTCGAGCGCCTTCAGCAGCAGGTCCTTTTCGATGCCATCGATGAGCCCCTCCAGATCCAGCCCATCCTCGGGAAGATCCGTCGGAACCCCCAGGGACTGCTGCGGGGACACCGGATGATGGAGCCACCCTCGAACATCGTTTTCGGTAACAGGCCCATCCGTCGAAAAGGCCACGACCCGCTCGATCAAGTTCTCCAACTCGCGCACATTGCCGCGCCATTCGTGTCCTAAGAGGACGTGCACGGCTTCCGGTTGGAGCACCGGTGCGGCCTTCCCGCTTTCCTGGGCAAACTTTTCCAGAAAATGATTCACCAACAAAGGGATATCCCCTGTTCGGAGACGAAGCGGCGGAAGGCGAATGGGAATGACATCAAGGCGGTAGTACAGGTCTTCGCGGAAGGACCCGTCAGCCACCGCTTTTTCCAGGTCCCGATTTGTAGCCGCGATGATCCGTACGTCAACTTTTATGTCCTGGTTGCCGCCGACGCGACGAAATTCTCGCTCCTGAATTACCCGCAGTAATTTCACTTGAATCGTCGGCGTCGTGTCGCCGATCTCGTCGAGAAAGATGGTTCCGCCGTTGGCGACTTCGAACAGGCCGGCCTTGTTCGCCACGGCGCCCGTGAATGATCCCTTCATATGGCCGAAGAGTTCGCTTTCCAGCAGAGTTTCCGGCACGGCGCTGCAGTTGACTGCCACAAAGGGCATGGTGCTTCGCACGCTGTTGTAATGGATGGCTCGCGCAACGAGTTCCTTGCCCGTTCCGCTTTCGCCGCAGATCAGAACGTTGCTCTTGGCATCGGCCACTTTGCGCACCACGTCAAAAACCTTCTGCATGGCCTCGCTTTGTCCGACGATCCGCGCGAACGACGACTGGCTCGCCATCTCCCGCTTGAGCAGCATATTTTCCGTCGAAAGCCGCCGCTTTTCGAGCGCATTCCTGATGATCAATTGCACTTCATCGACCTGGAAAGGCTTGGTGAGGTAGTCGTAGGCACCCTGCTTCATCGCCTCCACAGCCGAATCCGCCGTCGCAAACGCGGTGACCACCAGCACCACCGTCTCGGGCGATGTGGACTTCACGGCTTTGAGCACATCCATGCCATCCGCCTTCGGCATGCGAAGATCCGTGATCACAAGGTCGTATATTTCCTTGTTGACCTGGCCGATCGCTTCCTCGCCGTCGGACGCTTCCGTCACGGCATACCCTGCGCGTTTGAGCATGATGCTCATCACTTCCCGCAGACTCTTTTCGTCATCAACGACTAGGATCTTTTCCACGGTGTTCGTCCCTCATGCCACAACCGCACTCCGTCATCCCCGGAACGCGGCATACAGACTACAAAGCGACTCCCTTGATGCGGATGACTTTCGACCTTGATCCAACCGCCGTGAAGATCGACGATGCGATGGACCGCGGCCAGCCCCAAACCGGATCCTTCCTTCTTCGTCGTAAAGAACGGCAGGAATATTTTGTCCAGGTTCTCTTTCGCGATACCTTCTCCCGTATCCTGAAACGCAATTTCGATCACATCGCCCCTGCGACCGCCGACATCGACATGACGACAGCCGGTGGTGATCGTCAATTGCCCGCCGGCCGGCATCGCGTCGAATGCGTTCGTCGCGAGGTTCCAACACACCTGCCGCATTTGGTCCTGATCGACTTGCGCCATGAGGGAGCCGCCGGCCAGCGAGGTCACGATGGTAATCTTCTTGCGTGATCGAGCTTCATGTTGTACCAGATCGAGAGTCTCGGCAAGAATTTTGTTCATATCGTGCTCGGCAAGGGTGAGCGCCGGCGGCCTGGCATACTGCAAGAATTCCGTAATGATGGCATCCAGCCTGGTCGCCTCCCTGATCGCGATGTCCATGAGATGTCGGTCGGTCTCGTCGGCAGCCGCCTCCTTCCGTAACATTTGCATCGCACCGGCCAAAGCCCCCAACGGGTTCCGGATTTCATGCGCCATCCCGGCGGACATCTCCCCGAGATTCGCCAACCACTCTTTACGACGCATTTGCTCTTCGAGCTCCCTGATCTGGGTGAGATCTTTGAAAACGCCGACCAGGCCCGGCTGTTCTCCCTGTTCGTGCAGGGGAGATACCGTCATCCCGAGCACAAGCCGATTGCCGTTTGCACCCTTGCATTCCACTTCAAATCGTTTCATGGCCGTGAGCGCACCGGATATGGGGTCATCCGATGGTTGGCTGGGATGCCAATTGAAGAGTTCGCGCCAGGGACGGCCGAGGACCTGGCCTAGCGCATAGCCCGTCACTTCTTGCGCGGCCGGGTTAAACGACGTGATGGCTCCTCTCCCGTCCGCCGTGAACACACCGCTGCTGATACTCTGCACGATGTTTTCGTGAAAGGCCTGGAGTCGAGTGAGTCCCTGCTCTTTCTCCCGCAACGACCGATCGGCTTGCTGAAGCTGATCCGCCAACGTTCCGCTGAGCAGCCCGACAACCAGAAGCGCCAGGGCATAGACGCCGAAGGTTTGGAACGTCTCAAACTCCGTCAGGTGACTGTGCTGGAGCCATCCCCAGCTTTCGATAAACCCGTAAAGCTGGATGTTCGTCACGAGGCCGAACAAGATGATGCACCCGCAGGCGGCTAGGAGCCCGACGCGCCGATACGGGAGCAGACTCGCGACTGTAACCGTGATGATGTAGAGAACCGCAAAGGGACTTTCGATCCCGCCCGTTCGCGCTACCAGTACCGTTTCCAGCAATAAATCGAAACCGACCTGCGTCCAGAAGAAAGCAGTAAGTGCGACCGGAGTGCCGAGATGTCGAAGGAGGAGTGCGGAAGGAATCGTCAGCGCATAGGTGAGAGTGATCAATGCATAGAACGTCTCAACCCGTTCGCCCTTTGTCGCCTCAAACACGAGCGAGAAACCCAGCATCAAGGTGACAATCGTCACCCGAAGCCCCATCATCCAATGAAGGCGTGTTCGTACCGCACTCATGAAGTGTGACGGCTGGGACGTGACCGGTGCATGAAACGAGGTATTGCGAGAGGCAGCGTCATCCCACCTCGATATCGAATTGGTCAGATAGGCTTAGCTCGGCTGACTCAAAAAATATCGCGCCCCCTCTGAACGAGAATGTGATCCCTGCGGAAACGCGTGAACAAACAGGACCGTCCTTTACCTCCACGAGCAAATCGTTCAGGAGTACACCCCTAGCCTATCGCTGACGCCATCTGGAAAATAGGCAGATACATCGCGATCACAATGAAGCCGATCACCACGCCTAGGAACACCATCATCACCGGTTCGAGCAATGACGTCAGCGAGGCAACGGCCTGATCGACTTCGTCCTCGTAGAAATCGGCGATCTTCCCCAACATGGCATCAAGCGCGCCGGTGGATTCTCCGACCGCAATCATGTGCGTCACCATCTTGGGGAACACCTGGCTCTGCGTAAGTGGATCGGCAATAGTCTTCCCGCCGCTGATGCTTATACGAGCGTTCAGCAATGCCTCTTCGATGACCTTGTTTCCAGAGGTCTTTGCACAAATGGTGAGTCCGTCGAGGAGCGGGACACCGCTTGAGAGCAAGGTCCCGAGCGTACGAGTAAATTTCGCCACGGAAGCTTTCCGGATGAGATCCCCAAATACGGGCGTCTTGAGCAGAAACTTATCGATCGCCATTCTCCCTTTTGGTGTCGCATAGTATTTCTTCACCGCCATGACGCATCCCATAAGAATCCCGCCCACGATATACCAATATGACTGGAAGGCGTTGCTGACATTGATGACAAGCTGGGTCGGCGCGGGCAAGCCGACCTTACCGTTCGATAACTCATCGAACATTTTCGCAAAAATCGGGATGACCCAGATCATCAAGACAGTAATCACGATTCCAGCGACACCGAGAATAGCTGAGGGGTAGATCATGGCCGACTTGATCTGCCCTTTTAGTTTCATAGCCTTTTCGATGTGCTTGGCCAGTCTGGTCAAAATCGTATCGAGCAACCCGCCGACCTCTCCGGCATGCACCATGTTCACATACAAGTCGTCAAACACTTTTGGATGCCGTCGGAGGGCATCTGAAAAGGTTGACCCACCTTCCACTTGGCCCTTCACCTCGCCGACCGTTTCACGTAGAACCTTGTTTTCAGACTGTGTGGAAAGAATTTCGAGACACTGCACAAGCGGAAGGCCGGCGTTGATCATGGTGCCGAATTGTCTGGTAAAGACGACGAGATCTTTATCCGTCAGACCGGAGCCGAAACTAAGACTGAACCCACCTTTACCCGATTTCTCCTCCAGGCTGGTGACGACGACACTTTGCTTGCGGAGCTGGTCGACGGCCTCATCCTTGCTCCTGGCGTTCAGTTCGCCCTTCTTTACTGCCCCGGACCTTGTCCGCCCGACATATGCAAATGTCGCCATACGTCACGCTCACCCTTCAATACGGCCGGCAATCGGCCAGGTTTGTCGTCAGAATTACTTACCAGGCGAGTCTACTGGCGACCCCAAAACCTGTCAAACAAATGCACAATCCGCGCGAAACAGTCCCACTACTCAGAACTGTTGCGGGAGGAACAATCAGGAGCTGGAAGACGCTGCGTGGCGATAGCCGCGGTAGAGATAATGAAACCCGGAGCTGACGGTGAAGGCCACCATGCCAAACAAGAGCGGACTCAGCAATCCGAGATCCACCTGGTGCGAACTGAAGAATATGACGAGCAGAACATAGGACAATTGCAGGAAGGTAGTCCCCTTTCCGAGAAACGTCGGAGCAATATTAATGTGGGACTCGGTGAACTGAGCCACGGCCGTCCCCAGCAACAGTATCGCATCCCGACTGACGACCACAATCGTGACCCAGGATGGGATCAAGTGGATGGTTGAAAGGGTGATGAACCCGGAGGTCAGCAGAAGTTTGTCGGCGAGAGGGTCTAAGAAGGCCCCGAGTCGTGTCCGTTGATTCGCGGCCCGCGCGATGGTCCCATCCAGCGCATCAGTAATTCCCGCCACGAGCAGGACGATCAACGCCTGATCGAACCGTTCATAGACCAGCAAGCCAATATAAACGGGAATAAGAAGGATTCGAAGAATGGTCAAACTGTTGGGGATATTCATGCCGGCATGGAGAGGCCTGCGCCACGACCAGGGCGAAATGATAGGAGGCCCTGTGCGGCGATGTCAATGTCTTGCAGTCGGCCTGGAACCTCGCCTATACTGAGCCCGACCGGGCATCCGGTGCGAGTTCTCATGGAGGCGTTGATGAGCTCCCTTGCATCGATTTTCAGGAAAGAAGGGCTGGTTGAAAAGCATCAGATCGAAGGCATGGATCCAAGCGATCGGTATTTTAATCGTGCGGTCCTTGTCAATCGAACCCCGACCGGTTATGCCGCCAAGGTCATGTACGAAGCATTGACCGTCGAAGGCCAATCGCACTCCACGATCACTGCCGCGGTGAAGGAACTGGTCGGGAAGCTGCACGCATTCGGTTTCAGACGCCTCAGAACCAGGGCTAATTTCAAAGGCACGAAATATCTCGCCGAGAAAGAAACCTGGATCGATTACCAGGACCCGTCATAAATCCTGCCTATCCTCCTGACGCGAACTCTCGATACGCCAGATCGTGAATCAACGGTCGAAATTCGCGGATCTTCTCGTTCCTTCGGCTCGGATGCACGCGATTCGAGAGAAGCGCTACTTCCAATTCTCGCTGAGGGTCGATCCAAAGAGAAGTCCCGGTATAGCCGAGATGCCCGAACGAGTGGGCTGAAAAATATCTCCCGGATGAAGAGGGCACAGTCGGCGTATCCCATCCCAATGCCCAACTCGACTGCGGTACTTGCGACTGTCGGGTGAACTCACGGACGAGGTCACGGTCTAGAATCGACGGTTGCCCGCAATGTGCCTGAAGCCAGGCCCCCGACACGGCGAGCACGGCTTCAGCCGTGCCGAACAGGCCGGCATGCCCCGCAACTCCACCCATCGCCGCAGCGTTGTCGTCATGGACGTCGCCACGCAATAATCGTCCTCTCCCCTCAACCCATTCCGTGGGAGCAATCATCGAGCAGTCAACTGAAGGCGCGCCCGCCCGAGACGATGCAGCCGGAACGAAGAGCAGCGGCTGGGCATGAAGCGGGCCTGCCACCGTCTCTTCAAAGTATTTGTCCAGACTCATGCCGCCGACTCGTTCGACGGCCAGCCCCAAAAGCATGAAGCCTAGATCGCTATAGAGACTTCTTGTCCCTCGTTCATAAATGAGCGGCTCATCTCGAATGAGTCGCAGAACAGCCTTTCCCGTCGAACCAGGCTCGGTGCGGCCCGGCAGGATCCCTTTGGCTTCCAGCCGCTCGTAGAGCGGCCTCCATCCGGGAAGTCCTGCACTATGGGTCAGCAGATCACGAAGTCTGGCCGAGCCGATCGGTGCTCCTCCCAGGTCGACCAAGATATTCTCGATGGGGGTATCAAGTGCGAGCTTCCCGCTTTGAACCAGCAAGAGCACGGTCGTCACCGTGGCCAGCGGCTTGGTGAGAGACGCGAGATCGTAGATCGTGGAGGGCTGAACCGGTTCGCCCGGAGGGTCCGTTGACAGCCGGCCGGACCGGGCAAGACAACGCCACACCCCGCCCAGCCGCACAGCCAGAACTGCGCCGGGGAACACGCCGTCCTGGACGGCCTGGTCCATCGCCGCCTGAATCGCGTCCGGTACTGTCATAGGGAAAAGCTGGAATGAGTCGCAGGAAAACAGACATCGAGAGGGCGCACCGTGAGACTGTCGAATACCTCAACCGAGAACGGCACGGCCGGGCACTCGAGCCGCTTATAAGGCCGGGCTCGACTCTCCCTCAAGTTTGTGCTCCGAAGTCGCTGCACCATCCTGGAAGGCCTCTTGCTCTTCCACTTCCAACATCCGTTCGAACGTGCGCAGGGACGCCCGCAGCCGTTCAACCATCAGCAGCCTTTGTTTTTGCAGAGCCGACAGATCGCGCTGGGTATCCGCCAATTCCACTCTGGCCTGGCGCATCATTTCACCGGCCTTGAGCTCGGCTTCTTTCACCACGAGTTCGGCCTCGCGCTGCGCGCTGCGCTTCACATCTTCCGCCAACGACTGCGCCGACACCAGCGTGTTCGAGAGTGTCGCCTCGGTCCGCTTCAGTTCCGTGAGTTGCTGTTCGAGGAACACGATCTTTTCCCGCTGTACCGCATTGTCACGATTCAACTCTTCGACCGTTTCGGCAAGGTCTTCGAGAAATCGATTGACCTCGTCCTTGTCGTAGCCGCGAAAGGCAACCTTGAACACCATTTGCTGAATATCGAGCGGTGTAATCTTCATGGCGTCCCCCTTCAACAAGTCAGTTCATCTGGCGCGCGAGATCACTGAGTGTCTTCACGAGCGCAATCTGCAGAAAACTGATGATCAGAATGGCGATGATCGGCGAGAGATCGATGCCCATTCTCAACCCCACCAAGCGGCGAATCGGCGACAAGACCGGCTCCGTCACCCGTTCCAAAAATTGGACGATCGGATTCCAGGGGTCTGGATTGACCCAGGAGATTAAGGCCCTGGCAATGATCACCCACATATAAAGCCACAACACTGTATCCAACACCGTAGCCACACCCTGCAACACGTTCCCCATGACAAACATCAGCGGCCCAACTCCTGCGAGCGTTTTGTGGCGGCCTCGACGGCCCCCATCAGTGTAGCACGGAACCCGCCCTGCTCAAGCTGATGAAGCCCGGCAATCGTCGTCCCACCCGGCGAGGCCACACGGTCCTTGAGCTTGGCCGGATGCTCCCCCGATTCAAGCACCAACTTCGCCGCTCCCAGCACCGTTTGCGCAGCCAGCAGTTCCGCCGTCTGACGGGGCAACCCCATCTTGACACCTCCGTCCGCCAATGCTTCGATGGCCTGGAACACGTAGGCGGGTCCGCTTCCGCTCAATCCGGTCACGGCGTCCATCAACCGCTCTTCCACAGGAACCACGCGGCCCACCGCTTCGAAAATGGTCCGGGCCACTTGGACGTCCTCCTCGGAGATTCCGCTGCTGAAGGCCAGGGCCGTCATGGCTTCGCGGACCAGCGCAGGGGTGTTCGGCATGGCACGGACAATTCTTTTGGCCCCCGGGGCCTGTTCACCGATCGCACGAATCGTCACGCCGGCCGCAATGGACATGACGAGCGCGCGACTCAGATCGGCTCCGATTTCTTTCAAGACATCCGCCATCGATTGCGGCTTCACGGCCAGGATCACGACATCAGCCCATAACACGGCCTGGCGATTGTCGGATCCGGCGCGCACGCCGAACTGACTCTTCAATCGATCACGCCGAGCGGCCATGGGATCCGTCGCCCACAGGGCGTCGGGCCGGCAGACCTCTCCTGCAACAAGGCCCCCGATGATGGCCTCCGCCATCTGCCCTCCGCCGATAAACGAAATCTTCTTCGCCATCGGACTAGACATGGCGCGCCCCGAAAATTGCCGTGCCGATCCGCACCAATGTGGCGCCCTCTTCAATAGCCACCGGATAATCGTTCGACATGCCCATCGAAAGTTCGTTCATGGAAATCCGGGGAATCCTCTGTTGCGCCAACGTCGCCGCCAATTCCCGCAAACGGCGGAAATAGGTCCGCGCCTCCTCCGGTTCTTTGACCGGCGGCGGGACCGTCATCAATCCCTTCACGGCCACATGCATCAATGATCCCAACTGCGGCAGCACCCGTTCAAGCTCTTTGCTGTCGAAACCGGCCTTCGTCGCCTCTTCTCCGATGTTCACTTCCAGCAGAATATCCTGCCGCAGGCCGGCGGCTTCGGCGCGGCGATCGATCTCCTGAGCGAGTTCAAGACTGTCGACGGAGTGAATCAGATCAAAGACCCCGATCACGGAACGGGCTTTCCGACGCTGCAACTGACCGATAAAGTGCCATCTGAGCGGTTCGCTCCGCAAGGCCTCGATCTTGGGCAGCGCCTCTTGCAGGCGATTCTCGCCCGCCAGCATCAACCCGGCTGCGACGGCCTCACGGATCCGTTCGACGGAGACCGTTTTTGTCGCCGCGACCAGCCGCACGCTGCCTTCCGGACGGCCGGCCGCCTGCATGGCCCGGCGGATCTGACCGCGGACGAGCGTGAGCCGATCCCCGATTGAGTCACCCGACTGTGCATCCATGCTGGCCGCGTAGAACTCGCCGTCCGCTGTCGCGCGGCTATTCTACCGAAACCGCAGGGACAACGGCTACCGACGCGACAACAAAGTGATTCCGCTGAGCATCGTCCCATTCACACGTCCCTCTCTCCGATAGGAATAGAAGAGATCGCCGTGACAGATCGTGCAGAGATTGACTCCCGTAATGTGCTCCGGCCTGATTCCGAGTTGCGCTACTTGTCTGCGGACCAGCGCCTTCAGATCCAGCCTGGCCTTCGAACCGCGATGATCCCGCAGGAGGGCCTGCCAATCCGGCAGTTCGCTCCGCAAGGGAGCTAGCACCGTCTCGTCGACTTCATAGCAGCAGGGCCCCGCCGATGGACCGATGCTGACACGCAGATCAGTCTCGACGGATTTGAAGCGCGAAACCATGAGTTCGATGGTCCGAGGAACGATACCCGCCACCGCGCCGCGCCACCCCGCATGAATGGCCGCAACCGCTCTCCGACGGCGATCATAGACCAGGACCGGCACGCAATCAGCCGTTCGGACTGCCACCGTGACGCCGGGCTGATCGGTCACCAGTGCGTCCCATCCGCCTTCGAAGCGGTCCTCTTCGGTCAGAGGACGATCGACCACCAACGCATCCGTGCCGTGCACCTGCTTGACGGACAGCAACCATCCCCGGCTCCGCGCCTCCGGTGTTCGCGCCGGTATCCCGACGTCGAGGGTCACGGTTTCGGCATGGCTTCTTGTCCCGAAAAAATGCGTGACCCCGTCGCGCGATGAGGTAAATGCCGGCACTGTAATGACCGATGCGCCCATGATCGATCACGTCCTTCTTGTCAGTCCGCCTGTTTGCGGAGGAACGTCGGCACATCCCACTCATCATCAGCCACCACCGCCACCCGCTCCATCGGTTCGCGCGGTTCTCCCATCCGTCGGAGGAACGTAGGGCGGTCGAGATCCTTGTGGGACCGTTCCGCAACCGTCGCACCGACTCCGTTCAACACTTGTTGGGTGGCGCGCGCCGTTCTGACCGCAGCCGCGACCGCAACGGGCGCGGACGGTTCCTCCCGTTCGAACCCGGTGGCGATCACCGTCACCACCAGATCGTCGCCCATGTCCGGATTGATCACCTGACCGACGATGATATTGGCTTCGGGATCAGCCGTTTGTTGAATGATGGACGCCGCTTCTTCGATCTCATGCAACGACATGTTGGGTCCGCCGGTGATATTGAGCAGGACGCCGCGCGCGCCTTCGACGCTGCCCTCTTCGAGTAAGGGGCTGCAGATCGCCTTTTGGGCCGCTTCGATCGCGCGATTGGTCCCGCGTGAAACACCCATTCCCATGACCGCACGTCCGGTGTGCGACATAACCGTTCTGACATCCGCAAAGTCCACGTTCACATGACCGGTTGTCGTGATGACATCCGCAATGCCTTGAATGGCCTGACGCAACACATCATCCGCCACCTTAAAAGCCTCGAGCAACGGCGTCGTCTTATCGACGATTCCCAGGAGACGCTGATTCGGAATCACCAGGAGCGTATCGACGTGCCGTCTGAGGTCGCGAATCCCTTCATCGGCATGGGTCATCCGACGATGCCCTTCGTAGGAAAATGGCTTCGTCACCACCCCGACCGTCAGGATCCCCAGCTCACGGGCGATGCTGGCCACAATCGGCGCGGCGCCGGTTCCGGTCCCACCGCCCATCCCCGCCGTGACAAACACCATGTCGGCACCATCCAGGCATTCACGGATTTGATCTTTGCTTTCCAGCGCGGATTCTTTTCCGATTTCCGGTTTCGCCCCGGCCCCGAGCCCTCTGGTCCGTTCCGGGCCAAGCTGCACTTTATAGGCGGCGCGCGAACGATCCAGCGCCTGGAGATCGGTATTCGCGGCGATAAAGTCGACGCGGGCCAATCCCGAAGTGATCATCGTATTGACGGCATTGCATCCCGCTCCCCCGACACCGATGACTTTGATGTGGACCGGAGACAGGACGTCTTCTTGAAATGAGAACATCAGGGCACCTCCCTTGCAGAAGTCGCGCGAGGCAAGGCCGCGCGCGAAGGTTAAAAGAACTCGAACATCCAGGATTTCATTCGATCCAACATCTTGCCGATCGGCCGTCCGCTTCGAAGACCGGCGATGGCCATCTCTTCCGTATGACGCCGCGCATGAAGCAACAATCCCACTCCGGTGGCATGCATCGGGTTGCTCACGATGTCTCGAAGGCCGCCGATGCCCGTCGGAGCGCCGCGTCGCGCCGGCAGGTTGAGGACATGTTCGGCCGCGTCCGGCATCCGGTCCAATAACGAGGTTCCCCCCGTAATGACCACGCCGGCGCCCAGCATGCCCTCGTAACCCGCGCGTGCGATTTCACGGCGGACCAGCTCGAACATTTCTTCAACGCGCGGTTCGAGAATCTCGGCGATGTCGCGGCGCGAAAACGTTCGCGCAGGGCGGTCTCCGACCGACGGCACCTCCACCGTTTCATGCCCCTGGACCAGCTCCGTCCTCGCCAGTCCGTGCTGCACCTTGATTTTCTCGGCTTCCGTCTGCGACGTGAGAAGCCCGATGGCGAGATCCTTCGTCAGATTCTGTCCACCGATGGGCAGCACCGCGGAATGCCTGATGCTTCCATCGAGGAAAATCGCCAGATCGGTCGTGCCACCGCCGAGATCCACCATCGCCACGCCAAGATCGCGCTCCTCCTGACTGAGCACCGCTTCGCTGGAGGCGAGCGGCTGCAGGATGATATCGACGACATCGAGCCCCGCCCGGTTCACGCTCTTGATGATGTTCTGTGCCGACGTAACCGCGCCGGTAATGACATGGACGTTCACTTCCAGGCGATTGCCGGAGAGGCCGAGCGGTTCCCGTACGCCCTCCTGGCCGTCCACCATGAACTCCCGGGGCAGCACGTGCAGGATCCTGCGTTCGTGAGGGATGACCGCGAGCGTCCTCGCGCTTTCGATCGCACGTTGAATATCGTCGCGGGTGACTTCCGATTTCTTGAGGGCGACGACGCCTTTGCAGTTCTCAGCGGAGATGTGGCTTCCGGCGATGCCGGTATAGACAGAGTTGATCTGTACCGCCGCCATGAGCTCCGCTTCCTCGACCGCTTTTTTGATCGATTCGACGGTGCTCTCGATATCCACCACCACCCCTTTGCGCAGCCCGCGGGACGGACTCGATCCCACCCCGATGATGTTGAGGTGGCCTTCCTCGGTCACTTCCGTCACGATCGCGCAGATCTTCGTGGTGCCGATATCCAAGCCGACGAGAATTTGATCTCGTTTCGCCACAGCCCTCACCCCCTCTCTCTGACAATGACACGGTTGTCATAACGCAAATCCACTTCGCTCCCCTCGCGCTTCTTGCCTTCCCACGTCATCATCTTCGATGCCGCTTTCACTTTCGTAAATCGGTCCCATTGCTCGAGGAGCGCATCGCTTCCAAACTGGAAGCGCACACCTTTCGCCGATGCGATCAGACCGGCAGGATTGCTGATATCGATTTCTACCCGGCCATCGACTGAGTGGGCCATCGCCTTGGCGAGTTGGATCGAAGACTGAATCGTCTGACGCAGGCGCTTATCACCCTGGTGCAACGCTTTGGCGTCCGGTCCGGTCAACAGGGGCAACGCGGTTTCATCCCGTCCGCCCAGGCGGGCAAGCACGACGCCTTCTTCATCGGTCAGAGTATGTTCGGACCCCGTCCGGACGATAGCCGCGGGCTTCCGTTCCACAATCGTCACGCGCAATTCGTGCAGCGGAAGCCGTTCGACGGTGGCCTCCTTGATCCAGGGATGGGCCTGCAGACGTTCCGCCAGATAGGTCAGGCTGACTTGATGAAGCGCGAGACCCCGCTTCAACGCCAGACGATCAAGCACGTCCTGCCTCGTCACTTGATGAATGCCTTCGACGCGCACATCCCGAATCTCAAGCCCGCGGTGAATCACCGGACCGATTGCGCGCACCGCCGCCGTGCCCGCCCACAGGACCAGGGCCGTTCCGGCCAGCCATCCGGTGACACGCAACGCCGTGCGGCATCTCGCGGCCTGCCTGGACCGGCGCGCCTGCAGCCGCTGATCGGCCGCCAGCGTGGCACGCGACCCTTTCCATTGGTTCACCCGATGGCCGGCAGACTCGGCCCGCTTTGTACGAAACGAGAGTTTCATGCAGCGCTCCGCGTCCCCTTGATTCTCGCCACGGCCGATTCAAGAATCCGCTCGGTCAGTTCCTCGTAGCCGATGCCCGCCTGCGCCGCCGCCATCGGCAGCAGACTCGTTTCCGTCATGCCGGGCACCGTATTGATCTCCAGCACGAAGGGACGACCGCGCGGCGTAATGCGAAAATCCACGCGGGCCGCTCCGGCGCATCCCAATACCTCATACGTCCGGAGCGCGAATGCGCGGATCTCTTTCGTCACGGGGGCCGACAACGGAGCCGGGCAGAGGTACTGCGTTTTCCCCTTTTCATACTTGGCCGAAAAATCATAGAACCCGCCCGGCGCAACAATTTCGACAGCCGGCAGTACCAGCGGAGCCTCACCCTGACGGCCGAGCAGCGACACTGTCACCTCATGACCCGGGATATAGGCCTCCACCATCGCATCGCAATCGTACCGATGCGCCAGGGCCAGCGCATCGTTCCACTGGGACGGCTTTCTCACAATGGTCACGCCGATCGTCGATCCTTCCGACGCCGGTTTCACCACCGCCGGCCAACGTAATTTCGTCACCCGCAAAACGTGCGCGCTTGAAATCTTTTCACCTCGTTTGATGACCGTCCCGGCAGGAACCGGAATGCCGTGGGCCGCAATAATTGTTTTCGTCGTCACCTTATGCATGCCGACCGCGCTCGCTTGAATGCCGGACCCGGTATAGGGAATCCTCAGGGTTTCGAGGAATCCCTGCATGGAGCCGTCTTCGCCTCCGGGTCCGTGCAACGCCAGGAAGGCGATCGCGATCTTCTGATCCTGCAAATCGCGGCTCAGCGTCGGCCCGACATCGATCGTGACGGCGTCATAGCCCCGGCGGCACAACGCACGGTGCACAGCCGCACCGGTACGCAATGACACGTCGCGTTCGGACGATTGCCCTCCCATCAGGACGCCGATACGAGCCTGGGTCAGGAGCGGTCGATCCGCCATAATGTGTTACGCCTCACCGACAATTTTGAGTTCGAGGTCCAATCGCACGCCCGTCTGCTGCTTGATCAGGCGCCGCACTTTTCCAATCAGTGCCAGCACGTCGGCAGCCCGTGCATGCCCACGGTTCACGATGAAGTTTCCATGCTTCGGCGACACTTCCGCGTCGCCGACACGCAGTCCCTTCAACCCCGCCGCTTCAACGAGACGGCCGGCAGAGTCACCCGGCGGATTCTTGAACACGCACCCGGCGCTGGGCATCGTCAGCGGCTGGGTATCTCGCCTATAATGGAGGTAGTCCTTGACCACCTTCTCAAGCTCAGCCCGAACCCCCTGCCGCAGTTGGAGCCAGAC
>DATGEA010000186.1:0-4346 GCA_035310605.1 Nitrospira sp. | reverse complement strand
GACCCGATGTGGCGAAATGATGCCGTAGCGGTTGACCTCCTGATGCGGGACCTCCTGGATTCCGAGGACTGCTCCACGGCGCTTCTTGTAGATATGAATCAACTGAGCGAGACCGGGAACCGGCGCATCGATGATTTCATCCCCCAGCATCACGGCAAACGGTTCGTCCCCGATCAGGTGCTGGGCGCAGAGCACAGCATGTCCCAGGCCGAGCGGTTCCGACTGGCGCACGTAACAAAAATTCGCGAGGTTTGAAATGTGCCTGATCTGACTGAGCAACTGAGCCTTGCCGTTCCCCTTGAGATTTTCTTCCAATTCAACCGAACGATCGAAATGGTCTTCGATGGCCCGCTTACCGCGTCCCGTAATGACAATGATGTCTTCGATCCCGGACGCGACCGCTTCTTCCACCGCGTATTGGATCAACGGCTTGTCGACGAGCGGCAACATCTCTTTCGGTGAAGCTTTTGTTGCGGGAAGGAACCTGGTGCCGAGACCGGCGGCGGGGATGATCGCTTTGCGAACTTCTGCGCGCGACATAAGGGGATACTATGTGAAGGGGTAGGTGAAGTCAAGGAATCGACGGTCTCCGGAAGGCTCATCTCGAGCGAAGGATTCGGACCAAAATCGCTTTACATTGAAATACTTGCCCCATATAATCCGGCAGTTTGTCACACGCTGGCCCGTGGCTGATGCGCCTGCGCGGAACGCGCAGGCATCTCACGTCAACAACCTTCATCGTCGCTGTCATCGACGGCTCCGGTTTTGCGTTGTTCGCACCGGGGTTCCGGGTGAAGGGCGTCATGTCACAACCGAGCAGGGACGAGGATGGTGTTGGTATACCGTGCAGTCGTTTCCGGAGCGCTGAACTGGTGAAGGGGGTGTCGTCCTTACAGTGGCTGCGATGGTTACTGGCGATGCTCGTTGTGGCGGTCTGCGGGGCTGTGCCGATGTCTGAGGCGAAGGCCCAACCGTCCGCGGTGACGGTCAAGTCGATCGAGATTCGAGGCAATAAGAAGATTGAGTTGCCGGCGATCGCCGGGCGATTGACCCTGAAGCCGGGCGATCCATATACGCCGGAAAACGTTCGGGGGCAGATCAAGATCCTTTACGAAACCGGCTATTTTGAGGACGTGCAGGTCGAGACGGAATCGGGTCCTCAGGGGATGGCCCTGGCGTTTGTGGTCCGCGAGAAACCGTTTATTACGGAGATCGTGTTCGACGGGAATCAGGAGTTGAGCGACGACAAGCTGAAGGAAAAGATTACGATCAAGAGCCAGGCCTTTCTGGACCAGCAGCAAGCGAAAGAGAGCGCCGAGAAAATTCGCCTCGCCTATCAGGAGGAAGGGTTCTTCAATTGCCAAGTGATTCCCGTCGTGCAGACCTTGGATGAAGATCGCAAGCGCCTGACATTTTTGGTCAAAGAAGGAGACAAAGCGAAGGTCAAAGTCGTGAATTTCGAAGGCATGCGGGCTGCGAGCAAAGACGAGGTGTTCAAGGTCATGGCGACGCGAGAATGGATCCCCTGGCACGGGTTGATCACCCAATTGAAGCTTCCGTCCTTTCTCTCCGATGCCGGCGTCCTCAAACGAGAGGAAATGAACAACGACGTTGAACGCATCAGGGAGGTGCTCCTCAACAAGGGGTACCTCAACGCGCAGGTCGGTCTGCCCTCCGTCGAACTCAGCGAAGACAAGAAATGGTTCATCGTCACCTACGCCATCGTCGAGGGAGAGCCTTTCACCGTCGCCGAAGTGGGATTCCGCGGCAATACGGTGTTCGAAGATCCGGAGCTCCGGGAGAAGTTGAAGATCAAGCCGGGGGAGATCTTCCAGAGGCAAAAAATCCGCGACGAAATTAGCCGGTTGACCGATCTGTACGGCAGTAAAGGCTATGCCTTTGCCGATGTAACGCCCAACGTCAACCCCAATACGGAACAGCGGACCGCCACCATCATCCTCAATATCAAAGAGGGGGAGATGATGCGGATCCGGCAAATCAACGTGAACGGCAACGACAAGACCAAGGACAACGTCATCCGCCGCGAGCTTCGCGTCGACGAGCAGGACGTGATTGATACGCCCTCGCTGAAACGCAGCTTCCAGCGTCTCAACAACCTGAACTTCTTTGAGACCGTGGAAATTCTGCCGCAGCAGGTCGAGCCCGACAAAGTCGATCTCAATGTGCGCGTGAAGGAGAAGCCGACAGGCCAGTTCAGCGTCGGCGGCGGGTTCAGCACACTGGACAAGTTGGTGGCCATCGCCGATATTACCGAGGGGAACCTGGGTGGTAATGGCTGGATGGGGCGCATTCGAGGGCAGTTGGGGCAGCAGAGAACGCTCGGATTGATTACCTTCCGAAATCCCTACTTGAACGACTCCCTGACCTCGATGCAGATCGACGTGTACCGCAGCATGACGAACTACATCACCTATTTCGAAAAGAAATCCGGCGCGAGCATCACATTCGGCCGGTGGCTGTCGGAGTATGTCTCGGGGAGTATCAGTCTCATGGCCGAGCAACTCAATTTCAGCGATCCTCAACCGGGGTTGTGCCCCGATTTGTTCCCCCTCATCTGCGGACAGCTGGGCAATCAAACCACGACAGGGTTTCGCACTTCGCTAGCCCGCGATACGCGGGACTACTATCTGGATCCTCGAACCGGCTGGCGGACCAGTGTTGGGTTTGACCTGGGGACGCCTTACCTCGGCGGAACGAACAATTTTTACAAATACTATCTCGACGTGATCAAATATACGCCCTTGCCTTACGATACGCGCTTCTCGGTTCGGGTTCGTTACGGCGCCACGGAAGGTATCAACAATAAACCCATTCCGCTGACCGAGCGGTTTTTTGTCGGTGGCATCAATACAATGCGAGGTTTTGTGTTCGGTAAGGCGGGACCGGTCACGCCGAGTCAGTCTTTGCTCGGTGCCACGAAAGAACTGATCTTTAACAACGACTTTATTTTTACGATTTCCCAGGATGCGAAGCTCAACGGCGTGATCTTCTTCGACTTTGGAAAAGGGTTTGATGATAATGAGTCCCTGTCATTTAATCTCCGGAAGGCCGCCGGTATTGAAGGCCGGTGGATTTCGCCTTTCGGACCGTTGCGGGCGGCCTACGGGATCAATCTGGATGCTCGTGAGGGTGAGCGAAAAGGCGTGTTCGAGTTTACGATTGGATCACTCTTCTAAAAGGCCGGGAGAGGTCGGGTGGTGAAGCAAACTCAAGCGGCAGGTCGGGGGTTGTTGCTGGCGATCGGGTTGACGCTCTGGGTCTGCGGTGCCTTAGGCTGCGCCGGGGCCGGGCCTAAGATCGAGGGAAAGATCGGCCTGGTTGATCCGACCCGTCTCCTCAACGACTCCAACGCTGGGAAGAAAGCCAAAGATTCCCTGAGCGCGTTCTCGAAGAATCGCCAGGCTTTGATCGAGATCGAAGAGAAAGAGTTGCGTCGCATGGAGGAAGATTTTATCAAGCAGGCGAGTGTGCTCAGCCCGGCCGCTAAGAGCGAACGGGAGCAGGTGTTCCGACGGCGTATGGCGGAGTATCAGCAGAAAGCCGGTGAATTGAATCGGGAAGTCCAGGAAAAACAAAAGGAAGTGCTCGATGCGTTCCGTGATAAAGTGGAGGCCGTCGTCCGGAAGGTGGCCAAGCGGCAAGGGGTTCAAGTCATCATCGACAAGGGAAAAGGCGGCCCGACCATTTACGGGGATGACGAACTGGACATCACGAACCAGGTGATCGAAGAATTCAATCGTGAATATCCGTGAAGCGGAGACTGAGCGAGCGCGTTGCAGAGGAGGATGTCGATGACACAGAACAGAATAGTATGGCTGATGAGTCTTGGGGCACTCTGGTCGGTCATGGTGTCGGGTGCGCTCGCGGCCGACCCACTGAGAGTCGGGGTCATGGACCAGCAGGTCGTGATCGAGAAATCCAAGGCCGGGAAGCGTGCTCTGGAGGACTTGAAAGCCTATTCGGCGACCAGGCAGAAGATTATCAATGCCGACGACCAGGAACTGAAGGAACTGGAACAATCGATTCAAGACGACAAGTTGAGTGAGACAGCCAAACAGGAAAAACAAGCACAGTTCCAGGCGAAGCTGGAGGCGTATCAGCGCCGGTTGGCGGACTTCAATCGAGAAATTCAGCAGAAACAGAGGGAAACGGTCACCGAGTATGCCAAGAAAGTGAAAGACGCGGCTCAGGTCGTCGCACAAAAAGATGGATACGTCGCGATCATCGACAAGGGAAACGACGCGGTCATGAAGGTCGTCATCTATCACCAGCCGGCATTGGATGTGACGGAGCAGGTGGTGAAAGAGTTCGACCGCCAGAACAAG
>DATGEA010000185.1:0-11521 GCA_035310605.1 Nitrospira sp. | reverse complement strand
CCGGCGAGGATCAGCACGCCGACAATGGCCAGGCCGACGTTCAATTCGTAGCTGATGACTTGAGCGGCAGAACGCAGGCCTCCCAACAAGGAATACTTGCTGTTCGAAGCCCAGCCGCCGAGGATGATGCCGTAGGCACCGATGGAGGCGAAGGCCAGGATGTAGAGGATGCCGATATTAATGTCGCTGATCACGAATGGTTCGACTGTGATTCCGAAGGCCTCGAACTTGTGACTGGGTCCGAATGGAATGACGGCAAATCCGATCAGGGCCGGGACCATCGCGAGGATCGGCGCCAGGCTGAACATGAACTTATTCGCGCCAGACGGGACGATGTCCTCCTTGAAAAACAGTTTCAAGCCGTCGGCGATCGGCTGCAGGATGCCGTAGGGACCGACCTCCATCGGGCCCATGCGGTCCTGCATCCAGCCGAGGACCTTTCGCTCGGCGAGGGTCAGGATCATGACCGTCAACATCACAACGCCCATGACCGCCGCAATTTGGGCGAGTGACACTGCAAGTCGCAAGCTTAATTCAGTCACGACAACGCTCCCGGATAACAAGTGAATGGTGGATGTGTAGCCATTGGCTCATGTGATCTTGACCATGGAGACCGCGGTCACTCGTATCGATGGCACTTTCGTATGAGGGTCGATCGCACATTCAAAGAGGTTGGCCGCCTCCTGTGCAAAGTGATCGGGAAACCAGAGCGCCCCTTGCGGTACCCGTTCCAGCAGCTTCACCGTCGTCTTCAGGCCGCCGCGCTGATTGGAGAGCCGGACGCGATCGCCGTCGACGAGCGTCAAGCGCGCCGCATCCCCGGGATTGATTCGCAAGGCACCCTTCGCTTCGATCTGAATCAAGCCTTTCGAACGGGTCGAGAATTTTCCCGAATGGAACAGGCTCTGGACCAATCTCAAACCCAGCGTTCCCTCTGCGGGCATGGCCTGAGGGGCCAGAGTATAGCGAGCGGCGAGGTCCTGGCGATACCCCCCTGTGACATAACGCTCGATCGCAGCCCGATCGACTTTCGGCGGAATCGGTGCCGGTCCGAGCAATCCGTATCCGGGGACCACGCTGCGGATCTCAGTAAGGAGTTCCTTCGCATCCCCATAATCGCGCGGAGCACCCAAGAGCATCGAGATGGCCGAGAGAATTTCCCAGTCAGGTCGACTCTCTCCAATCGGTTCGATCGCGGGGCGAACCGCCTGAACATGGCCTTCCTCATTGGTGAAGGTCCCGGCCTTCTCCAGCGAAGAGGCAGCAGGCAGGACGACATGGGCCAAGGAGGCGGTCTCGGTGAGGAATAACTCCTGGCAGACCAAGAATTCCAGCTTCCGAAGAGCCTCGCTGACTTCCAGATGAGGCGGCAAGCTTCCAACCGGGTTTTCTCCGACCACAAGCATCCCCTTCAGGAGACCTGAATGGGCACGATCAATCATCTCGACGAGCGTGGCGCCTGCTGCTAGAGGAAGGTCGGTTTTCCAGGCGCACCCCATCTGCGCGCGGGCTTCCTGGTTCGTGACATCCAAGGCGCCCGGAAGGAGTTCCGCTACGGCCCCCATTTCCACGGCGCCTTGTTCGTTATTTTCTTCGGTCAGGGGGGCAAAGCCGCAGCCGGAGTCTGTCAATTTTCCCGTGAGCAGCAGGAGATCGAGGAGGTTGAGGCAGACGCCATAACCGCCGGCACTTCGCAACAGGTCTTGGCCGGTGAGCACGATGACGCGACGGCCCTTGGCGATCCCGGCAGCAATCTGAACGAACGTCTCACGAGTGGTTCCTGTAACGGTCTCGATATCCGGCCAAGACAACTGTGCAAGTGCTTGCGAGACTGCCGTCACGAATTCGGACGAGTGCTTCTGGACTGTCTGATCAACCTGCTGGCCTTCGACGACAGCTTTGAGCAATCCCAAGATCGCTCGATCATATTGTGCCGGCGGGACGCAGACATGCAGCTCGGCCAGGTTCGTGATATTGCTGATCGTGTCGACGGCCGGCTGGATCGATTCAACGGTGAAGAGGCGCGCCCGATGTTTCTTGACGGCCTCTTTGACTTTGAGTCCAGCAATGGGATTGGCTTCAGTGATGCTGGTGCCTACCAATAAGAGGACATCGGCTTGGGTGATGTCTTCGAACGTGACGGTCCAGCGATGCGTCCCCTGTATGCGTCGCATCGCCTGCACCGCGTTGAGGTATCCGTAACGCGCGCTGCTGTCGAGGTTGTTCGTTCCGATGGCGGTGCGCATGAGTTTTTGGAATAGATACAGATCCTCGTTCGTGCATCGGCTGGAGATCAATCCGCCCAAGGCCTGACCGCCATGGCTGGTCTTGAGCCTGGCGATCTGCTGCGCGGTGTATTCCAATGCTTCTTCCCAGGTCGCTTCCACAAGGGTGCCGTTGCGCCTGATGAGTGGTTTGGTCAAGCGATCCGGATGGGCGGCGGCGTGGTATCCAAAGAATCCCCTTGCGCACAGGTCCCCGTTGTTCCGTCCGGCTCCCTGAGCGGACATGACTTCGATCAGCTCGTTATCCTTCGTTTGGACCGTGATCTGACAACCGTCGCCGCAATACTGGCAGACCGTGTCGGCACGCTTCAGCATCCATGGCCGGTACTCGTACATATCCAAGCGGCTGGTGATGGCTCCGACCGGGCAGATCTGGATGCAGCCTCCGCAGAATTCACAGTCCAATTGGTGTGTTGTGAAGTGCTTGATCTCGGTCATCGTGCCCCGCCCGGCCGGCGCCAGGGCCTTCACGTCCATCACTTCATCGCAGTAGCGGACGCAGCGCAGGCACTGCACGCAACGATTCATCTGCGTTTCGATGAGGGGGCTGAAGTACTCTTTCTGAAAAATGCGTTTCGTTTCGACGAAGCGGCTGGTGGTCGGGGTATATTGATGTGAAAAATCCTGCAGGTCGCAACGGCCACCTTGATCGCAGACGGGGCAATCCAACGGATGGTTGGCCAGAATAAACTCGAGCACCGACTTGTGGGCGTCATTCACCACCGTCGTCGCCGTTCGAACCGCCATGCCTTCCGTTGCCACGGTGCTGCAAGAGGTCTGGAGCTTTGGCATCTTCTCGACTTCAACCAGGCACATGCGGCAGTTGGCGTCCGGCTTCAGTTTCGGGTGGTAACAGAAATGCGGGATCATGACACCGACGCGCCGGGCCGCTTCGATCACGAGCGTGCCTTTCGGCACCGTGATCGGAATGCCGTCGATTGTCAAACGTACCGTTTCGGCCGTGTTGCCTGCCATGGTCAATGTCGCTTCAACGCCGGTTCAGGTCGGAGCAGTTTGGCTGCTTCCGCCTCATAAATCAGTGCAATGTATTCGTGCCGCCAATGTTTCAGCGTGCTCTGGATCGGGGCGATCGCGGCGTCACCGAATGCGCAAACCGTCCGCCCCGCGATGTTCTTGCATAGATCGGTCAGTGTTTCAAGGTCTTGCGCCTGGCCTCGCTTGGCCACGATCCGACGCATGGTCTGCACGAGCCAGGAAGTGCCCTCACGACATGGGGTGCATTTCCCGCACGACTCGTGGTAGAAAAATTCCATCAGGCGCAGTGCTGCCCAGACCATGCTCGTGCCTTCTTCCATCACCGTCACACCGCCAGATCCCAGCATCGAACCGGCCGCCGCGACCGATTCGAAATCCAATTTCACGTCCAGATGATCCAGCGTCAGGAACGGCGCCGAGGCACCGCCGGGAATGAAGGCCTTCAACGGCTTTTCCCCCCGCATGCCGCCGGCATGCTCATAGATCAATTCCCGGAAAGGAATGCCCATCGGCACTTCATAATTCCCGGGCCGCTTGACGTGCCCGCTCACACAAAAGATGCGCGTCCCGGTGCTCTTGGGCGGGGACCCGATCGCGGCGAACCATTCGGGTCCCCGGTTGATGATGTGAGGAAGGTTCGCAAGCGTCTCCACATTGTTGACCACCGTCGGCTTGTTATAGAGGCCGTGCGTGGCGGGAAACGGCGGCTTCACACGAGGAAGTCCGCGTTTGCCTTCTAGCGATTCCAACAGGGCTGTTTCTTCTCCGCAAATATAGGCGCCGGCTCCGCGGTGGACCCATACGTCCACGTTGACGCCGGTCCCGAGAATATTCTTCCCGATATAGCCCGTCGCGCGTGCTTCGCCGATGGCTCGGTCCAGAATTTGTGCGCCCAGTACGAATTCGCCGCGAATATAGATGTAGGCGGATTCTGCTCCGATGGCATAGCAGGCCAATACGATCCCTTCGAGCATCTGATGGGGATCCCGCTCGATGAGCTGCCGGTCTTTAAAGGTGCCGGGCTCGCTCTCGTCGGCATTACAGCAGAGGTAGCGGGGGCCCTGATAATCCTTGGGGAGGAATCCCCACTTCACGCCGGTCGGGAAGCCGGCGCCTCCGCGGCCCCGAAGCCCCGACTTGATGACCAATTGCGTGACATCGCCCGGGGCAACCTTGCCCAGGACCTTCCGCAACGCCTGGTAGCCGCCCGTTTTCTCGTAATCCGCGAGCGAGCCAGTATAACCAGGCTGCGACATGTTCTTGAGAAGTACCGGTTCGTGCTTCGGCATTTTTCTCTCGTTAGGGGTCAGGCGTGAGGCGTTAGGCGAAGCCCAGAGGACTGCTTCCCCCTTACGCCTTACGTTTCACGCCTCACGGCATTTACTGGTTCCGGCCACATAAACGGGCCCGACTTCAGTGAGCTGGTTCCGGTCGACTTGAGGTCGGCCAGAATCCGGTCGACTTTCTCTTCCGTCAGCCGTTCGTAATAGTCGTCGTTGATCTGCATCATAGGGCCGGTGCCGCAGGCGGCGAGACATTCCACCGCCGTCAGCGTGAAGAGCCCGTCCGGGGTGGTCTCTCCCGGGCCGATGCCGACCTTGGTCTTGATCCAACCGATGACGGTGTCTGATCCCACCAGCGCGCACATCAGCGACTTGCACACCTGAATGTGAAACCGGCCCACCTTCTTGAGATTCAGCATCGTGTAAAAGGTTGCGGTTTCGTACACCTGAGGCGGCGTCAACTTCAGGAGGCCGGCGATCTCAATCATCGCCGCTTCGGTGATATAGCCGTTCTCCTGCTGCGCCAGATACAGCAGTGGAATCAATGCCGACCGCTTCACCGGATAACGGCTCAGTAATTCGTCGATTTCTTTCTGATACTTTTCTTTCAGCATTTTCCCCGCTACCCCAAGATGATGAGGCTCGAGCCAGTGTGTCCCAATGTGCGCGCGTCGAACGAGGCCTTCTGAGGCGCGCGTTCTGCGAGCACTGCGGACACCTGGCTCCTAGGCTTCATCGGTCACATTCCCCCATCACGATGTCGTATGTGCCGAAGATCGTGATGATGTCGGAGATCAAATAGCCCCGGGCCATATGATCGAAGGCGCCCATGTGGACGAACGAAGGCGAGCGGATCTTCAATCGATAAGGACGGGCGCTACCGTCACTGACAATGAAGAATCCCAACTCGCCTTTCGGGGCCTCGGTTGCGCAGTAGGTTTCCGCCTTCGGCGGCTTCAAGCCCTGGGTGAAAATAATGAAATGGTGAATCAGACTTTCCATGTCGCGCATGACATGCTGCTTCGGCGGAGGAATATACTGGGGCGCATCCGCGATGATGGGGCCCTGAGGCATCTGATCCAGGCATTGTTTGATGATCCGGGCGCTTTGCCGCATCTCCTCCATGCGAATCCAATAGCGATCGTAGGTGTCTCCGTTCTTGCCGACCGGCACTTCCCAGTCGACCTTGTCGTAGGCCCCATACGGTTCCTCTTTGCGTATGTCGTAGGCCACGCCTGAACCGCGCAAAACCGGTCCGGTGCAGCCGAAATTGATGGCATCCTCGGCCGAGATGACCGCGACGTTCTTGGTGCGGCCGAGCCAGATCCGATTCGAGGCGATCAGCGAGTCATACTCCTTCACCTTATCGGAGAAGGTGTCGAGGAATGTCTTGAGCCTCAGGACCAGGTCGGGCGTGAAATCGCTGTCGACACCTCCGATGCGGTAGTAATTCAACGTCAGTCGCGCCCCGCAGAGTTTCTCGAACATGTCGAGCAGGATTTCCCGTTCACGGAATGTCCAGAAGAACACCGTCATCGCGCCGATGTCCAAGGCCTGGGTCCCCAGCCAGAAAAGATGACCGATAATCCGCTGCATCTCCGCGACGATCGTCCGGATGTACTCGGCCCGTTCCGGGATCGTGATGCCCAGCAATTTTTCGACTGCGCGCACATAGGCGTAGTTGTTGGCCATCGCGCAGACGTAGTCGAGCCGGTCCGTGTGGGGGATGATCTGCATGTAGGCCAGGCCCTCGGAAAGTTTTTCCACACCTCGATGCAGGTAACCGAGGTCGGGCGTCGCCTTCACAATTCGTTCGCCGTCGAGTTCGAGTACGACGCGCAGCACGCCGTGGGTACTGGGGTGCTGTGGCCCCATGTTGAGGAGAAGTTCCTCGCGGCGGCGGGAACCTGACGGTTCAGCCCGAAATGCCTCTTTCTGTTCCTCGGGGATTTCGCTCCCTGCGGCTTCCCCCGGCGGTTCGTCCAAACGGGGGATAAAGTCGAACTGGCTGCGCCAGCCGCGGCCTTCCGTCGGGAAGTCTTTTCGCAAAGGGTAGCCTTCTGCATAATCCTCCGGCATCAAGATTCGCCGGAGATCCGGGTGGCCGGAAAACGTAATGCCCATCATGTCGTAGACTTCCCGTTCCAGGAATTCAGCGCCTTTCCAGATGCCGGTGACGGAGGCGATGGACGGATTGTCCTCCGAGACGCGGGCCTTGAGGCGCAGGCGGCGCCGGTGAGGGAGCGAATGCAGGTGATACACCACTTCGAACCGTTGCTGGTCCTCCGGATAGTCCACCGAACAGATATCCGTAAGATGGTTGAACGAGGCATCCGGTGCATCGTGAAGAAACGTGGCTAGCTCAATAAGATGATCGGCGGCCACGCGGATCGACACCTCGGACCTCGCCGTATCCGCTTCGACGGACAGCACCGCCAGGGGGAATTTCTTCATCAAGGTTTCGATCAGAGGTTGCATTGTCTTATGCCCAGGCTAGTAGCACGAGGTAATGGGCAACCAGTCAGAGTCCTACCGCTCGCCCCTCGCCTATGGCCTCTTGCCGTTCTTATTTCACGAACACCTTTTCGCGCTGGATTTTTTCCTGCAACTTCAGCAAGCCGTCCATCAACGCTTCGGGCCGAGGCGGGCAGCCCGGCACATAGACATCGACCGGGACGATCTGATCGACGCCCTGCACCACCGCGTAGCTGTTGTAGTGGTTTCCCGATGTCGCGCAGGATCCCATCGAAATCACGTAGCGCGGTTCCGGCATTTGATCGTAGATGCGGCGGATCACCGGAGCCATCTTGCGGGAGACGGTGCCTGCCACGATCATCAGGTCCGACTGCCGAGGCGAGGCACGGAACACACCGGCGCCGAATCGGTCAAGGTCATAGCGGGAAGACACGCTGGCGATCATTTCGATCGCGCAGCAGGCCAGACCGAAGGTCATCGGCCACAAGGCCGACTTCCGCGCCCAGTTCACGACCGCATCCAGATTCGTCGTGATGATGTTTGCCTCGAACTGTCTTTCCAAAAAACTCATCTTCTTCTCAGTTCCCCTTTCCCATCCGAGAAATGGATTGGCGGGTGGCACCGGTCTCAATGCCCGGCCGCCTGGAGCGGGGTCCCCACACCGAGCGGGGTGCGAAGCCAGCCGGGCATTCAGACCGGTGACAGGACTCGCTCAATCCCATTCTAACGCCCCCTTCTTCCAGGCATACCAGAACCCCACCAGCAGAATCGTGATGAACACCAGCATCTCGACCAGGCCCAGCAGGCCGAGCGATTGAAAGCGCACCGCCCAGGGGATGATGAAAATAACTTCGATGTCGAAGATAACGAACAGCATCGCGATGATGTAGTACCGCATCGGGATCTGGATGCGCGCGTCGGAAAACAGCGGGCTGCCACTCTCGTAGGGATTCAGCTTGGCGCGGTACGGACGGCTGGGCCTCACGAACCAGCCGGCGAGAAGCGACACGGCGCCGAAGACGATGGCGATGCCGATAAAAAGGAGGATCGGCAGATAATTCAATGGAGCTGATTCGCTGCCCATGAGATTCCTCGTCCGTTACACCGCTGCGTGCCGGCTCAGCGCCGACCCGAAAAACGGTTTGAACGCCAACCCGGCGAGCTCCGGTCGCTCGATCCCTTTGTGCTGCACGAGAATCTTGAAAGTACGGCCCATTCCCTCGGGCTTTAGCAGATGGATCGCTGCCCTGAACTGCGGGCTTTCCGGCTCCAACCGGCCCATCATGTCCTCCACGCCGAGCCCCATCAGGAAACTCATCTGATTGGTGAACCCCGTCACGGATAAACCGGCTTCTTCCCCCACTGTTGCCAAACTCGTGAAGTCCACGTGCGCGGTCATGTCTTGAAGGCCCACCCTCGTATAGGGATCCTCCGACGTCAACTGCGAGAAGTAGCAGAGAAACGTCCCCTGTGATCGATCGGGGCCGTAGAGGTCTTGGGCCGAATGACCGTAATCGATCGTAATCACCACGCCGCGCCGGAGGCTCTCCGCCACCCGCCGCATCCAGTCGACCGCCTGCAAATTGATTTCTGTCCGATAGCCGTCCGGGAGCTTGAGCCGCAGCCGTTGAAGGTATTCCTGTAACCCGGGGTGTGACAGCGGCTTCAGGCATTCGACGAACCGGCCGTCCTGGTAATCCACAAAGATTTCTTGGGCCTCGGTCTTGACCATCTGAATACGGTGGACCGGGAAGGCGTCCGGCAATTCATTGCTGAACATCAGGCCGGTCACACTCGACGGTGCAAGACTCGTCAAGTCTTCGAGCCAAATGACGCGACCGGCCTGGTCGAGCCAGGGCTTCAATTGCTGTTGCTGTAAGGCGCGCATGGCAGGGCTGCGCTCGATTAACACGTAGCGAAGCCGCCGGCTGAGTTCCGGGTGCTCACTCTCAATCGATGTGAGGAAATCACGAGCCAGCAAGCCCTTCCCCGGACCCATCTCGACGACGGAAAAGGGGGTCGGCGAGCCCAGCAGCACATCGATCTGCGATGCTTGTTTGGCGAGGGCCTGCCCAAGGATCGGATCGACGTCGGAACTCGTATAGAAATCACCCGACCAGCCGATCCGCTCGGTTCCGGATTCCGGCGGGCGCATGTAGTAGCCGTACTTCGGGTGATAGAGCGCGAGCTCCATAAAACGGACGAAGGGTATTGGTCCGGAGGAGATGATCTCGGACGCGATGGCGGCGACGAGTTCAGGGTGCCCAATGGTCATGAACGGTTCCCTTTGTCGCTGACAAAGCACGAAAAAAAGAGCGAAGAGTGAAGGGAATACCCCACCCGCGCCCGTTCGCGGGCCAAAAGTGGCGTAGAGTAGCCTTCGGGAGCGCGCTAAGTCAAGGCGAGATCAGGTGGAAAAGCCGATAGGAAGGGGTTGGCGGCCGGGCCTACTGTTTTCTTCACGTTCCGTGACACTTCTTGTATTTCTTTCCGCTTCCGCAAGGGCAGGGATCGTTGCGGCCGATCTTGTCGTCGCTGCGATGGACGGTCTGGGCCGCAACCGGTTCTTCGCCCCGATTCAGCATCAACTTGGGTTGCGGGCGGGCGATGACGGGGGGTGGCGGCGCGGCGGCCTGCTCGCTTTCTGTTCTGACCGCTTGCACGCGGAAGAGGCGGTCGAGTGTGTCGGCTTTGATCCGTTCCATCATGCCGGCGAAAAGATCGTACCCTTCCCGCTTGTACTCGATGAGGGGGTCTTTCTGACCGTACCCGCGCAGTCCGATGCCGTCGCGCAGGTGGTCCATGGCGAGCAGGTGGTCCTTCCAGTGGTGATCGATGACCTGGAGCATGAAATTCTTCTCCAGGAAACGCATCAAGTCCGAGCCCAGTTCCTGCTCTTTTCGTCTGTAGGCTTCGCGGACCTGGGCCTTCAGGTCTTCCAGGAGCGCATCACGTCCGACGTCCCTGAGTGACTCTCCTCCGTCATGCTTGTCCTGGGTAATGTCGAGGCCGAACTGGCCCTGCATCATCTCCGTCAGGCCCTTCATGTCCCACTCCTCCGGGTATTGTTCCCCAGGGCAGTAGACGTTGAGCGAGGACTCCACCAGGCCGTTCATCATGTCGTAGATATCATCGGTGAGGTTCTCGCCGCTCAGGACTGCGCGCCGGTGCTGGTAAATCACTTCGCGCTGCTTGTTCATCACGTCGTCGTATTCGAGGAGCTGTTTCCGGATTTCGAAATTGTGCGCTTCGACCTTCTTCTGCGCGTTGGCGATCGCGCGGGTGACCATGCCGTGCTCGATCGGGACGCCTTCCTCCATGCCGAGTTTGAGCATGAGCTGCGAGACCCGCTCGGAGGCGAAGATCCGCATCAGATCGTCTTCCAACGACAAATAGAAGCGGGAGGAGCCCGGGTCGCCCTGGCGGCCGGCACGGCCGCGGAGCTGGTTGTCGATGCGGCGGCTTTCATGCCGTTCGGTGCCGAGAATATGCAGCCCGCCGAGGGCGATGACTTCCTGCTTGTTCTTCTCACAATCGCTGCGGATTTCTTCATAGAGTTCGAGCTTGCGGGCCTCGGGTAGATTCTCTTCGCGATACAGCACCTGCTTGAACATGAAGTCGGCGTTGCCGCCGAGGAGAATGTCCGTCCCGCGGCCGGCCATGTTCGTCGCGATCGTGACGGCCCCTTTTCGCCCGGCCTGGGCCACGATCTCGGCTTCGCGCTCGTGCTGCTTCGCATTGAGCACGTTGTGCTTGATGCCGTTCCGGCTCAACATCCCGGCGAGCTTCTCGGATTTCTCAATGGAGATGGTGCCGACCAGGACCGGCTGTCCCCGTTCATGGCATTCCTTGATGTCTTCCGCGATGGCGGCGAATTTTTCCTTCTCGGTGCGATACACCACGTCGGCGTAGTCGAGCCGGATCATTTTGCGGTTGGTCGGCACCACGTTCACGTCGAGGTTGTAGATCTTGGCGAACTCCGCCGCTTCCGTGTCGGCGGTGCCGGTCATCCCGCCGAGTTTCTTGTACATGCGGAAATAGTTCTGGAAGGTGACGGAGGCGAGCGTCTGGTTCTCGTTCGCGATCTTGACGCCTTCTTTCGCCTCGACCGCCTGATGGAGCCCGTCGCTCCAGCGACGGCCCGGCATCAACCGGCCGGTGAACTCGTCGACGATAATCACTTCTCCGTCTTTGACGACGTAGTCTACGTCGCGTTTGTAGAGGGCATAGGCCTGGAGCGCCTTCACGACATGGTGCACCAGGTCCATGTTGGCCGGGTCATAGAGATTGTCGACCCCGAGGAGTTTCTCCACGCGCACGTTGCCTTCTTCGGTCAACGAGGCGGTTTTGGTCTTTTCTTCGATCGTGTAGTCGTGTTCGATTTTGAGCTGCGGAATGATGGCATTGATCCGGTAATACAGGTCGGTCGTTTGATCGGTCGGGCCCGAAATGATCAGCGGCGTGCGGGCTTCATCGATCAGG
>DATGEA010000184.1:0-2217 GCA_035310605.1 Nitrospira sp. | reverse complement strand
CAGTTCTTCATCAGCGTGAACGACAACAGCGGCTTGGATCGGACCTATACCGTCTTCGGCGAAGTCTTTCGCGGGATGGAGGTGGTCGACAAGATCGTGGCCGCCGCCCGGGACGAACGTGACAATCCGATCGAGCCGATCATGATGACGGTGACGGTGAAAGAGTAGCTGACGAGCTGATGGCTGATCGCGCATCAATCCTGACCGCTATGGTACTTGCCACAAGAGGCCAGCATCTGCAGCCCCTGCGGGCGTCCATCGTGTCGTACGATGCCTCTCGTCCCAGCGAAATACACCCGTGAAGAAATCTTGAGTCTTATGTCGTAACGCCTTCCACAATTTCCCGCCGATCGTTTCCTCAGATTCTGAGCTTTCAGTACTGAGTAGAACTCGTCTGGTGGTCCATCGCCTGCAAGGAGCGCTTTATGATCAGTACATTCGATATGACCTTGATGGGAAGTCTCGTAACCGCCGGGGGCTTGATGTTTCTCCTTCAGGCGAAGTGGCCAAATCTGGGATGGAAGCAGCTCAACGGGCGGCAGTACCATAAATCGAGGTTGGCTCCGGAGACACTCGACAAACTGGAACGGTCGGTTGCGATCGCGGGGGCCCGGTGGCTTACGGTCGGCGTACTGACTCTATTCCTCGCCTACACCCACGGCGCAGAAGAAGGCTTCCTCTTCGGTCCCTGGGGCGACGTCAGTTTCCATCTGATCTTTCTTTCCGGCTGTTGGGCGGCAACGGCATTCCGGATCAAACGGACGGCCGGGAGGCCGACCTGCCAGACGAATGACCGTCAAATTTCAACAATGTCTCTCGCCGATACGAATCCTTCTCACACCAGCCACTGATTTCGACTGGGTACGGTGAGGAATCGGGTGAGACGATAACGAAGTAGGGAATTTTTCAGCAGCTGTTCCGCAGGATGTTCAAAAAGGCAGTCGCTCTCACCCGCCCAGCCCCGGCGCGCCGAGACGCGCCATTCCGCGACCAAGGTCGCAGCGAGCGAAGGGCCAGGATTCGAACGGATCTCTACAGGCTGCTCAAAAACCTCTTCCAGCAAGGCCGCAAGGAGCGAGGACCGCGAGGCGTAGTGCATCGAGGTACGTTGAGCGGTTCGCGCGACTGAGAACGAAGCTGGAGAGGTTTTTCAGCAGCCTGTACTAAAAGAAGGCCATGCTGGCGTAGGTGACGGTGGAGTTATACTGATCGGTGATTCCTCGATCGTAGCGAAGCACCAGCCCTTTTTCTGCGTCAATCAACCGCAATAGTGAATAGATGGGCGAAAACCCTGAAATGCGTCGCTGGTCGTTTTCTTTCTGGATATAGGCGGCAAACTCCTCGGGTTTGAGATCCTCGACGAACTTCAGCATTTCCAGATCGTATTGCATGGAACGGTGGAACGAGAAATCGGTCGGCGGCGCCTTATCCCCGTAACGCATCCCAAGATGAGCCAACTCGCCCGCAGCGAGCACGCAGACTGTCCTGCCGGAAGCAGCCAAGACCTCACGCAAGGCTTTGAGAAATCGATCCACCGTCGCACGGACGGTCGGATCGCTGAGGCTCGTTGCGGAAAATGACGAGAGGACCGGCACGATGGTAAAGGGCTTCGTCGAACCGGCGACGATCTGGAGAAACGGCAGTTGGAACTCGACGGCATGTTCTGCTCGATGCGCGATGTCTTCCGCGAAGAACTCCGGCACGAGGGACTTGAGCTGATCGAGGATAGGCCGATCGGCAGGAACCACTCCCAATGGCGTTTCAAAATCCTTATCGGTGACCGCAAAGAGGCTGGTGAGTCCCGCATGGGCGGTCCCGACGATTACATAGACATCCGGCTGCTCGGCTTCCTGCAGTTCCTTATAGGCCCAGGCGTAAATAGATCCAGCCTGCTTCACGTCATAGGTCGGCGCCACGAGACCTTTGATCGGCTTGCCCTTGTTCTCCGATGGTTTGAAATCTGGCCCCTCCTTCGACGCGAAGAATCCGTCGATCTGCTTTTTCAGCTTGGCCCCATCGGCTTCGTAGCTCTTTCCGGCAAACATGGCCTGGCGATGCGGAGCTTGCCTGTATGCCTCCTGTGCCTGCTTCCGGGCGGATTCGGTCTGCTCCCCTTCAAGGAACAGCTTGGCATCAAGATCAGCAACCAGCTGCTCGACCTTGTTCGGCATGAGAAATTCCCCGAATCGCTTCAGGTAGAGCCCGCCGATCTCCTGG
>DATGEA010000183.1:0-7435 GCA_035310605.1 Nitrospira sp. | reverse complement strand
GTCAAGGAAGAATGTGGCGTACAGCAGCGGTCTCACCATATGGTCGAAATGACCGACAAAGGTGGTCCATCGATCAAGGTGCGGGTTGATCAGAATTGAGAAGAAATCGTCGTATTGAAAGGCGCCGTGGCGGACACCGATATAGGTACCCGCGGTCACCATGACGAAAATGGCACAGGAGGACAGGTGGAAGAATCTGACGCGAGTCACGGGTATGGTTATACTGCATCGGACCTGAAGGGTATAGGGGGATCTATGAAACGATGGATGTTGGAGATCTTTGGCATAGGCATCTGTGCGGTGTTGTCATGGCCCGCTTCCAGCCCTGGCGGCGAAGGGATCGACGTTGAGGCCGAGGTGAAAAAGAACATGAATACCCCGATCGCTTGCGGCTGCGGCGTACAGGACTACGACGATCTGAATAACCGCATCAAGCTCGTCATGATGATACGAAGCGAATTTGCCGGAGCCAAGGGGAAATACGCCGGGAGCAAACAGACGGTGACCCCGGAGATTCGGAAAGCGGTGCAGGACCCCATCAAGAACCGCATCAATGACGAGAAAGATCGGAAGGCGACAGATGCCGGTGCCACGACCTACGATTTCGGCTGCTTCACGCTCATTGACTCCAACGCAACCAAGTGCCTGCGCGGAGCGCTCGATGACCATGAAGCGGTTCACAGGAAAGTCTGTGACGAGCATCCTCTTGGCTTTCGATTCGATCAGTTGGTGGAGGATTGGTTACAGGAAGAAATGGACTCGTACGACAAAGAGTTACAACGATTGAGGGAGGAACAAAGCAAGCAGTTACCGTTTTGCAAGCTCGACCCGAGCGTGAAAAAAAGGCTGGAGCAAATCGCAGCGGAAAAGGAGCGGGAAAAGGAAGCGCAAGAAATCGTGGACTGGTTCGTCGCGCTCTTTAACTAACCTCTCGCGTATGGACCCTTCTGGAGGATGGCTCATGAAGATCCTGTTGAGAATCATGTTAGTGATGGCCCTCGCCCTGCTCAATCCCGCCTTCGCCGGCACCACCTCACTATCGGGCAAAGGTCCCCTTTCCGATCAGAGTGCCAACCCACCGCCGCAACCCCCGCCCTTGACCAAGCGCGAGGTGGTAAAAAAATATGTGAAGGATTGCGGGAAAAAGACGGCTAAAGAAACGAATTGTGGAGCGCTTCGGAAAGACACGGTCGAAATCGTTAAAGACAGTGTGCTGACATTGGGCTCATCGGCCAAACGCGTGTACGTGCCGACCCTTGCGAAATTCTTCAAGAGTGATGAGGTTGTGCTGAGAATTGCAGCAGCAGATGCAATCGGCATGATCGGCCCGCAGGATCAGGATGTGGAAGCGCTCGCCCCTGGGGCCAACGATCCTGTTCCCGACGTACGGCGGGCTGTTTCACAGGCGGTCGCGCGCGGGAAAGGGCCTGCCATCAGCCTATTGGCCCAACGCCTCACATTATCGCATAAAACCGGACTCACCCCGGAGGTACCGCCTGATGCCGGTAAGTTCGCAATGCCGGTCGCGCCGGACAGCGTCTATCTGTTCGACTCCAGCGATGCCACGAAGGGCCGGCTGTCCTATGTGGTCAGAGGGAAGAGCGACCCTGCTCAATTTTTCAAGGCCAAGGCGAAAAAAGGACCGTTTAAATTGGACCAATTCAAAGAGCAGTATCGCTATCAGTTGCAAGATGATGAAGAGGCGCTCAATCAGGCACAACAGGCGGCGGGAAAACAGTTAGAGAACGAAAAGCCTCCGGATCCGACGAACCTGCAGGCTTTCACAGACTACATGCAACGAATGCAAGCGGTGTCGATGCAAGGAAGTGCGGGCCGGATGTACTTCGATAGCTATCAGTCAAACCTCTACGGTGCTCCGACCGTCTATGTGTTGGAGGAGCGGCAGATCGGACAGCGCAGCTACCCGACACGGTACGTCGTGGTCTATCAAGAGCTGGCTTTCAAGCGGCCGGGATACCGGCTGAACTGGACAACGGTAGCGGACGATGCACTCAAGGCGGCACAAGTCGCCTCGCTCAAGGAGCAGCGGGAGGAAGAAGCGCTCAAGGCGACTATCAAAAGAGAGGACGAGGCCGCGAAAAAGCGTGAAGCGGAGCTGGATGCCCTCACAAAGAAGAAGGACGCAGCGGAAAAGAAACAGTTCAAGAAGGGCCAGACTGATCTTGAAAAGGAGTTGGGCTTCTAGTGGCCGTCCCCTGAGGTGATCCGAACCAAGGCCTGCCCTCGTGATGGGTCATGCCGCAGTGCGGGAGACGACCATTCAAGTCGTCTCCCCGGCACGAGCATGAGAAAGGATCTACCGGCGGTTCGCCTGGTCGCGCTTGCAGCTTTCTTCGGCCAGCATCTGCTGGCCGGCAGTGGCATCCTTGGGGATGCGGGCCATACAAGCGTCCAGGGTATCGCCCTCGCTCCCCGAGGATACCCGGTTGTTGCTTTTCGCCGTGGCAGTGCCCACAATCCCCGCCCTGATGGCCTCCTCTCGCTTGCAGCTTTCTTCCGCAATCTGCCTGGCACCCGCCGAACCCGACGACGAAAGTCTGGCCATGCACGCTTGCAGAGAATCAGTGTGAAAGGACGTTGCCCCGGCTGATCCGGCACCGGACGAACCCATTGTCCCCTCGCTCGCACAACCACCGACGATAAGACCGAGCAACGCAATCACCCCTACCGCGCCTACGGATTGAATACTCATGACCCTATTCCTCCATGCAAGATATGGTGGATAAATCCGAACATGCGCGATCCTACATCCGATGAAAGCGAAGAACAAGTCTGGAAATGCGGATTCGCAAGGGGGCCTGGAGGGGGCCTGTCTGCCTATTAAATGGCCCCTTCACCGACAGAAAATTACTACCACTGCTCCGTCGGGGGCTGCAAGAATGCCTGGGGCCGGATCTTGAGCGACGGCGTCGTCAAGATCCGGCCAGGCTGTTCATTACCTCATTGCAGCCGCTCATTTGGGCGAAGCATTTACCTTCGTTCCTTCCTTAACCGGGGGCTCGATCTTGATGTTCGGACCCTGAACTTTAGGAAGTAGCCCCGCTCCGGGTTTCTCCAACAGGCGTTGGTCGTTCTGATTGATCGACAGACTCTGCTTGACGTGAGCATCGTCAAACGCCGCTGCCTTGCTCAGGGAACCTTCTCCGGTCGCATTCCCCTGGCCCGGATCGTTGGCGAGCGGCTGGCCCTTCACAGGGTCAACGGCCTTGCCCATGGGATAGCCCGGATGTTTCGGCAGCATGTCCGGATTGGCGAGGACCAGAGCGAAGGTCAACAGCACGGCTACAATCGCAGAGAACAGAATGAGAGAGGTCTTCATGGTGCAACCTCCTTGTTGAACGTGGAACACACAACAACACCCCCGCTGGTACAAAACCGGCGAGCGCAAAGAAAGGCGGTTGAGAGAGGGAAACGACGAAGCGCGAAGAGCGAGGAACCACTACCCCGGGTTCATACAACACCTTCGGGTTAGGATATAGCATCGCTCCCATGAAAAGGCGGAGTCAAGCGGGCGGGAAACGGCGAAGGCAAACGGCCAACGCTGTGGGGGTCTGCACGACCGGCGGCGGGAGGACCCGACGGAAAGATTCTAGATAACCGCCGGGGCACAAGCTGTCGAGGAAAATTCCACTGCGTTATTGCGATCCCGGAACCGACTTGCGGTTGGCGGTCCCCTGCAAATCCATGTCGAGCAACACGGGGCTGTCGGCTTTCTTCGGATCGAGCCGGATCGGCATCCGGTCGACCATCAATTTGACGAGAGGCACCGCTGCGATGTGCGGAGCCTTTTCCGAGGGGTTCGAATAGAGGGCGATCCGGATATTCTTCGGCCGGTTTGCCGGTGTGACTTGCGGGACCAGATCCTGCCCGATGAATCCCACCACCATCCCGCTCCCGTCGGCAAGCTTATGAATCTCATACGCGTTGGTTGCGGACGGTGCCCGTTCCAAACCAAGATCCGGACTCTGCGTCACCAGGGCCATGCCCAGGTGCTGGGGCAAAATAAATCCGAAGCTCCCAGTCGGGGCTTGTGAGAAACGGGTATTCGCGGCGGCGAGTTCAGCCACGCCGTTCTTAGTCCGCAATTGCTTTCGCAACTCCTGCTCGCTGCCGGCGGATTCAATCACGACGGCCGCCGGTGCAGCGGTTTGCACCGGCATCACTTCGGTTTTCCCGCTCCCTCCTCCCCTTGCCGCATCGAGCGGGGCGGGAGCAAGGCTGACCAGCGTCAGACCTAACAATGAACCGATGAGCAAGCGATGAACCGGTGCGGAACGAACGGTCTGTTGAGCGATGTGAAACATGGCGATCAGTTCTCCTGAGGCTTACATCATACTAATGTGCGCGACGGAAACGGAAGACCAATAGCACAATTACGGCACCAGCCGCCATCAACGGTCCTATCACGAAGGCCCCGGTCATGGCCGCCTCCAGCGACCTGTCGTGCCGGTTGCTGGAAAACGCTTCGATCAGGAACATCCCTCCGAAGAAGCCGGCGAGATAGCCTCCGATCCCCGCCAATACCACCAGTCCGAAATTCTTCATGGATGAGTCCCGATTGGGCAAACAGAATAGGCTACGGTTCGGAACGAAGCCTGTCAACGGGCCGATAGAGAGACCGGGATAACAAGACGGGACGTTGCTGCACCAAGGTGGACCGGAGACAATCCGCACTCGATCACGTCCGCTCCAGCGCGAGAAGCTGTTTCTTCCGCTGTAGTCCCCAGCGATAGCCCGCGAGACTGCCGTTTCCCCGGAGGACGCGATGGCACGGGATGGCCACGGCAACCGAGTTGGTGGCGCAGGCCCTGGCCACGGCACGAGCCGCTGCCGGTTGTCCGATTGCTCGGGCGATCTCCCGGTACGAACGCGTGGATCCGCGGGGAATCTGCTGCAACGCCTCCCACACCTTGCGTTGAAACACCGTCGCCTTCACGTCCAATCCGAGGCGGCCCGCGTCGACCTGTCCATCGAGGCATTGCAGCATGCCTCGTATCTGTTGCCTCATTCCCCGGGAGTCTCGACGAAGAATGGCATTCGGGTACGCCTCTTTCAATGACGCAACCAGCAGCGCTTCGCTGTCTCCGAAGCTGACGGCCGCGATGCCTCGCTCTGTTTGCGCAATCAGCATGCGACCGACTACCGTCGGCACGGTGACATAGCGAAGCGTGACGCCGGTCCCGCCGGAGCGGAAGGTCGAGGGTGTCATACCGAGAGCGGAATTGACTCGTTCATACAGCCGGCTGCTGGAACCGAAGCCGGCCTCGTAGGTCGCACTCGTCACGCTCTCCCCTCGTTTCAATGAGTCCCTGAATCGTTCCATTCTCCTGGCATCCTGGTACGATTTCGGAGAAAGTCCGACTATTCGAGCGAAAGCCCGCTGTAAATGAAACGGGCTGATCCCCGCCATAGTAGCCAGCTGCCGAAGCGTCACCCGTTCGTCCGTCTGTCGATCCAGATAGCGACGCACCTGCTCCACCAGGCAGTCCATCCGGGAGCCGTCACGGGACCGGGGATGGCAGCGCAGGCAGGCGCGAAACCCCGCCGCCTCTGCCTGTTGCGGCGAAGGGAAAAACCTCACGCGATCCCGAGCGGGGCGCCTGGAGGGACAGGAAGGACGGCAATACACTTTGGTGGAGGACACGGCGTACACAAAGGCTCTGTCAAAGCGGTGGTCGTGATTCATCACCGCTTCCCAGGCAACCTGGACATTGACCGATGACATTCATCCCCCCTAGTTGCCTGGCCATAATACAGCCGGACGGGCCGAGACACTATCCGGTTGTTGCACTCAAATTCGGGGAGCACCGTCCATTCGGGGGTATGGTCCTTCGCCAGGGTTGAATCTATTACTGCCTGAATCTATCGATGGGAAGGCTAAGAAGAGATCGGGATCGCCGTGGGCAGATGCTTGCACATCAAGGACAGGAACCGACTCCGGTTCTTTGTTATGTTATATGGGGAAACGAGAGGACTTCGACCTGCTCGGAAGGCTCCGGCTAGCCGTTCAAGTTCAATCCCAGGACAACCAAGCCGAATAGTCCAATCATCAGCCAGAATATTTCTCGATCACCGCATTTCTTGAGCCAGGTACGCACTGTCTCGCTCCTGATTGAGGAGTTGAAGCCTCGGACTTCCGCGCCGTTAGGTAAAAAAGCAGGTATGGATTCATGCAAATCCTGCTCCCCTACCCAGTTAATGAGAGACTCACCGGCTTCCAGCAAAAACCTTCGTATTCACAAAAGAAAATTCGCTGTGAACCGGGCTTCCCGTGATAGCCAATGGTCAGAAATCCCGTTCATCGCTTCATTCGCACAGTGCGGATCGTGCGCATTCGCACGTTCATGTGATGGAGACAAATGGACGCGAGCGGTAAGTACGCACCGGGCCCGAGTCATGGAACTGGCCAGAAGCCATCTCTCAAAAGCTATCCGGTCGACCGGATCTGCGGCAGCAACCATAGATTGGCCGCGTATAGCAACCCCGAGTGCAGCGTGAACAGGATTCGACCGGGCAGCAACTGTTCAGGATAATTCGCATCGGTAGCCCAGAAGAGAAATGTCCAGGAGATTCCCACCACGACCCAGGACAGCAGAACAATGAACGCCTTGCTCCTGAAACCGTATCCTGCCACGCGAGCGAATATACCTTGACCGATAGCTATGCGGTGGGTCAGCCGGAACAACAGACGATAACTTATGCCGTCCAATCCCGGACGAATTTCACTCAATCGGTGACCGATGCATTGGGACGGCAGACGGCGTACACCTATGACACGATGGGCAATGTGACGAGTGTCACACGTCTGGCCGGCACCCCGCAGGCGATCACGACCAGCTTCGCCTACAAGCCAAAATATAACCAAGTGACCAGCGTCACGGATCCGTTAGGGCACACGACGACGTTCACGTATGAGGGCGCAGGCAACCCCACGACGATCACCAATCCACTTGGGCAAAACACCACGATCACCTACAACGGCTTCGGTCAGCCACTGTCGGTCACGGATCCCCTGAACAATAATACCCAGTTCAGCTATGATGGGACGGATCTGAGTACAGTCACGAATCCGCTCGGTCAAAGGCACCTTCCTCGCTCTTTACAGCATCACTAACACACGGGTCACATGCCCTCTAGACGAAGTGGGTGGTTCCCAAGACTATCCCCCCGATATGTGAAACATTGCCGTCCCACCCTAAGAAACCCAGATCCAGTATGAAAATTCAGTGCCCACATTGCGTCCTGTATTAATACCTTTCTTTCCTCAATCCGGCCTGGGTTAGGCCGACTCGGCCAAGATCATCAAAAGCCGACCGAACAAGCGGAAAGATGAACAGATGCAGCCTAGATGCCGAGCATTTTCGCTCAAGGTGTACCGTGCGAGACGGGCTAGATCTATTGCACTGGGGCGGTC
>DATGEA010000182.1:0-3277 GCA_035310605.1 Nitrospira sp. | reverse complement strand
CCTGAGGAGGCGGCGACGTCGCCTCCTCACCTTCCTCTTCCTCGATTTCGCTCGACGTCGATCCGCAACTCACGCCACCGATCAATGTGCCATCTCCCTCGAAAAATTTCCTGACGGCTGAACCTCCCGCCACGCGTAAGTCACCACCGGCCGCAGCAGCAAGACAAAAAAAGGGGGAGGCGATGGCCACATCACCTCCCCGACTTCCTCTGTGCCGGGGGAAGTCCCCTGAGCAACAAGAAAGCAGCGGTGTGATCTTAGCATGAACATTCTGCGAAAGGAGGAAGGATACATCCTATATAATCAAGGACTTGCGAAACCTATTTTCTGATCTCTCCGGCTTGTCAGAATTCTTTTGTCCCTCTGAGCAACCGAACCACACACACCATCAATACAGACCAGATCAACAAGGCAGACCGGTCGATCTGCGTTTTTCCAGTTCTCTTTCCCCCAATTCAGGACTCAGAACCCAGAACGCATGACTAACCACACACCTCCCGCCCCTTCTCATTTCGATGCTCCGATGTACAAACCCCGTCGTGCGGCGGTCCGGAATTGCCAAACTCGGACGGTCCTTCTTCGGCCCACATACCGTGGATCTTGCCGGCGTCAGGGTGGATCGAAAAAACGTCAATGATTTCCATAGATCTGCGCCAGCCTCTTCAGTGATCGGATGTGATATTGAGGGGTTCGATGGCACTCCCCTTGCTTATCTCCTGAGGCTACCTGAACCGAAGAAGGAGGGCGTATGCGAAAGGCATCAGGGTTCGTTCTTATGGGGATGTTGGCGATGGCTTCATTGCTGACGCAGGCCTGTGCCACCCGATCTGGATCTACAGCTGGTGATGAGCAAACAGCCCGGATGGAACGGATTGACGAGCCTGTGATCAAACACATTCCGCCACCGGAATTCAGTGCAACGCCCTCACGGACCAGACCGACCCTGCGAGCGGAGTTGTCTGCCCCCAATGCGACCGGACTGCCGAGAGGGTCGTTGATCGATGTGCTCTTCGACTTTGATCGAGCCACTCTCCGGGAGGATGCCCTGCCGGTGTTGGAAGCCAACGCGAAGCGCCTTCAGAAAGATGGTGTCTCGCGCCTGCTGCTCGAAGGCCGTGGCGATGAAGTGGGAACAGCCGCCTATAACATCGTCCTGGGCGACCGTCGTGCCAGGAATGTGAGATTCTATCTTCAGGAGTTGGGGCTTGGCGTCGACCTCAAAACGACGAGTTATGGCAAGGACCGCCCCCTCTGCTTCCAGCACAGTGAGGATTGCATGCAGAGAAACAGGAGCGTCCATTTCGTCGTCAAAGAATAGGGCATGACGCCACGCGTGGTGTTTGGTTTATCTGGTTTCTTTGGTTGTTCGATCAGTCAGCCGAATGAACGAGACAAACCAAACACACGATACAGAGCACCTTCCCCCCACTCAGGACCCAAAACTCAGAACCGTCTTTTTGCTCCCTCCCCGTTTCGCAGTTCATGATTCAGGCTGCACGCAACTGCTTTCCTTCCGCAGTTGGCATAATCGCATCCTGGTCAACTGCGACCTGTATCTCAATGAGCCGTGCACGTCGTTCCAGGAATCGAAGACCTCCCGGTTCAGGAAGCGGCCGCCCACCCGCTGGTCCACGGCTGCCGCAAGGATCTCACCGGACTCCGCATCCATGAACTTCGCCTCGATGGAGGCCCCGCCTTTGAACAACGACTTGTCGCTGGACAATGTTTTGATGGTCGAAGCCACGAACGCGACGTTGAACAGCGCGGACACGCTCGAAAGTATGTCCAGGCCGGGATTGGACTGCTCGGCATCGGTGAAGGCCGCCTGCAGGCGAAACGTCTTCGGACCGGGCTGCGTCACCATTTCATAGTCTTTGGCGAGTTCCTGATACAGAAGAGCATAAAACGAATCCGCGATCGCCTGGGCATCGTGGTGATCGACACCCTGCAACTTCGAGTCCTTACCCCGCCAGATCATGACCGGATCCAGGAGAATCTTTTCGTAGGTCGCCTTCGCCGACCAATCCACCTGCGGGTTTCGATAGACCGGGAGGGCCTCGTCTCCCTTCCCCTCACGCAATTGAGGATAGAGATCTTGGAGAAAGCCAGACGGTTCTACAGTCCTCGCCTGTTTCGTCCCGGCACAGCCTGCCGGCGTGACATAGGCGCCCACCAAGAGCACGGCACATCTCACGAACCTATGGTCTCCAACAGGTTTGTCGTGCAAGTTTCCACGGCGACTTCGGGCTCAGCCGCTGAAGCGATGATGGCTGCTCCAGGCTATTCCTATCTGGTGACGCGAACCTCGACGCGTCGATTCTTGGCCCGACCCTTGGCGGTGCTGTTCGACTCAACCGGCTTGCTGTCCGCGAACCCGGTCGTCGTCGTGTTGCTGAGCCCTCCCTCGGCCAGCGCCTTGGCGGCACTGGTCGCACGGGCCTCCGACAATTCATTGTTCGTCGGGAACCGTTTTTTCAATTCACGCCGGATCGGTAGGTTGTCGGTGTGACCGTCCACCGCGATTTTGTATTCCGGGAAATCTTTCAAGATCGCTCCCACCTGCTTCAGGGCATCGGCCCCGGCAGGCTTGAGTTGATCTTCGCCCAGCCCGAAAAGATAACCGGAGGCCAGGTTGATCAACAGGCGCTCGTTGTTCAGATCAACGGTAATGTCACCCTTCTCGAGTTGCGGCCTGAGCGCCTTGATCAGTCCGCGCTGCGCTTCTTTCAGTTTCGCCATCTCGGCGGAGAGTTCACCGCGAAGGCCGGCGAGCTCCTTGTCCCGGTCCGCCAACTTACTCTCGAGCTCCGCTATTATTTTGGCTTTTCCGTCGCTGGCCGACTGCAGAGCCGCAAGTTGGGATTCCAGCGCGGCCACCCGTTGATTGGCCGCAGCAAGATCGGATGAAAGCTTGTCCTTATCTCCGGCTCCGGCCTGAAGACTGGCGACCAGCGCTTGCGACGCGGCGAGTTGCCGCTCAAGATCGGCTGTACGGGACTTGGACTGGTCCATCTCTCCCTGCATCGAGGACAACTGATTCCCCAATTTGGACGCATCGCTCGCTCCAGAGCGCAGAGCGGCGATTTCCTTCTCGCGATCGGCCAGTTGTCGCTCGAGCTCCGCAAGCCTGGTCTTGGACTGGTCGAGTTCCGCCTGGGCAGACTTGAGGGCGTCACCGGAACTGGATCGCAGCGACGCGATTTCCTTCTCGCGGTCGGCGAGCTGCCGCTCGAGTTCCGCAATCTTGGTCCTGGACTGATCGAGGTCGGATTGGGCA
>DATGEA010000181.1:0-3090 GCA_035310605.1 Nitrospira sp. | reverse complement strand
GAGCCGTTTAATCCGAGCACGCCGATCTTGGCCCCATAATAGAAGCCGAGATAGATCTCCCGCAGCACCTGCTTTTTCGGGGGATAAACCTTCCCGACATTGACGAGTGAAAAGATTACCTGCTTATCGTTGGTGGCCATGGAACGTCGGTTCTCCTTTTACATTGTCATGATGAAGCGTTCACGATAACAAAAGCGCGGCACCCTGCACAACCGGGGCCCCAGCGCGTCTTGATGGATGTCCCGCCGATCTGTTTGTATGGAACAACATCGGCTGCGTCGCTCTCCGGCTGGCCAAGAGAGATCGGCTGTCGACCACCCGGGTGGGCTCCTCAGAAGAAGGAGGTCCCGTTGATGAGTGGTCGTATTTCTACCTTTGTTACAAGCAGTCACCGACTTACGGCCTTGCTGCTGTTCGCCGTGCTGCCGCTCATCGCTCCAGTCGCGAAGGCGGGGGATGACCGCGAGCAGCGGGACCTCGTGGATCAGGCACGCATGACGATCGATAATTTCCTCGCCGATTCCAATATGACCTGGTTTCGCGATCACGTCAAAGACGCGAAAGGGGTCTTTATCGTGCCGCAGTTTCTGAAAGCCGCCTTCTTTTTCGGAGGAGCCGGAGGCAGCGGGGTCTTTCTGGCGAAGGATGAGAAAACCGGTGAATGGAGCGACCCAGCCTTCTTTACCATGGGGGCCGGCAGTTTCGGTTTTCAATTCGGCGCCCAAGCGTCAGAAGTCGTGCTGCTCGTCCTGACACAGCGAGGCGTCGATTCGCTCCTGAGCGGCAACTTCAAGCTCGGTGCAGACGCTTCTGTGGCAGTGGGCCCGGTCGGCGCTGGAATGGCCGGCGCAACAGCTCCCAACTTAAGTGTCGATCTGTTGTCCTTTGTGCGGGCCAAGGGACTGTTCGCAGGTGTGTCGCTGGAAGGCGCGGTCCTCGCGGCACGGGAGGAATGGAGCAAGACCTATTATGGCCAGGCCGTCAGTCCAGCAGACATCGTCGTCCGCCGTCAGGTGACACATCCCCATTCCGAGAGCCTGCGCGCTGTGATGCTCAAAGCCGCGGAAGGAAAGTAGGTACCGGAGCGCGGAATGACAAGAATCAGTCGATTCAGATGCCAAGCTCTTCCGAGAGCCGGACTTCCGATTCGTCGAAGATCTCTTCCAGGCAGGTAAAACAAGGGAAGGGGAAGCGATCGACGGGGATGGTACACACCTCTCCGACGGACGTGCTCGGTTCCACCGCCGGACCGCCGCATTCCTTGTGAATCAGGGTAAGCATCGTAATACCTCAGGGATGCCCGACGACGACCTGGCGAAACCGTTCCATATGTTCGGGACTGCTCAATCGGTGATCACCCGGTATCAGATCGAGTTCGAGCGGAAACGCAGGATCTTTGGCCCGTAGTACTTCCACAAACCGGCTGCTCCCTTCCGGAAGGATCACACTGTCCTGCAGTCCGTGCAGGATGGTCGTCCTGACATGCCTCAGGCGATCGAAGCTGCTCTTCCAGCAGGCTTCGCTTTCTTCGACCCATTTCCAGGACAGCGGCCAATCTTTGTGAGCGGGATCGTCATCCCAGGGCATCCAGCCGCCTGTCTGCCATGCACGGCGTCGTTCGGGCGTCATCGCCTCCGCCCGCACGCCCATCATGTTGAATGCCGGCGCAATGAGGGCAAGCCGATCAACCTGATCGAACTCCTGCGCCATCAACCAGGCGATCCAGCCCCCAAGCGAATTGCCGACGATGGTCACCGGAGGTCCCTCCCGCAGCATCGCGAGCACTTGCCGCGCATCATTGATCCAATCGCAGAGTGTATAGTCGGTGAATCTCCCCTCCGAGTCTCCGAATCCCCGTACGTCGTAGCAACAGAAGCTCCAGCCTTTGTCCTGACACCATTGCGCAAGCGCCTTGCTCTTGTTGCCCCAACGTTTGGAGAGAAATCCGGTGATAAACAGGATTTGGCGCTCTTTCCCGCCGAGGCGATCGCCCCGGATGAGCTTGCCGTCCGCACCTTCCAGTTCGAACGGCCGGACAGTCATGCGTGGGTCAACAGCTTCGTGATGAATCCACTCAGTCTCTCGAGGACCGGCTCCGGAATCTGATGTCCGCCGCAGAAACTGTGCCACTCGACGGACAGTCCCGCCTTGCTCAATTCATCCCGCAGCCGCTCCGCCATCACGTAGGGCAGAATCGGGTCCTGCGTACCGTGACTCTGAAAGACCGGCAGACCCGCCCGCTTCCCGACGGACGGCCGCCAATCCTGCTTGGCCATGAGCGAACCCGAGAGCTGGACCAATCCGGCAAACGGAAAGGCCGTACGCATGACCAGATCACAGGTCAGCATGGCGCCTTGGGAAAATCCGCCGATCACCGTCTTCTTGTAGTCGAGGGTCATCGCACGAGGGAGCTGATTCACGAAAGCCTCCAGGACCTCGCGCGCCTCCGTGAGCCCTTTGGGCACTTCGAGAGACAGGTCCCGCACGCGCCCCGCTTCGCGATCCGCTTCGAGCCGGGCCATGTCGATCATCCACCAGGCTCGAGAATCGCCGAATCCCATATTCAGCGACAACGGTCCCTCCGGGAACATCCAACGCGTCCCCGCCGGCACATCCATCACATCCGCAAGCGGAACGAGATCGTCACCCGGCGCCCCGAACCCGTGGAGGAGAATGACGACCGGGCCGTTGCCGCCGCCTTTGCCATCGGTGCCGCCCGTCAACCTGGTCTTCAAGCCGCCCAGTAGTTCTTGTCGCATGAGCGGCTCGTTATCGGACGTACAGATATTGAAGCAGGGCCACGAGGCCATAGAGAGAGGACTCGATCACCGGCTGCTGGTAGAGCGGCACGAACGCGCCCTGTTCATTGGCTTCCACTTCATCGATGATGAACTGGATCTGTTTCATACGGATATCGCGATCCTGGCCGACACCCAAGGCCTGGACCATCTGCCGGCTCAGTCCGGCGAGCATAGCGGCTTTCGCCCCGCTTGCCGCCTGATACAGCAGAAACGCTGCCAGCAGCGCCAGCAGCACGTTCAACGCCCAGGAGAGCAGCAGGAGAAGCGGATAATTCCAGATATCGAAGTA
>DATGEA010000180.1:0-17125 GCA_035310605.1 Nitrospira sp. | reverse complement strand
AGCTCCGCATGCGGGTCCGGCGACGGAAACACATGGCGCTGCACCGAGGACCAGCTCCTGTGCCAGTTGGCCCGCAGGAGCGGCGGAGCATGGTTCGCGTCCATGATACCTTGGCAGACAGGCAGCCCGTTTCGGGTCTTGACGGTGGTCGATAACTGGAGTCGATCGAGTCCGGTTTTAGAGGCGGGATTTCGAATGTCGGGCGGTCTGGTGAGTCAGGTGCTCGATCGCATCCTTGGCGAGGGCCAGGGGGTCTCGCTCCATCACCGTCGATCATAGGACCGAATTCCAATCCCGCGCTCTCGAAGAATGGGCGTATCGCCGTGGCGTACAGCCTGACTTCAATCGCCCCGGCAAACCCGTGGGAAATGCGCGGATTGAATCCTTTAACGGGCGTCTGCGTGGCGAGTGTTTGAACGTGCACCAGTTCGCTTGACCAGGCGCAAGCCATCGTCGAAGCCTGGCGGGTCGCTTACAATCACCGCCGCCCGCACTGCTCACTCGGGCACCTGACGCCGAGCGAGTTTGTCACCCAACGTCAGGGAGAATGGATCGCCGAAGAGGTTCTCTACTCTGGTTAAGAGTTGTCTCGGAATGGGATTAACGTCATTGGCCGTCACCAGCGAGGTGAGATCACTGCAAGGCATCGGGGGGTGTTTTGAGCATTTTGCCAAAACGTCCTTTATCAATTGATTTCTCGTAGGCTTCCTCGGGCGAGATCCACTTTTTGTTCAACAATTCCTGAATCGCATCGTCCAGGGTTTGCATTCCCACCGCTTTTCCGGTCTGCATCATGGAGGCAATTTGGAATGTCTTGGCCTCGCGGATGAGGTTGGCGATGGCTGACGTGCAGACGAGTATCTCGAGCGCCGCGCAGCGGCCTTTTTGATCGATGCGCTTAAACAAGTTCTGCGCAACGACCACGCGCAACGCGGTTGAAAGCGTGTTGCGAATCTGTGCTTGTTCCTGATGGGGAAACACCTCGATAACCCTGTCGACTGTTTTGGCTGCGTTCTCAGTATGCAACGTCCCAAACACCAAATGCCCGGTTGCAGCCGCCTCCACGGCGAGCCTAATAGTTTCCAGATCGCGCATTTCACCAACCAGAATAATATCGGGATCTTCCCGCAATGCTCCCCGCAACGCCGCTGCAAAAGATTGCGTATGAACGCCGATCTCCCGATGATTGACGATACAACCTCGGCTCTCGTGGACGAACTCAATTGGATCCTCGATGGTCAGGATATGGTCTTTCCGGTTCTTGTTCGCATAATCGATGATCGCGGCCAAGGTGGTCGATTTGCCGCTGCCAGTCGGCCCCGTCACCAGAATCAACCCTTTTGTGAGCATGGCGGCTTTCGTCAGGATCGGAGGAAGCCCCAGCTCCTCAGCTGTGAGAACCTTATTGGGAATTCTTCGAAAGACAGCTCCGCAGCCATATTTCTGTTGGAAGAGATTGCCGCGAAATCGGGCCAACCCAGCTAGTTCATAGCCAAAATCGACATCTCCGGTCGATTCAAAATGGTCTTTCTTGGTGAGAGGGGTGATCTCGTAAAGAAGTTCTCTAAGCCCCTCTGGTTCCAATATATGTTCTCCGGTGACACGTTCTAACTCCCCATTGATCCGTATAGCTGGCGGCTGGCCTGAGACGAGATGTAAATCCGATGCACCCTGCTCAACCATCATCCGAAACAAAGTATCTATCTTTGGCATCTGGTCTCTCCGCGATCGAATAGGTGCGCCTCGAACATTCTGTGGACAATTATTTGGAGGAGCTGTCGCGATCCCACAATGACTGGGAGACGCCCGATCTCCGCATGGTCACACTGATGCGGGACCATGCGATGAGGACGAGAGCAAAGAAAGGACTTGCGACAGATTGATCCACGGTGCTCCTGCCTGTCCAACCCGGAAACCGCCTCCTGCGGGGCTCCCATGCGCCTCAACCCCGGGTCACTTCGTCACGGGGATTCGTTTCGTAGCGCCGTGGCCGAGTTGATGTGTTCGACCAGTTCACGCGGCCGCAGCTGGTCGTCCGGTTCCATTTGAATAAAATCCATCCCGAATTCCTGGCCGTGTGACCAACGGACCCCTGCGAGAGGGACGTGGAGGGGGTGCTCGTAGCGGGGGATGTCGATGAGCACGCCAAGAAATTCACCTTTCGTAAACTCGGTCGCACTGCGGGCTCGGCCTCCCGCGGTGGACAAATCCACAATGACACCCGGCGAATTGATCCGTTCTCCTGAAAACGATCCGACATATTCAACGTGGTATCGGGGATATTTGCGTTGGTCCATGGGAGAGATCTCAGCCCTTGCGGGAGGTGGTATAAGCTTTGAGGCGGCGCGAAGACAAGCGGGTAATTGGCAGTACGGAACTAACTGTACGAAGATGCCTGTCGGACAGATACGCGAAGACTGTAGGACAACGAGACCAACCACCGAGCGGCCTCGGGTGGGGAGGGGGGAGCATGAACGGCTGACGCTCGGAAAGACGCACCGTAAGATACTGATGTGTCGCCTTCATCATGATCATGCCAAGAGACGGATCGGACAGAAATGGTCATAAATCAGATGATTCATAGGAAGGTTGGCAAGAACTCCGGATTTCGTCACGGCACACGACAAGCACAGTGAACCATTCCTGGGTGTCATTCCTCAGGGCCAGCGCATCTTTGCTCATCGATATGTGGAGGGAAAACTTAGTGCCAAACACTGAGCGAGAGCAACATTCCCACCATTTTCGTCAACCACATCATAGATTCTGCATCTGTTGTTGCGCTTGACAACGCTTCTCGTTCCATTCTAGAGTCCCGGCCACATAGCAACTCCGGTCGAAGGGAAGAGGGTGTAAATCCCTCACGGTCCCGCCGCTGTAACTGGGGACGACGCCCGCCAGAATGTCACTGTTCGCCATGGGCGAATGGGAAGACGCGGGCAGTCGGGTGATCCAGAAGTCAGAAGACCTGGCTGGAGAACAAGACCACTGTTCCCCCGTGGGGTGGGGAATGGGGCGAGGATGAAGGAGCTGGGTGCAGTCCTCCGGGTCTTATTTTTTTGTAGACCCCGAGGGCTTTTTCTTTGTCCCGCACCCGGCTTTTCCCGCGTTGCGTTCTCTTTTCCGGACTGCTCTCTACGAGGGTGGTCGCGTCCTGTGTTCCTCCAATCGTTGCCGCTTCCCAACGAGCCCTTGTCGCCCGCTTTCAGAAGACTATCACCGTTCTTTATACGCCCACGCGCGTAAGATCATCGATATCAACTCTCGCTGAGAAACCGACTCCACGAGGAATTGATCGAACGCTGCGCGGCCTTGCACCATTCCCGGTCGGAGTCCGTCGCACACCTCTTGCGATCCCAACACCAGGCCCACAAATTTTGGTCCTGAAATCCTCGTCCTTCCTCTTGAGGGGTAGGGATCCAGCTGCACGAACTTGTCTTCAAGCCGATCGATGCAGCAAATGCGGTTGGCATCATCTCCTTGATCAAGTGCGATTCGACAACCGGGCTGAACATCATCGCCTGGGTGAAACAGGGGATCGTTTCGTCAACCGCAATAGCAGTCGTGCCAATGAGCGACGGTCATCATCGGAACAGGTCGGATTTGTACCCAGTCCGCCTGTCGTGCCGTCAGGGTACAGCGCTACGACAGTTGGGAGGAGTCACGCAGAGTACACGTCGGGGACGGGGAAGATGGTGAAAAGCCATCACGGTGCCGCCACTGTAAGCGGGGAGTGAGTCCGCACAAGAGCCACTGTGTGCCGAGGCACATGGGAAGGCGCGGACGCGCGTTGATCCGCGAGTCAGGAGACCCAGCCGACGGACATATCTGCTCAGCCCTTCGAGCATAAGGGAGGCGAGCATGGTGCGATGGGAATGGTGTGTCTTGGTGTGTGCGATCGGGTGGTTTGGGAATGGCGTCATGGAAGCCTGGGCTCAAGTCCTGGCGTCGGCGGACGAGCCGCTCGAAACTCGGGAGGTAGTTGTGACCGCCACGAAGACCGAGGTCCCGGTGTCTCACGTCACGAGCGCCGTGGAGATCATCACCGAAGAAGATCTGAAGCGTCGGCAGATCAAGACGGTGGTGGACGCGCTCCGGCTCAGTCAAGGGCTCACCGTCTTCTCAAACGGGGGTCCGGGTACGTCCACGACGGTGCGCATCAGAGGGAGCAACGCCGATCAAGTGTTGGTGCTGATCGACGGCGCCATCATGAACAGCGCCACGTTGGGCAGTTTTAACTTCGCCAACTTGACGACGGACAACATCGAACGAATTGAAATTCTTCGTGGCGCCCAGAGCATGTTGTGGGGAGCGGACGCGATGGGGGGTGTGATCAATATCACCACGAAAAAGGGTGGTGCGACACCGTCAGCAAGCGGGTTCTTTGAGTATGGGTCATTCTCCTCCATACGAGAAGGGGCGCAGGTGTCCGGCCAGAAAGGACCGGTGGATGTGTCGGCGGCTCTCTCGCGATGGGACTACACGGGTTTCTCCGCGGTGAACTATCGCCGTGGCGCGTCGGAACGAGACGGGTTTCACAATTGGCAGGCATCCACGCGAATCGGCGTGGCACTGCCTCATGACGGACGACTCGATGTGACCTTCCGCCTGCTGCAGGGGAGGGTCGATTTTGACAACGGGTTTTCGCCCGGCTTCGACGTGTTGGGCGGCTTCAGCAACAGCCAGCAATTTGTCTATGGAGCCTCGTATCAGCAGCCTATTACGAACTGGTGGAATCAGTCACTGACCGTGTCTCGCCAAACGGAAACTCTGGAATCGGCTCCCGGGACCACACAGCGAAACGTCCTGACCGGAGCGGTGTCGACGCCGTTCGGAAGCCACTCGGAGATCAATACGCTCGCCAATCGAGTGGAGTGGCAGCAGAACGTTCAAGTCGGCGAGCCGTTGCTCCTCACCGCCGGGTATCAGTTTCGTGATCAACAGGGGGAAAACCTGAACACCAGCATGAACACGGCCACGTTTACCAACAAAACCGTCTCGAGTCATGCGGGATTTGCCCAGGCCCAACTGAACCTGTGGGATCGAGTGTTTGCGACCGGCGGCGTGCGGATCGACGATTACAATGTGTTCGGAACCGCCACGACCTACCGGGCCACTGCCGGTTACCTCCATCAGGAGACCGGTACCAAAATTCGGGCCAGTTATGGAACGGGATTTCGTGCCCCCACTATCAATCAGCTGTTTTTCCCCGGATTCGGCAATACCAATCTCCAGCCGGAACGAAGTCAAAGCATGGATGCCGGCGTCGATCAATATTTGTTGAACAACCGGCTGACGCTCAGCGCCAGCTACTTCTGGAATCGGTATCGGGATTTAATCGTGGCCCAACAGAGCGCAACGGTCTGCGGGGTCGGACCATTCGGCCCCAACTTCTGCGCACAAAATATCGGACTCGTCGGGAACAAGGGGTGGGAGGCCAGCGTCAAGTATGCCGTGCTGAGGGACCTTCCTGGCATCAAGAACCTGGAGCTGCAGGTGCAATATACCAATACGCTGACTCGCAATCTGCTGCAGCAGGCGGGAAACCGGGCGCCGCGTATGCCGGTTGACCAATGGAGCCTGATCCTCGGGTACCAGCCGATCGAGCCACTGCGAGTGACGTTGGAAGGCCGTTATGTGGGCTCACGGTTTGATGACGTGAACAACCTGCAGAAATTGAAGGCCTTCGATGTCTGGAATCTGACGGCGAACTATGAGGTCGTCAAAGGGGTTCAGACCTACGTTCGCGCCGAAAACCTGTTCAATGAGAAGTATGAGGAAATCCTCAACTTCGGCACACCAGTCCGATCCGTGTTCGCCGGTGTGCGGGTGACGTACAACTAGCGGCTGAGAGGACCTGTGATCTATCCACGCCTCGTCATTGCCGGGACTCACAGCGGAGTAGGAAAGACAACGGTGACGCTGGCGCTCCTGGCGGCCTTGAAAGCTCGGGGCCGCCGCGTGCAGCCGTTCAAGGCCGGTCCGGACTTTATCGATCCCGGTCATCATGCGCTGGCTGCCGGTCGGGTCGCACGGAACCTGGATACCTGGATGCTCGCAGCGGAGGCGAACCGACACATCCTGACTTCTGCCGCCGCCGATGCAGAGCTGTCGATCATAGAGGGAATGATGGGCCTGTATGACGGCAGCACCGCGGTAGACGAGACAGGAAGTACTGCGGAGTTAGCCCAACAACTCGCCGCCCCGGTTCTACTCGTGCTCGATGCCAGTGCCATGGCGCGATCGGCTGCAGCGATGGCATGGGGATATGCCAATTTCGCCTCTGCCGTTCCTGTGAAAGGAGTCCTGTTGAACCGGGTCGGGAGCGACGGACACTACCGACTGTTGAAGAAGGCGATTGAAGCGGAAACGAACCTGATCGTTGCGGGGTACTTGAAACCAAATCCCTCCTTCTCGATTCCTGACCGGCATCTTGGGCTCATAACCGCGCATGAGCAGGGGACGACAGACCTCTATGATCGGCTGGCCAATGCAGCCAGAGAGACGATTGATCTTGATCAAGTGGACGCGCTTGCGCGATCAGCTGGTCCACTGCCGATGGAGTCACTGTCGTCCGTGGCAGCGCACCGGGAGCGGATCGCCCGGATAGGCGTCGCCCAGGATGCGGCCTTTTGTTTTTACTACCCCGACAATCTTGAGTTGCTTGAAGCCGAGGGGGCGGAACTCGTGAGATTTTCTCCATTGACCGATCAGGTCTTACCGAAGGTGGACATGCTGTATCTGGGGGGTGGCTATCCGGAGCTGCATGCCGAGGCGCTGACCGCAAATGTCCCGATGCGACAGGCCATTCGCTCCTTCGCCGAACGAGGCGGACCAATCTATGCGGAATGCGGCGGCTTGATGTACCTCACCCAGACGATTCGACAGTTCGATGGGACACCCCATGAGATGGTCGGATTGTTCCCGGCGGCCGCCGTCATGCGAAAGCCCGGACTCACGCTGGGATACCGAACGCTCCGGCTCGCATCCCCCTGCATCCTTGGCGTTTCCGGCCTCACCGTGCGCGGGCATGAGTTCCACTATTCCGCACTCGAACCTAACGGGGAATTGCACTACGCCTGCACGCTGGCAGATGCCCAAGGCAATCCGAAAGGCCAAGACGGGCTCATGGTCCGGAATACCCTGGCCCTTTACACCCATCTGCATTTTGCCAGTCAGCCTCACGTCGCGAGGGCGCTGGTCGCGGCCGCACATCGAACAGCTGCGCGGGTGTCGAGCCATTGTGGAGGCGTGCCATGACGGACCAGACCGGGCATAGAGCCCGGATGCAGCGGCTGAAAACTTCGGTGGATCGCCGGATTGCAGCTGCCCAGGATGAGAAAGGGTTGCTCATCGTCTATACGGGCGCCGGTAAAGGAAAAACCACGGCTGCACTCGGCATGGCTGTCCGGTGCATCGGGCATGGGATGAACGTGGCGGTGGTGCAGTTCATTAAAGGCGCGATCGAGACGGCGGAAGAGCGGACGCTCCAGTCGTTCGGCGACCGTGTGACATTTCTCCGAATGGGAGAAGGGTACACCTGGGACACGCAAGATCGTGCACGCGATACCCAGTTTGCGCAGCGCGCATGGGGGAAGGCGTGTGAATTTCTCTGTGATCCTTCTTATGCCATGGTGATCCTGGATGAATTCAATATCGCCTTGCATCACGAGTACGTGAGCCTGACCGATGTCCTGCCGATCGTGCATCACCGTCCGACCATGCAGCATGTGGTCATGACCGGACGGGGAGCGCCGCCGGAATTGCTGGATGAGGCCGATCTGGTCACGGAAATGAAACAGGTGAAACATCCCTTCCGAAAAGGCATCACCGCACAGCGAGGAGTCGAGTTCTGACCGGCTGGAGAGCATTACACAGTGACGAGGTCGGCTCATGAAAGGTCCGGTCCCCAAAACCTGCGAGCGTTGCCGGCAGAGCTTCGAGTGTGGCGGGTATCGGTGTTGGTGCGGACAGGTCGGGATCACCGAGTCGCAAATGGATTGGATCGAGGCCCGTTTTCAGGATTGTCTCTGTCCCGCGTGCTTGCACCTCGTTCGGACGGGACAGGAGGAGTCTCGATGCGCAGGGAGCGATCCGTCGTAAGCACCTCGGATTCAGGGAACGGATGCGGAGTCAGTTATTCACTTTGATTGGATGGAGGGTACAACGATGTTCATTCTCGCTTCTCGCATACAGCTCAGTATCGGCATCGCGCTGGCTGTCCTCATCGCGGCCACACGCGGCCATCATTTCGAGACGCTCAATCACCTGCCGAGCGCATCGTGGGCCGCGTTCTTTCTCGCCGGGGTGTATCTGCGGCCCCTCTGGGTCTTTCCCGCGCTGCTCGCCGAAGCGGCGGCGCTCGATGTAGCCGCCGTCACTTGGGGGGGAGTGAGCAACTTCTGTGTCAGTCCGGCCTACGGTTTTCTGCTGCCGGCGTACGGTGCCCTCTGGTACGCCGGTCGTTGGTATGCCGGGTATCACCGCGACGTCGCGGCAACCCTGTTCCCCCTGGCGGTAAGCGTGCTGCTCGGGACCGCCGTCTGTGAACTGGTATCGAGCGGAAGCTTTTATTTCCTGTCCGGACGTTTTGAGCACACGAGCGTGCCGGAATTCGCTGGGCGATTCGCGGGATACTTCCCCCGATCCCTGTCCTCCCTCTTGTTCTATGTTGGTGTCGCGGGCGTCATTCATGTGGGATGCCATGCGGGGAAGGCGTTTGCGGCATTTGCCGACCGCCTCAACACCTCCACCTAACGGCGGGGCAAGATTGTAGGGCGTGCCAGGGGTGCGTCGGTTTGAACGAAGTTATTCAGGAGCAGAGCATGTCTGTTCGACCCATCACGCAACGGAGTCGCCCGCCTAAGCCTCGTCTAATGTCCCAGGCCTCGGGCATTGCCCAACGGGCTGTCGAGCCTGGGGGGAAGTTCTCTCAGCCCGAGCGAGCGGCGGTGTATCGGGCGATTTTTGAACGCCGAGACGTTCGTCGAAACTTTCTGCCGGATCCGATCCCAGACGAGGTCCTCGGACGATTGCTCAATGCGGCGCATCATGCCGGGTCGGTGGGGTTCATGCAGCCGTGGGATTTTATCGTCGTCCGTGGACGGGCGACCAAGCGGGCGGTGAAGCGCCTGTTTCACCGGGCCAACGCCGATGCAGCCGACCACTACACGGGCGGACGTGCGGCGCTCTATCGGAAGTTGAAGCTCGAAGGAATTGAAGAGGCGGCGGTGAATCTCTGCGTGACATGCACGCGCCGACGCGGGGGCCGTCATGTCCTCGGCCGTGCGACGGTGCGGGACACCGATCTCTACAGTACTTGCTGCGCGATCCAGAATCTGTGGCTCGCGGCACGCGCGGAGGGCATCGGAGTCGGATGGGTGAGCATCCTTGATCATACCGCACTCAAGCGCGTCTTGCGCATTCCACGGTCCGTCACGGTGGTGGCGTATCTGTGCCTGGGATACGTGGCAGAGTTCGCATCCCAGCCGGATCTTGAGCGCGCGAACTGGCGGCGGCGACTCCCCGTGGATCGCCTGATTCACCATGAAGGATGGGGCCAGCGTCACGGGGCGCTGGTGGACACGAAAAGACCTGGAGCCACGGTCTCATGAGCCTGGAAGAAACCGGAGGGAGGGGTGTGACAGACATGCGGCGCGCTCGAACGGTCATGATTCAAGGCACCGGGTCCCACGTCGGCAAGTCGGTCATCACGGCCACGTTGTGCCGATGGTTCGTTCAACGGGGGCGCCGCGTGGCGCCGTTTAAGGCCCAGAATATGTCGAATAACTCCTGCGTCACGCCGGACGGGAAGGAAATCGGTCAGGCCCAAGGGCTGCAAGCCGAAGCCTGTCGCGTTCCGGCCAGAACGGATTTTAACCCTGTGCTTATCAAACCCTCCGGGCCCCGCCAGGCTCAATTGGTGGTGAACGGCGTGGTGGCAGGGGCCATGACGCCGAGTGAGTGGGGACGCCTGAGACGCGAGCATTTTCAGACGGTGTGCCAAGCCTTCGAGCGGCTCGCAACCGAGTTCGATCTCGTGGTGCTGGAGGGCGCCGGCAGTCCGGCGGAAATCAATCTCCGCGATCATGACATCGTGAACATGCGTATGGCGCAGGCAGCTCAGGCACCTGTGCTGCTCGTTGGCGACATCGAGCGAGGCGGGGTATTCGCTTCCATCGTGGGTACTCATGCGCTGTTGGAGCCGGAGGAACGACGACATGTACGAGGGTTCATCATCAACAAATTCCGCGGCGAACGATCGTTGCTGGACTCAGGGATTGCCGGTATCGAGCGTCGGCTCGGGACCCGGTGCCTCGGGGTCATCCCGATGTGGGACCAGATCTCGCTGCCTGAGGAGGATTCCGTCGGGTGGCAGTCGATCTTCCGCCGATCAGCCTCGACGGTAGCTGAGGTGACGATCGGCGTTGCGAATCTGCCGTACCTCTCCAATTCCACCGATGTGGAAGCGCTTGCCCGTACGCCGGGAGTCCGGATGGTCTGCATCGACGGGCCGACGAATGCGCGGCTCGATCTGTTGGTCTTTCCTGGCACGAAGAACACCGCCCATGCCCTGAAGTTTGTGCGGGCGCAGGGACTTGATCACGTCGCCCGGCAAGTATGGAAGACCGGCGGAACCGTGCTGGGCATCTGCGGAGGGTTTCAACTGTTAGGCCGCCGCATTCTCGACCCGGAAGCGGTGGAGTCATCGGAATGCGAGATGAAGGGATTGGGCCTGCTCGATATCATCACGGTCTTCGCCAGACACAAGACGACTGTCCAGGTAGCGGGCAGACATCTCGACTCCGGCAGTCCCGTTTCCGGATTCGAGATTCACATGGGCCAGGCCCAAGCCGGTCTGAACGCGAAGCCGTTTCTGGAGCTTCACACGAACGATCATCAGACCACGCGATGGGAAGGAGCCGTGTCACCGGACGGCCGTGTGATCGGCACCTCCGTCCATGGCCTCTTTGACGGGCCTGAATTTACCCGGGCATTTCTGAATCGGGTGCGAGTGCAGGGCGACGCACTCTCCTTGCCCCGGGAAGGAGAGTGCCAGGGTTCGCGTGACGAGGTGCTGGACCGATGGACCGAGTTTGTCGTCCGGCATCTTGATATGGCCGCGGTTGAAGCCATCATCGAACAGGGGCTCTCGTGACACCGGCGCGACGTCGAAGCAGGCACGCCTGGCTCACGCTGGTGATTGGGGGTGCGTCCAGCGGGAAAAGCATGTTCGCGCTCTCGCTCGCAGGATCGGCCACGCCGAAAGCCTTCGTCGCGACCGGTGAGCCGTTAGACGGCGAGATGGCGGAGCGCATTAAGAGACATCAGCACAGTCGCGGACCAGGATGGGAGACGGCCGAAGTGCCGCTGACCGTGGCAACTTGGGTCAAAGAGAAAGGGACGCGGTATCGCGTCATCGTCCTTGATTGCCTCACGCTCTGGATATCGAACCTTGTTGGGCGGGGCGGATCATCCAAGGCCGTGCTCGATCAGGTCGCCACATTGCTGTCCGCCGTTCGGCAGGCGTCCGCCACAATGATTATCGTCACCAACGAACTCGGCTTGGGCCTCGTACCGGCCGATCCGGCCGTGAGGGCATTTCGGCAACTGGCCGGCGAAGTCAATCAACTAGTCGGTAGAGAGGCGGACGAAGTCTATGCGGTCATCGGCGGTCTGCCGGTCCGAATCAAACCGGGTCGCACGATACGAAGGAGGAAACGGGCAAAATGACGCTTGAGGAGGTACGGAGCGCGATTGTCCCGCCTGACCGGAGTGTCTATCGGCAAGCGCAGGTTCGCCTCGATCGCCTGACCAAGCCGCCAGGGAGTCTCGGCCGGTTGGAGGAACTCGCCGCCGACTATGCGGCCTCGGTCGGCCGGGTGCAGCCGGAATTCCCTCGCGCGGCCGTGTTTACCTTTGCAGCGGACCATGGGATTGCAGACGAAGGTGTCAGTGCGTATCCCCGAGAAGTGACCGCACAGATGGTGTTCAACTTCTTGCGTGGGGGAGCCGGCATCAATGTCCTGGCCGCCCATGTCGGGGCTGAAGTGCGTATTGTGGACATCGGTGTCGCGTTCGAGTTTCCTCCGCTTCCCGGCTTGATTCCCCGGAAGATTGCGCCGGGCACCGGAAATTTTCTCCATAGGCCGGCGATGACGCGGTCCCAGGCGATGCAGGCGCTTGAAGTCGGTATCGCATTGGCCCGTGAGGCGGCGGCGGAGGGCTTCAGGTTGCTGGCAACCGGAGACATGGGGATTGGCAACACCTCGTCGAGTACGGCGATCGCGGCGGTGATGACCGCTCAATCGGTTGCGTCAGTGACGGGTCGCGGCACAGGGATCAATGATCATGCGCTCGCGCGAAAAGTCGACATTATCTCGAACGCGCTGGCCCGTCACAATCCGAATACGCAGGACCCGTTGGACGTGCTGTCGAAGGTCGGCGGCTTCGAAATCGCGGGGATTGCCGGTCTGATCCTCGGTGGGGCAGTTGCGCGTATCCCTGTGGTTCTGGATGGATTCATCTCCGGTGCGGCCGCGTTAATAGCGGTCGGGCTGGCGCCTGCTTGTCGGGACTATGTCATTGCATCGCACCAGTCGGTTGAATGCGGACATGGAGCGATCCTCAGTCACTTACAGCTCAAACCGCTGCTCGATCTCGGGCTTCGACTCGGGGAGGGCACAGGAGCCTGTCTGGGGATCAGTCTCATTCATGCGGCGTTGAAATTATACACCCAGATGGCCACGTTCGAGGAAGCCGCGGTCTCTGGACCCAGTCGAGCGGGAGATCGGTCGTGAGTACCTTCATCCTGGCCTGGCATTTTCTCACCGCTGTTCCACTCACCCGACGCCATCAGGTGACGACCATGGAGCAATTCGCGAGCTCCATGGTGTGGTTTCCCGCCGTCGGGCTGGTGATCGGCCTGACGCTCGCCGCGTCTGCGACGGTGCTGGATCTGATCATGTCGCGAAATGTGGTCGATTGGATGTTGATCCTGCTTCTCGTCCTGCTCACGCGGGGCCTTCACCTGGATGGACTGGCCGACACCCTGGATGGCTGGGTTGGGGGACGCACGTCAAAAGAGCGGCTGGAGATCATGCGCGATCCCCGGATCGGAGCCTTCGGGGCGGTCGGACTCGTGCTGGCGCTAGGCCTTCGGCAGGCCGGCTTATTCGGCCTGCCTGACTCAGGCCGGTGGGCGATGATTGCCACCATGCCGCTGCTTGGGCGATGGGCCATGGTCGTCGGTGGCTTTGCCGCCCCCTACGCGAGGGCCGACGGGGGCCTGGCGCACCCGTTTCTTGCACATCTCGCCGGAAGGCACGTGCTCATGGCGACGGTCGTCCCAGCGGTGTGGCTCCTCTGGTGGTTCGGCCCAATCGGGACACTGAGTATCCTGGTGTTGTTGGCTGTCGTGGTACGGGTCGTGACCGCCCTTTCACTCCGTTTGTGCGGTGGAATCACGGGCGATGTTTTCGGAATGATGAACGAGATAGCGGAAGTGGCGTTTCTGATCGCGGGACCGCTCTGCTTGGAGATGCGATGATTGCCAGTTCTCTGGTGGCCGCCTATCTGCTCGATGCGATGGTGGGAGATCCTCCATGGCTGCCACATCCCGTTCGCTGGATCGGACGAGTCATTGCCTGGACCGAGCGCGGCCTATGCATGCTGGTTCAGCATCCTCTCAGGGCGAAACTGGCCGGGATCGGTGTTGCCGTGGGGCTCCCCATGATCAGTTCCACCGTCGTGTGGGGCTCAATGCACGTTGCTGACCAGCTGTCGACACCGCTGGGGCAGACCCTTGAAATCCTGTGGTCATTTTTGGCACTGGCGGGACGAGACCTTGCAGACCACGCGTGGGCCATCTGGAGAGCTCTCAATGCCGACTCGCTCAACGAGGCTCGAAGCGCGGTCGCGCGGATCGTCGGACGGGATACCCACGCATTGTCGGAGCCGGAAGTGGTACGGGCAACTGTTGAAACAGTCGCGGAAAGCACCTGCGATGGGATCGTCGCGCCCCTGTTCTTCCTGGCGCTCGGTGGCGCCCCATTGGCGTGGGCGTACAAAACCGTCAATACACTCGATTCGATGATTGGGCATCCCGAACGTCCCTATCGAGACTTTGGGTGGGCCTCAGCCCGTCTTGATGATGCCATGAATTGGCTTCCGGCTCGCCTGACCGGTTGGCTCATTGTGAGTGCGGCGGGTATGCGATTTCTGAATCTCACACGGGCGTATGACGCCTGGGTCGTATTTCGGCGAGACGGTGGCAAACACCGCAGCCCGAACAGTGGGAGACCGGAGGCGGCGATGGCCGGCGCGCTGCGGGTCCAACTGGGAGGCGTGAATGTCTATGACGGGACCGCTGAAGTGCGGCCGAGCATTGGCACGGCGGACCAGCCGCTGACTCGCGACCGGATCGCTGAAAGCGTTGCGGTCATGTGGATCACGTCCGTCTTGGCAGCTGGGCTTGCGTGGGGAGCGGTGTGGTGTCGATGAGCGATACGCACGGAGGCAACCTGTATCAGGCGGCTCGAGAACAAGGGTGTCATCCGTCCAACCTTGTCGATTTCAGCGCCAGTATTAACCCATTGGGGCCTTCGCTGTCGGTCTTGCGGGTCTTGCGTCGGGGACTCTGGGCCATCCGGCATTATCCAGATCCTCAGGCGCACGAATTGGTGTCGGTGCTGAGCCGGCGCTCCGGCTTGAGTCCGTCCTGCTATCTGGTGGGAAATGGGTCGGCCGAGCTACTGTATTTGCTCCCCATGGCGTTGGCGATCAAGAACGCACTCATCATCGGACCCACCTTTTCAGAGTATAAAACGGCGATTGGTCGAGCCGGCGGGATATCGACGTATCTGATGGCGGATCGGGCTGACGAGTATCGACCCCCAATCGAGCGTGCGCGGGACCAGATCCGGACGGCTCGAGCACCATACGATGCCGTCGTGTTGTGCAACCCGAATAGCCCTACCGGTCAACCGGTGGCCAAACGCAATCTTCTCCGATTCCTCGATGCCGTGGCCGAGAGGAGCCCCTGGGTCATCATTGACGAATCATTCATCGAGTTTGCCTCAGAGTATTCAATCCTCCAGGAGTTACCGACCTATCCACGTTTGTTAATCCTCCGGAGCTTTACCAAGTTTTATGGTATCCCCGGCCTTCGGATCGGATATCTGATCGGGCAACGCGATGTCGTCGAACACGTGCGTCGATGGCAGCCTCCGTGGTCGGTCAACGCGTTGGCTCAAGCCGCGGCCCTCGCCGGGCTCAAAGATGGCAGCCATCGACGGAAGAGCCTGGCCTTAGTCTCAGAAGAACGGACAAAGCTCAGTGCCGCGTTGAGCGCCATTGACGGAATGCACGTCTTTCCGTCGGCGGCCAATTTTCTTTTAGTTGAGCTGCCGGCTCCTCTTTTTGCCTCCGACGTGGTTACACAGCTTCGTAACTCTGCGCTCCTCGTGCGTGATTGTTCCACGGTCCCAGGACTCACTCAGCAGTCGATCCGAATGGCCATCAAGACCCCGCGAGAAAACGATCGGTTGATCCGTGCTTTGGAGGCTCTCCTGCAGCGGTCATGAACATGCCTACTCAGCCGGTCGATGCCTTCCTGACTCGATACCTGGTGCGAGATCGTTCGCTCCTGATCCACCTTCCTGAACGTCGGCGTGTGCTTTCTTCGGCCCCGCGAGGGGGCGGTCTGGGCCATGCCCGTTCCATCATCAACCATCAGGTTCCCAGACATCCCCTTCGAGGCTCAGGTGCTTCCAGCCAACGGACATGGAGTGATCCCGCACGATATTTGGGTGACGTCGCCAGGAGGCTCCGCGCGCCACAACCGTGCGTCGGGCTCATGACCGCAGTCCCGCTCGAGAACCTCGTGGTTCTTCGCGAGCAGGCAGATGATCTGTGGGTCGAAGGATTCTTTACGGTTGGCGTGACCAATGCGGTCAGGGTTGGAGAATCAATCGATTCCACGCCATCTGCCGACCCGCAAAAGCCCGGGACGATTAATGTTGTCCTTATTACCAATGCGGCACTGACGGTGTCTGCAATGGTGACGGCGGTGCAAGTGGCGACAGAAAGTAAGGCTGCGGTACTGTTGGCCAATCGCATCCCCAGTTGGACCGGCCGTTCTGAGGCGACGGGCACAGGAACGGACGTCGTTGTTGTTGTGAATGGAAATGGACCGCTAATTCGCTACAGTGGGACCCATACGAGAATCGGTGAGCTCATCGGGAAACTGGTCAGTCATGGGATTGAGAGTGGCCTAATCAAAGCGCGTCGCTGGAAAAGATCTCGATAGAGCGCCGTGTATCGGCTTGCACGGAGGATGATTCTTCACACAGAAAAAGCCCTCACAGGTCTGCCGGCTACAAAGGTTGCCTTTTCAGAAATGATATTTTATCAATCTGAGGAGCGAATATCCCGCAGGTTTGACCTGCATTTTGTGCGCATATTTTTGCGCCAAAAGTGGTTCGAAGAGACCGAAGGAATAAAACTGACAGGAAGCAATGAAAGTTCATAACCTCAGAAAACACGTGTTAAAGCGGGAAGCCAATCGCAGAACATGGGAGTAGCAAATTACTGCCAGCCAGCATTCTAGGGAGGAGGCCTGAAAATTCTCTTTCCGCAAGTCGCAGTGAGATCCGATACATGGGCAAACTTTTGTCATATGGGCGTGACGCCGTTACCAACCGGTCTCTTGGAGACAGTCGCCATGGTTGAGAGGAGTAGGCAAGTACAGATGAATTGATTAGTTATCAGCGGGGCTTGCTAAAGACCAAGCGTTTCCGCGGGTGAGCAGGGCCTGCCACCACCATGCTACCAAGTTGGGCCTAGATGGGGGGACTCGGGAGGGCATAAATTCTCCAGCTGCATGAAGTTGCATGACTGTGGCGTGACCAATCCCATTGGATCAATCCTCGTTCTATAGATCGTATGTGCGCGTACCAAGAAGATCGCCATTCCTGTAGAAGATTCCTGGACTGACCCCCTAGATTGAGACACGACGAATTGGCACACTTGACACCAGAAGGGGGTGGCAGGTGGCCAAGAAACGTGTGGGCAAGTTTCCAAAGGCGTTCCGGCAGTACGCCGTCGAGCGGTTGAAGCAGTGCGAGAA
>DATGEA010000179.1:0-9791 GCA_035310605.1 Nitrospira sp. | reverse complement strand
ACAACTTGCCCTGGTACACAAGAATATGCCCAAGCCCGTACCGGGCTTCCTTGTTATCAGGATCGATCTGTACTGCCTTCTGAAATGAGACGAATGCCTTTTGACGGTCGGTATCAATACTCGCCATCCCCTCCTGGTAATACCCCCTTGACCGCTGCTTCGCCTCTTCAGAGGTCGCGCACCCGCTCAGCAGCCCTACTGCGACGACAACGGCCAGGATCGGACAGCGGCGGAGGGGAAACCTGGCTGGGATAAATGTCACGGAAGATCCTCAAAATGGGTCAGACGCTTGAAGGCACGGAACCTTTCTTGAATCTCTTTGTAATCCAGGACTCGCAAACGGTCAAGACTAAAGGCTTCTACGGTAAAGGAGGCCATGACGCTTCCGAAGATGATGGCTTGCTTGAACGATTCGACTGACCGGTTTCCTGTCGCCGCCAAATAGCCCAAGAAGCCGCCTGCAAAGGTGTCGCCGGCGCCGGTCGGATCGCGGACATCTTCCAGAGGAAAGGCCGGGGCGCCGAAGACCTGCTTCTCGTTGAACATCAATACCCCGTACTCCCCCCGCTTGATGATGAGGTGCTTGGGTCCCCGCGCCAAAACCTTTTGTGCAACCTTGACCAGGTTCGAATCGCCTCCGAGGGCCCTCGCTTCGCCGTCGTTGATGATCAGAATGTCGACCTGTTCAAGCACGCGCCACAGGGCGTCGCGCTTGCCATTGATCCAAAAGTTCATCGTATCGCAGGCGACCAGTGGGGGCCGGGGAAGTTTTTGCAGCACATCCAACTGCAGTTCGGGATCGATGTTCCCCAAAAACAGGAGCTCGGGAGATTGATAGGAGTCCGGGATCTTCGGTCGAAAGGTTTCGAACACGTTCAGCTTGGTATCCAGCGTATGCGCTTCATTGAGCTGATGCGTGTATTCGCCTTTCCAGCGAAAGGTGGCGCCGGGCCGCCGTTCAAGACCGGTCAGGTCGATCCCGCGGCTCTTCAGAAATACGAGATGCTGCAACGGAAAATCTTCCCCGACCACGGCGATCAGATCGACGGCGGTAAAATAACTGGCGGACGTTGAAAAGTACGTGGCCGACCCCCCGAGCACCTCTGCCGCCTCGCCGAACGGCGTCTTGACCGTATCCAATGCAACTGATCCGACGACAAGCAGCTTCCCCATGATTTACCGTCTTCCTTTCGCAGGTGGGAGGGCTCTCTCCGTAAGCAGCGACAGCTTCCGGCGCAGCGCGGCCGGCATGTGATCCGGAGCCGTGACGATTGCGTCTTGCAGCGCCTGCTGACACCGGCAGGATTTGACCGAGGCCGCAGACTTCACTGCTCCCCGCAGCAGTTCCTTGGCCAACGCCACGTTCCGGCGAAGGGTCGCCAGGATGGCCTCGACGGTGACCGCCTCTTCCGTGTCATGCCAGCAGTCGTAATCCGTCACGAGAGCCATTGTGGCATAACAGAGCTCTGCTTCACGGGCCAGCTTTGCTTCCGGGAGATTCGTCATCCCGATCACACTGACTCCCCATTGGCGATAGAGACGTGACTCCCCCTTGGTGGAAAACTGAGGGCCTTCGATACAGACGTAGCTTCCCCCTTCATGGACGGTCGCGCCGACAGTCCGAGCCGCCGCCAGAAGCGACGAGCCGAGCGACGCGCAGACCGGCTCCCCGAACGCCACATGGGCGACCGCTCCCCCCTCGAAAAACGTCGAATTCCGCCGTTTGGTCAGATCAATAAACTGATCCGGCAACACCACATCGCCCGGCTTGATTGATTCCTTCATGCTGCCGACGGCGCTCACGGAGATCGCGCGCCGAACCCCGACCGATTTCAACGCATAAATGTTGGCACGGTAGTTGATCTCCGAGGGATTGAATCGATGCCCTCGCCCATGCCGGGAAAGAAACGCGACGCGAACGCCCTCCAACTCGCCGAGTACAACGGCATCGGAAGGCTGTCCGAACGGCGTCCGGACCGCTAGCTGTTTGACGTTGCGCAGGCCCTCGATGTCATACAATCCACTCCCGCCGATGATCCCAATGTCCGCACGAGGGATCTGAGTACGCTTGGCCATGTTCGTCCCTATCTCCTCTGATCTGTTCCGGTGTCTCGGTTCTCGCTGGCTCCATCAAGCATAGCCAGGAACCGGTCGATCCGATGAATAACGCGATCAACCGTCTGTTCGAGGGGTTCAGACTCCTCGACCGTCAGCCATGTAATCCCCGGCTCCCGCCTGAACCAGGTCATCTGCCGTTTGGCGAAATGCCTCGTATCGCGCTTGAACCGCCTGACCATTTCGGTTTGGTCGTACTCGCCCGCCAGATGCGCGGCGACCTGACGGTAGCCGAGCCCCTTCAGGGCTGCCGCGTCACGCCGGTACCCCTGATCGAGCAACTGCCGGGTCTCCTGTACCAGTCCTTTGGCAAGCTGCGAATCGATCCGGTCTTCAATCCGTCGGTAGAGGCTGCCGCGGTCCCGATTGAGCCCGATGACCAACGCCGAGAAGGGCCTTTCGGCAAATCCATGTTGCTGTTGAAACTCCGACATCGGCCGGCCGGTCAATTGATACACTTCCAACGCTCGAATGACTTTCGATGTATCACGGGGATGCAGCTTCGACGCCGCCACCGGGTCCACAGTCGCGAGGCGTGCATAGAAATGATCATGTCCCTTTGCACGTGCCTCGTCCCGCAACTGTGCCCGTACCGCCGGATCAGCCGGCGGCGCTTTACACAGCCCCTGCAGCAGAGTCCGCACATAGAGGCCGGTTCCACCGACGACCAGAGGGAGCCGGCCTCGATCATGGAGCCGCTCGATCGCCTCGACTGCATGACGCCGGAACAGCCCTGCATTAAATGATTCGTCGGGGTTCACGAGGTCGATGAGTTGGTGGGGAATCCCTTGCCAGGTCTCTTTGGGGGGCTTGTCGGTGCCGATGTCCATCCCACGGTAAACCTGGCGGGAATCGGCGGTCAAAATTTCCGTCGCGAAGTGTCTGGCGACTTCGATGGCAATCCGGCTCTTCCCGACAGCAGTCGGTCCCACGATGGCCACAAGCGGCTTGAGACGGATTTGTCTCTCTGACAGCGGATGCATGGCAAGAACGGACACGGTCGTCACGACCATCCAACCCGACCGAAGAGTTTGTCGAGCTCATCGGTGGAGAGACGAAACGCCGTGCGCCTTCCATGCGGGCAGGTCATGATGAGTCCCTCTTCCACCCAATCCCGGACCAGTTGTTCGATTTCAGGCAACGCCATATAACGTCCCGCCTGGACGGCACTTTGGCAAGCGAGGGACGCCAACAGCGGCTGCACCCTGGCTTCCAAGGAGGAGGTGCTGGCCCACTGCGTCAAATCATCGAGCAGGTCCTGCACCAGCAGTGCGCCACTGAGCTGACCCAATCCCGTCGGAACGGCCCGGAGCACAACTGCTGTCGCTCCGAATGGCTCCATGAGCAGACCAAGCTGTTCCAAGTCTCCGAGGTGTTTCTGCAGGAGCGCACTTTGCGCGGCGGTCAGTTCGATCGGCTCAGGGATCAGCAGCGGTTGCGAGGCGATTTCGCGATGCAGCCATTTTCGCCACAGCCGTTGAAACTGCACCCGTTCGTGCGCCGTATGCTGGTCGATAACTTGTAACTCTTTTCCCACCTGGGCGACCAGATACGTCCGCTGAATCTGCCCCAGGGGGATCACGGAGAGTGCCGGTGAACCGGCATAGGACGCCACCCCTTCACGGGCAAACAGCGACGGGGAAGCATCCCCTGCCCCCGAGCTTGATGACATAGACTCTGTTTGTGCGTCGACCGGCCCGGCCACGGTTCCGGTGCCCGGCAGGGAAGACAATACTCCGGTTTCTGTTCTCGCCGTCGAAATCGAGCGGGCGCGCGTCGCTTCGGAATCGCCTGTACTCAGGAGCAGCTTACGCTCCGGCCCGCTGAAGGCATGGCGTACAGCGTGGCGCACAAACTGATGAATCGCTTCCTGATTCGCAAACCGGATTTCCCGCTTCGCGGGATGGACGTTGACGTCGATGCGTTCGGGATCAATATCGAGGAACAGCACGAACGTCGGATAATGCCCTTTCGGCAGAAAAGAGCCGTACCCGTCGGTCACGGCATGAAATACTGCGGCGTTTCTGATCGGCCGACGGTTCACAAAGAGGTCTTGGGGAATTCTGGATGAGCGGGCCTGAACAGGATCGATCATCACGCCGCTGATCGCACAGCCGGCCATCCGCGCATGCAGATCAATCGCTTTATCCAGGAAGGCCGGGCGATACACTTGGAGAATCCGGTCCCGATCGGAAGCCACGGCCGGATAATTGAGAATCTCATGTCCGTTGTGTGTCAGCCGGACATGTACGGACGGCCATGCGAGTGCGGCCTGCTGGACGACCACGCTGATGTGAGAAAACTCCGTGGCCGTGGATTTGAGAAACTTTTTTCTTGCCGGCTGGTTGTAAAAAAGGTCCGCCACTTCGATTTTGGTCCCGGCAACCGGAGGAGCATCCGCTATGCCTTGTTGAACCCCGCCCACAAGAGCCAGCTGAGCACCCACGGTCTCTTGCCTGGTCGAGGTGGTCACCTGCACCTTGGAAACGGAGGCGATGCTCGGGAGGGCTTCGCCGCGGAACCCCATCGTTCTGATGGAAGCAAGATCTTCGTCTGATTTGAGCTTGCTCGTGGCATGACGTTCAAAGGCCAGGGGAAGGTCGGCTCTTCTGATACCTTCGCCGTCATCCGTCACGCGGACGAGCGTGACACCCCCGTCCTTGACGTCGATCGTAATGTGCCCGGCACCGGCGTCGAGGCTGTTCTCGATCAATTCCTTAACGACGGCGGAAGGCCGTTCAATCACTTCGCCGGCGGCGATTCGACTGACGACCTCGCCCGGCAACACTCGAATCGTGGTCGCACAACTTGCGGCGGGCATCGGATTAGACTCCAGAGCAGGAAGACGAGCGGCGTTGCCGGCCGAACGATACGATCAAACAATGCATCATCGAATTTCGGCCAATTTATTTTTTGCCAGCTTGGCCTCATCCGATGTCGGGAATTCTTCAAGGACCCGTTTGAGATTCTTTTTCGACTTGGCAAGATCCCCGGTCTCTGCGGCCGCGAGTCCCAGTTTGTAGAGTGCGGCCGGCACCTTTTCATTCCCTGGAAATTCCGTCGCGACATATTCAAATGCCTGTGCTGCACGCACATAGTCCTTCTGCTGGTAATACGACTCCCCCAGCCAATAGTAGGCATTCGGCGTCAGCGACGTCCCGGGGAAATCTTTCACAAACCGCTGAAACCCCGTCACGGCCAAATCGTATTTCCCGTTCAGATAGTCGTTATAGGAGAGATTGAAAGCGGACGTCGGAGTGATCGCGGGGACGTTCGGGATCATCGAGGTGCTTTCGGTCGGTGCCCCTGGTTTCAGAGGTTTCATGGAACGCGCAGGCTCCGATGGAACCGGCTCGATCTTCGGCGGTGCGGCGGCGACCGATCCCTCATCGAGCTTGGCCAGGCGGGCCTCCAGCTTCTGCAACCGCACGGAGAACTCATCAAGCTTGGGCTTCGTCGATTCGGTGTCTTTGACGCGTTCCAACGATTCCATGCGACGCTGCAACGCATCCAACCGCTTCTGATCCTGATCCTGCGACTTTGCCATCGTTGCCATGTGATCGCGCAGTTCGACGAAATCCGCATGTTTGGCGCATCCGGCAACAAGGAACGCTACCCCTGCCACCAGCACCGTTCCCATGAGTCTCGTGATCATCTGCATTATGGTTATCGTGACTCCTTTAACTGACTGAGTTTGTCGTGAGCTTTCCCTGCCTCAGGACTCTTGGGATACAAGGTCACGACTTGCTTGAACGCCGAAGAAGCCCGCTTCTTATCTTTGAGTGCGAGATAGGCAAAGCCCTTCTTCAAAATCGCGGCCGGGACCTTCTCACTTTGGGGATAATCAAGCTCCACCCGATCATACGAATCGATCGCCTGCCTGTAGTCTTTCCTACCGTAATGAGACTCGCCAAGCCAATAGCGCGCATTGGGGGCGAGATCGGAATTCGGATATTCAGTCAGGAAGGCCGAAAAACCGTGGCGGGCTTCCTCTAAATTGCCCTCTCGAAAGAGCCCCAGCAGGCGTTCATACTCGGCTCTGTCCGATCGTTCTGCCGGACGAACGGCAGCGACCGGTGCTGTCGCAGGCTCCGCAGACTCTTCCGTCCCTCCCGTGCGTTCCGTGGCCTGATTCGGAGGTTCGGCATCCTGGTGAGATACCGTCGCCAACTCCGGTTCGCGCGGCGCAGCCGGTTCGGGAACCGGAACCGACGATCGCTGCACAGATTTTGTCGGCTGTTGGCGTGAACCGGCCTTGGTGTTTCCTCCGCGCACATGGACATCCTGCGCGACCTGATCGACCGTCTTGGCAAGCGCATCAAGACGACGGTCCTGCTCGTTCACCCGAGTGTCCAGCCTTTGGGCGACGGACGCCACGTTCTTGTTCACCTCGTTGGCCTGTTCGTCAATACGGGTAGCCAGCTTCTGCGCCAATGCCGCCACGCTCTTATTGACTTCGCCCAGATGCCCCGACATCACCTTGGTCGTTTCGTTCACATGGGCCGTTGAGGCTTTGATATCCGTCTCGACTCTGGCGGATAGCGCCTTGGTCGATTGCTCCTCCTGATTCAATCGTTCAGCGAGTCCCGTCAATGACTCTTTAAATCCTGTCAGGGCCTGGCTGAATTGGGTGAACTTCACCGAAAGCTGCTCCGTCCGGGCTTGATTATCCGCCAGGGATTTCCGCTGCTCGTCCAATTTGGCATCCACGCTTTTTACAAGCGCGACATTGGTGTTCTTAACCGCCTCAATCACATCCTTGCGGAGCAGTTCCATCTGTCGATTGATATCATCAAGGCGGGTGTTGACATCCGCTCTGAGCTGGTCTCGGTCGGTCTTGTTCTTGAGGTCTTGGGCGTTGAGGCTCTCCCGAACCTGCGCATGGCGATTCGAACCCTCCGCCTCGATTTTGGCCGCCAGTTGCTCCAGCCGCTTGGTCTGTTGTTCAAGCACCGCTGAACGTTGCTTGAGGTCATCCTGCTTGCGTTGGAGGTCCTCTGCCTGATGCTGCGCCCGCTCGAGTTGATCACGGAGTTGGGGCAATTCCTGCTCTCGGAGCGCGGAAATTTCCTGGCTCTGTCTGGCACGCGTCTGCAGAAGCTCTTCGTTGGACTGCTTGATCCGCTGCTGGAGATTCCGTTCCGTTTGTTTCAAATCGGCCTGCTGAGCCACACAGCCGTTCATCAAACCGGCAGAGAGCAGACAGAACAGGGTCCCGATGCGTCGCACATTCCAAGCCGTTTGCATTGCGCCACCTACATAAGCCATGGTCAATATTTCCTCGGGAGCGACGGTGTTCCGTCGACCGCAAGGGCATCCATATTACTTACCCGACTTTACGACTAGATGCCCCCGCCGGTTCTGCTGATAGCAGGTCTCCGCATGATCATTGCAGAATGGACGCTCCTTGCCGTACGACACCACGGACAACCGATTCGCGCCCACACCGAGTTCCACGAGGTAATTGCGCACGGCTTTCGCACGTTTTTCTCCCAGAACGAGGTTGTACGCCGAGGTTCCGCGTTCGTCGCAATGTCCCTCGACTTTGATCGCTGCGCCGGGATTGGATTTCATCCACTCGGCATCGCGGCTCAGCGCCTGTCGGCCTTCTTCTGAGATCGTCCAGCTATCGTATCCGAAAAACACGTCGCGCAATCCGGCTGCGGCCGAAGCGGCCTGCTCAGCACGCATCTCGTCAAGCTGGCGGCTTGAACTACCGGACGGATCGGCTTTTGCCAGCATGGTCCCGCTGCCGGGACCGTTGCCGGAACCGCCCCCGAAACCGCTGCCGATCCGTTCCTCGGATGGATTCTTATCGAGCCCTCTCAGCCCCGAGCCCCCGGACTGCATGGTAGTATCGGGGAAACTGCCGACACCGGACTGCGCACCGTCTACACCTCCGCTGTCTACGCCTCCGCTCTTCGCCGCCCTCTGCTGCGACGATTGCGAATCCCCTCCCGATTGAACCGACTTTTTCGAACAGCCCGGCAGACCTACCAGCGCGGCACTGACGACCAGTGCCATCATGAGTCTGAATGGTTGTATGCCCATACCGGCTTCTCCTCTCTCATAATTGTTCATAGTGATCATTCTTAGGTCAACGTTTTCGGTGCATTTGGACGTTTACGACGCAGGGGACCATGTCGGCGCGCTATTGTGGGTCCCGTCAAATGTCAGTCGTTCAAGATCCTTTCCATCAGCGTCGATCATATAGATGTGGCTTTTTCCGTCGGCAGTCGAGCTGAACGCCACATGCCGTCCGTCCGGCGACCAAGAGGGAGAGTCATCGACCCCGGCCCCTGTAGTCAATTGCATACGCTTTTGTCCGTCCGGGCTGATCACGCACAATTTGTACTCTTTACGGGCGGTCCGGCAGACATAGGCAATCCAATTGCCTCGGGGAGACCAAGCTGGGGCGGCGTTATAGTCGCCTTCGAACGTCAACCGCCGCACGTTCGAGCCGTCGGCGCTCATGAGGAACACCTGAGGCCCGCCCCCACGGTCGGAAACAAAAGCAAGTTCTCTACCAGTCGGGGACCAGGAGGGCGATAGCTCACCGGCCGGATTCGTGGTGAGCCGCTGCATCGCTTTGGTTCTCGTATCCAGCCGATAGATCTCCGAGTTGCCTTCATGACTCGACGCAAACGCCAGAAAGTTCCCATCCGGAGACAACGCCGGCGTAATGTTCAGTCCACCGAACGACACCAGCGTCCAGCGCTTCCCGGTCGCGAGTTCGATCATGTCGATATCTTGCGTATTGCGATCGCGGTAGGCCGTAAACACCAGGAACCGCCGATCCGGGGACCAGCGGGGCATCAGGTTCAGGAAGCCATCGGCGGTCAGTTGCCGCGCATCGTACCCATCATAATCCATGACGAACAATTCGCGCGCCGCCCCTTGCGCGGATACGTAGGCGATCTTCGTTCTAGCGATGCCCGGCTCTCCGGTGTAGCGAAACACGAGTTCGTCCGCGAAGCGATGCGCCATCAACCGGATCACGGACGGGGATCCCACATAGCGCTTGCCTCCCACGACTTCGTCGCTACCGCTGTCGTATACGAAGCCTTCCATGTTGACGTCGGCGTCTTTCTCGCCTTCTTTCAAGGCCGCCTTCCCCCACACGAGAACCGATATCCCATTTTCCGCGGCCTGTTTGAATACGGCTTTCGATCCGCTTCCTGCACCGGTGCCCACGTCGCGAACCTTGATCCCCAAACTCGGCAGATCCATCACTTCAAACACCAACGACCGCTTCAGATCCTTTTTCAATACCTCTTCAAGGCGCCCGCCGAGCCACTCAGGACCTCCGTTGTTCTGAATACTCAACACGCCGAGAGGAATCTTTTGGAAGTCCGGCCTCGTCGCTTCGAGGAACACGTCCGCCGCGCCGGATTCTAAAATGCTGATCGCACCGGCGACCACCAAAACCCCGCCCAGCACCGTACTGACAAGCATCCTTCGATTCATCCCGCGATCTCCCCTACTCGAAACACCATTTCAACATCCTGGTAGGCCTCGGTCATCTCAGCAGGAAACGGAGGAAACTGGCGCGGTTTCAACACAGCGCGCTGGCCTGCCATATCGAAATAGCTGTTCCCTGACGTCTGTTGAATCCCCACATCCTTCACGGTACCGTTCCGATAGAATCTGAATTTCACGACTGCGGTGTAGGTCTG
>DATGEA010000178.1:0-28654 GCA_035310605.1 Nitrospira sp. | reverse complement strand
TTCAAGGAATTGGAAGTGGATGCGGAGCTGTTTGCGGTTGAGATAGGAAATATGAAGACCTGGTATCCCCCGGTAACCGTGATCGATTTCAAGGTACGGCCCGGACGCCCTGTTCTGTTCAAAGTTACGAACAATTCCACCGGAGAGCACGGCTTCTTGTTGACCGATGCTACGACTGGTGCGGCGCCGACCGCCCTGAAGGCACAGTTGGTTCTCAAGCCTGGAGAGACGAAATATATCGGCATTCCCACCAGCGATCTCTTCTATGCGACGCAGGGTAACACCCTGAAGTATCGCTGCCATCTCCATCCAGCTCACGTCGGTGGCACGCTCGTCATGCTCAAGTAGTCGCACACGATAGTGTCATAATGCCAACGCCCCCGCCGCTTTCCAGCGGCGGGGGCGTTGTGTTTTCAGATCTCCTTCCTCGCTTCTAGGCCTCTTCTTCAGCTTGACAATCGGTTCCCGGTTCAAGCGGGACATTTTGCACAGCTTTGAGTTCCCCCCCCACGATCAATAGCAAGAAGTGACTGAGCGTGGGGTTAACCTCTCGCGGCTCTTTCACAATCGTGTGCACATCCACGATCATTTCGTCACCGTCCCACTGGGTTTGGTTAATCACCCAAAAGTGACTGGCAGCATCGGGAAACTGCCTAACCACAAAATTCTCGATGATGGTCCCGAGATCTCCCGTACTGGCTTGAGCCAGGGCTGGGAGAACAAGCAACCCGCACAGTGTTGCGATGACGATCCAACGGTGTCCCATGACTCACCTCCATGGGAAAGGGTGGGAAACCACGACCCGCTCCACCAGAGACTACAAGCCAAAGATGGAGGGGGAGCCTGAAGGCTTGAGGAAACGATTGCCAAATTCATTCTACTGCCGCTGGGGGCGGTTGTCTACGAACGCGTGTAAATTGATAAGCAGGTTCAAACAGGAAGGCCCCGCGCTCTCGAGAGCGCGGGGCCTTCGCAATACGACGCATGGTGGCGCGATTAGTTTCTCACGCCGCTCCAGACTTTCGCAGGATCGATCGTCTTATCCGGATTGAGCTTCTTCGCCTTTTCCAACAGAGCATCCGTGGCTTCCGGGTAGGCCGGGTCGGAAATGCAGCAGTTATCGACCGGGCAGACAGCGGCGCACTGCGGTTCGTCGAAATGGCCGACGCATTCGGTGCAGCGATCATGAGTGATCACATAAATGTTGTCGCCGACTCCCTGGCCATCGCCCACATGATTCCCCTTGGTTTCCGCATCGCTGCGAGTTTCAAAAATCGCCTCGTTCGGACATTCAGGTAGGCAGGCTCCACAGGAAATACATTCATCGGTAATCAGCAGTGCCATGACCCTCGCCTCCTTCTCCCCACAATAGAGACAAACACGGTTGACAAGCCCGCCCCGTCACGACCATATTCGTATTGCGTGACGCGACGTGGGCGCATTCTAGTCCGCCGCTCTTTTCCAAGTCAACAGAACGGCGTTCGCTCAGAAGGCCTAGATCCCCTGTTATTATGGGCCTTTGGGCCCAGATCATGCCGCATGTGACTGACAAGAAATCCTATGGCCGCAACTCAGCCGGGCGATCGAGAACAGAAGAAGAAGCGGATCATCATGATGATCCTGCTTGCGATTCTTTTGATGAGCGTGTCCATGTTTTTGGTGGAGCGGAAAGAGTCCAGCATCATCGTCGTGACCTTTCCGAACGGGACCGAACTGGAGGCGGAGGTCGCCGATACTCCCGAGAAGCTGCTGTTTGGTTTGGCCTTTCAAGAGGCATTGCCCCCTAACGGGGGAATGATCTATATCTTCGAAGCGACCGGACCCCATCGTGTGACGACCAAAGCGTATCGATTTCCCGTCGACATGATTTGGGTCGATGAGAGTCATCATATCGTGTCGATGACGGAGAATGTCCAGCCCTGCAACCAGGACACATGTCCCTGGCACGGATCGACACCGGAAGCCGTGCGGTATCTGATTCAGGCCGAGGCGGGTTTTGTAAAGCGGCAAGGCGTCGGGGTTGGGAGTGAATTGAAGTATACGCTTCGCATGTGAACCGCGGGGAGAAATCTCGCCGACTTGTAGGAAGAGGGAGGAACCGGAGCGTGCCCATCGAAGGGTTTCAGTTGATCGCCCGAGTTGAAGACGTGCCGCCAGGCCAATCGAAGGTGGTGAAGGTCAACAATCGCGCGATCGCACTGTTCAACATAGAGGGGAAGTATTTTGCCATCCATAACCTCTGTCCCCATGAAGGCGGTCCCTTGAACGAAGGCAGGGTCAAAGGATTCGTGGTGTCTTGTCCTTGGCATGACCTTGCGTTTGACATCCGTAACGGACAGGGGACGGACGGGGGAGGCTACTGTGTCGGCAGCTACGAGATTCTGGTGGAAGGCGAGGAAATTTTCGTGGGTCCCAGGCGGAAGACCTAGGTGAGCCGGCGCAGCACAAAGAAGGATTCGAGGATATACGGATGAACATAACGGATGGAGGCCTCAAGCCGCATGACGATGTCAAGCTGATTGAGGCGACACTTGATCAACCGATTCACATTCACTTATGGGAAGATCGCACCCGAGGGGAACTGTGGGTTCCGGCTTACGATACGACCGGATTGGCCTTGCTGGCCGATGACTACCTGCGGATCGCGGGCAATAACGCTGTCGATAATGGACGCCGGACGTTTGAATTCCAAGCCGTGAAACCCGGCACTTATCAGGTGGTGTTTGAAAAACGCATGGGATGGAAGTTTACTGCCGAGGACCGGCGTGTTTTTCAGGTGACGGTTTCCAACTCCGCAACGACACGGACCCATTAATCGTGCCGGATATCGCATTTGTCAACGGACGGTTCATGTCACTGGCCGACGCGATGGTGTCGATCGAAGATCGCGGGTTCCAGTTCGGTGACGGCGTCTATGAAGTCATCCGAACTTATGGCGGGCGCCCGTTCGAGCTGGACGCTCACCTCGCCCGATTAGACCGCAGTGCTCGTGCGCTCGAAATTGGGCAGCCCTATTCTCACGGGCAGTGGGAGCGGCACATCATTGAAGGGATTCGGCGGGCCGCCTATCCGGAAGCCAAGATCTACCTTCAAATTACGAGGGGCGTCGCGCCTCGCGACCATGCCTATGCCGCGGATCTCTCACCGACCGTCGTAATGACGGTCCGGGAGCTTCGCCCGCTCAGCCCTTCGGTGCAGACGGCCGGAGTCGAAGCCATGACCATCGAGGATATTCGCTGGGGGCGTTGCGATATTAAGAGCGTCAATTTGCTGGCCAACGTGCTTGCGCGTCAGCAAGCCAAGCAGGCACAGATGTTTGAAGCCATTCTTGTGAAAGACGGGTTAGTCAGTGAAGGGGCTGTCAGCAATGTGATGGTGGTGCGGGACGGCGTCGTGATTACAGCACCGGAAGGCCCTCGGATCCTCTCCGGCGTGACGAGGGCGGTCGTGCTCCAGATCGCCAAACAGGAAAGCATTCCACTGGAGGAACGATACGTTTCTCGCAGCGACCTCTACGATGCCGACGAAATCTTTTTGACCGGCACTACCGTCGAAGTAATAGGGGTCGTGCGTGTCGACGGCAAGACAATCGGGGGAGGGAAACCGGGTCCGGTGACCCAGCGTTTGGCAAAGCGATTGGGAGAGCGGACCGCCTAGTCAGCCCCTTGCTTTGGTAGGGGTGACATGCTATGGTGCTCCCTCTGGAAAGTGGGCTCAGGCCCACTTTTTTGTTTGATGTCATGAACGGCGCAGCCAGAGAAGCGGGGCTAGGGGTGTCGGTGAAGGAGTCCCGACCGGTTATCGACCGTATCAACGAGGCGGTGTCGCCCATCCTCTGGACATTAGGCCTGGAACTGGTTGATGTCATGTGCGTAGGGCAGGGGCCTCGTTCGGTGGTCCGTGTGTTCATAGACAAACCTGGTGGCGTCACACTGGAAGATTGCGAGCGCGCTCACAAGGCACTCGGCCCTGCATTGGACGTCGCTGACCCGTTTCCTCATGCCTACACGCTTGAAGTTTCCTCGCCGGGTCTGGATCGGCCCTTTAAACGGATTCAGGACTATCAGCGGGCAGTCGGGAAGCGGGTGAGCCTCAAGCTCAGGGAGCCCCTTGCCGGGCAATGGCGTCTGGTGGGAACATTGACTGAAGTGGCGGACCACACCGTGACTCTTGCGGTGAGCGAACCGCCTCCTGTGCGTACCATTACCCTCGAGCAGGGAGCCATTGCCGAGGCCAGACGGGTGGTGACATGGTGAGCATCGACGGCTCCAGAGTGGAGAGGGAATCATGAATCGAGAACTGATTTCGGTCATTGACGAGATTGGACGCCAAAAAGGCATTGATAAGAGCAAGGTGATCGGCGCGATCGAGGCTGCCTTGCAAACCGCCGCCAAGAAGCGCTTCGGGCAGGCCGAGAACATTCAAGTCGAGATCGATCCCAAGACCGGAGAGATTTCCGTCGTTTCGAAGAAAGTCATCGTCGACGCTGTCACAAATCCGAAAGCCGAGATCTCCTTGAAGGAAGCCAGAGCCTATGACAGCGAGGCGGAGGTGGGTGACGAGATCGGATCACTCATCGAAATGGACGAACTGGGGCGCATCGCCGCGCAAACGGCCAAACAAGTGATATTTCAGAAGGTCCGCGAAGCCGAATGGGAAGCGGTCCAGAAAGAGTATTCGACGAGACAGGGCGACCTGGTCAACGGGATCATCCTCGGGATGGAACGCCGCAATTATCTTGTGGACCTGGGCAAGACCGAGGCGATTCTCCCGATCCAGGAGCAGATTCCCCGGGAGACCTATCGACGTGGCGACCGTGTCAAGGCCATGCTCTTGGAAGTGCGCCGGACGCCGAAAGACGTTCAGGTGATTCTCACGCGGAGCCATCCGCAGTTCGTCGCCAAGCTCTTCGAGTTGGAAGTGCCGGAGGTGATGGAAAAGATCGTCGAGATAAAAGCGGTGGTCCGAGAGCCGGGCGATCGGACCAAAATCGCTGTGACCTCCCGGGAGAAGGCCGTTGATCCGGTTGGAGCCTGTGTCGGCATCAAGGGTTCGCGTGTGCAGGCGGTGGTCCGCGAATTGCGCGGAGAAAAAATCGACATCATAACCTGGACCTCCGATCCGCGGGTGTTTATTGCCGAAGCGTTGAATCCCGCGAGCATTGAGAAGGTCGGAGTCGATGAAGAGAAGAAGTCGGCCCTGGTTGTCGTGGCGGATTCGCAATTATCCCTAGCCATCGGGAAAAACGGACAGAACGTTCGACTTGCAGCCCGTCTGACCGGCTGGAAGATCGACATCATCAGCGCCACGGAATACGAAAAGGAAAAGGCCGAGCGGGACAAGGAAATCAAGGCCGCGCTCGCCGAAGAAGCTGAAGCGCAGCGCCAGCAGGAAGAGGCTCGGCAGCAAGAAAAGGCGCAAGCCGAGTCAGAGGGATAGCGGACGGTCTAATTGGAGTAGGTGTTGAATCTCTATGCGCGTCTATGAATTGGCCAAGCAGCTCGGAATGGAAAACCGCGACCTCATTCCGGAGTTGAAGCGATTGGGTATTGCGGTTGTTTCTCACAGCAGTGCCCTGGAAGACGACGCGGTTCAAAAGGTCCTGGAAAAACTCGGCCCCAAGCAGAAGACCGGGGGAAAGATTCCGACGAAAGCGGGGGAAGGGGACGCGGGACGCCCAGACCGGCACAAAGAGCCTGAAGCCGGTGCGCAGCACACGGCCGGCGCAAGAGGGGCCGGAGCCCATCCCGTTGCGACGGAAGAACCCAAGCCCGATAAGCGCCGCATTCTGATCAAACGGAAACGGGCCGAGGAGGCGCCTCCCGAGGAACCGATCGCGCCACTGGGGTCCGAACCGCTTGCCGCAGCCGCAGCTGAAGCCGTGACGGCACCCTCCGTTCCGCTGCCGTCGTATCCGCCGGCTGAGGGTCCCGCCATCCCTCACGTGGAGTCCCATCCACCCAGCGGTGTGCTGGCGCAGCCGGCTGTGGTCATGAAAGAGCAGCCTCCGGCGCTCAAGCCCGCTGTGCCGCCAAGCGTTGAACTCCCCTCGGGTAAGAAAAAAGTCCTCGAGGAACTCCAGGCGGAAGGCCTCAAAGACAAGCTCAAGAAAGCCCGCAAACCGGGGCGGCCTCGCGAAGAAGAGGACGCGCGCGTCCGTGAAGATGCCGCACGCTGGCAGGATCTTCGCGCCATCCCCGTGCAACGGCGGGATGATCGTGCCAAGCACGTGCACCACAGCACGCCGGCGGAAATAACCAAGCCCCGCAGAAAAAGCGTAAAGCTCACACCCGGCATGACGGTTAAAGAATTCGCAGAACTCATCGGCCAGCGTCCGGCCGATATCGTACGCAAGCTGATGGACATGGGCCAGATGTTGACCTTTAACCAGCCTATGAACGTCGACGTCGCCTCAGTGATCGCGGAGGAAGCCGGGGTCAAGATGGACGTGGCGGTGGAGAAGGGCGGCGAAGAATTGTTGGAAGATGTGATCCAGACCGAGGGGGATGCTCACCCGGAACCGCGTCCGCCGGTTGTGACGATCATGGGCCATGTCGACCACGGTAAGACCTCCTTGCTTGACGCGATTCGACAAACCAAGGTGGCTGAAGGCGAGGCCGGAGGCATTACCCAGCATATCGGTGCGTACACGGTCACGGTCCGCGGCAAGCAAGTCACCTTCCTCGATACCCCGGGCCATGAAGCATTTACGGCCATGCGCGCGCGTGGGGCCAAAGTAACGGACATCGTCATTCTGGTAGTCGCAGCGGATGATGGTGTCATGCCTCAAACGATCGAGGCCATTCACCATGCCAAGGCAGCCGGGGTCCCGCTCATCGTCGCCATCAACAAGATCGATAAACCAGGGGCCAATTCGGACCGGGTGCGAAATGCGCTGTCCGAGCACGGATTGATTTCAGAAGCCTGGGGCGGCGACACGATCATGGTTGAGGTGTCGGCCAAACAGAAGACGGGCCTGGATCAACTGTTGGAAATGATCCTCCTGCAAGCGGAAGTGCTGGAATTGAAGGCCGACCCCCACCAGTTGGCGAAGGGCGCAGTCGTCGAAGCGAAGCTGGAGCGTGGCCGAGGTCCTGTGGCGACGGTTCTGGTGCAGGTCGGAACGCTGCATGTCGGCGACGTATTCGTGGTCGGCGCTTTCAGCGGCAAAGTTCGCGCGTTGATCAGCCATACCGGCGTGAAGGTGCAGGAGGCGGGTCCCTCGATCCCGGTGGAAGTCATCGGGCTGCCCGGCGTGCCGTCTGCCGGCGATGTGTTTCAAGCCGTGAAGGACGAACGAGTCGCGCGCGAGATCGCGGAAGACCGGGCCCGGAAGCAGCGGGCTGCCGAGCTGGCCGGAGCAGGGAAAGTGTCGCTCGACGATCTTTTCGCCAAGATTAAAGAGGGGTCGGTCAAGGAGTTATCGCTGGTCATTAAAGCTGATGTGCAGGGATCGTCGGAAGCCTTGGCGGCGGCGGTCGAAAAGCTTCCTACCGACATGGTCAAACTCAAAGTGATCCATAACGGCGTGGGCGGAATCACGGAATCCGATGTGTTGTTGGCCGCCGCCTCGAACGCCATCATTATCGGATTCAACATCAGACCGGAGCCGAAAGCCTCTGCTCTTGCCGAAAAAGAACGGGTCGATGTCCGCCTCTACACCATCATCTACGACGCACTGAACGACATCAAGGCGGCCATGGAGGGTCTGCTGGAACCGACACTCAAGGAGCGGGTACTCGGTCGGGCCGAAGTGCGTCAGGTGTTCATGGTGTCCAAGGCGGGCACGATTGCCGGCTCCTACGTGATCGATGGCACGATTACCCGTGCCAGCGCCGGTATCAGGGTGATTCGTGACAACGTGGTGGTCTACCAGGGTAGATTAGGGTCGCTCCGGCGGTTCAAAGACGATGTCCGCGAAGTCCAGCAAGGCTATGAGTGCGGGATCGGTGTCGAGAATTTCAACGACATCAAAGCCGGGGACATCATCGAAGCCTATGCGATTGATAAGATTGCTGCAAAACTCTGAGGCCTGAGCCGACCGGACCGTGAGCATCATTGTCGGGCTGTGCACGATCGAATTGTTCATTCCCGGTAGTCAATCGTTGAAGGACAAGCGGCAGGTCCTGTTGAGCGTGAAGGACCGTGTGCATGAGAAATTCAACCTGTCGGTGGCCGAAGTTGACGGGCAGGATTTGTGGCAGAAAGCAGTGTTGGCGATGGCCTGCGTGGCAAACGATAGCCGGCATGTGAATCAGGTGTTGGACCAGGCGCTGAACCTGATCCGAGGTAATCCGACAGTTGAAATCGTCCAGTCCCGAATAGAATTGTTGTGACGGCGGCGGCAAAGGAGCCTGCAAACGTGCGGGGCGGCCGAGGGAAGTGGATGATGGCCAAAACAGGGTATAGCCGGGCCGATCGCGTCGCCGATCAAATCCGCATGGAGGTGGCCGACATCCTCATGCGGAAGATCAAAGACCCGCGTGTCCGGTCGGTGACCGTGACCGACGTGGAGTTGACGAACGATCTGCGCATCGCCCGGGTGTTTGTCACGGCGTTGGGCACGGACGCGGAAACTAAGGACGTTTTTGCCGGGCTGGCGAAGGCCAGCGGATTTGTGCGCAGCGAACTGGGTCGCCGGCTGACGCTTCGGTATCTGCCGGAAGTGGTCTTCGTGAAAGATGTCAGCGGACCGCGGGGCGATCGCATCTTGCAGTTGTTGGACGAGATTCACGTCAAGGCCGACGAGGTGGGCGATGCATCTCGAAACGACGACGGCACGCCTCAACAGAATTAGCCGGGGATGTATTGGTGAGTTCCGCAGCGAGTTGCAGCCTGATGGACGGCGTGCTGGTCGTGAATAAAGAGGGCGGATGGACCTCGCACGATGTGGTGGCCAAGATCCGGCATTTGCTCGGCGGCACCAAGGTCGGCCATGCGGGAACGTTGGATCCGGCCGCGACAGGCGTCTTGCCCGTATTGATCGGAAAAGGGACGCGTATCGCCGAGTACCTGGTGGAATGGGACAAGGAATATCGAGCCGTTCTTCGTCTCGGTGAGACGACGGATACGCAGGATGCGACTGGAACCGTGCTGATCCGGCAGGCCACGGAAAGCGTGACACCGGCTGCGATCCATGAAACCGTCGCACGATTTCGCGGAGCCATCGAGCAAGTGCCGCCGATGTATTCGGCGGTGAAAGTCGCCGGTGTGCCGCTGTATAAGTCCGCCCGTGCGGGGAAAACGGTTGCGCGAGAGGCCAGAACGGTGCTCATCCATGAGCTCGACGTTCTTGCGATCGACGGTCAGGACGTGACGTTTCGTGTGGTCTGTTCCAAAGGCACTTATGTCCGCACCCTCTGCGCCGACATCGGGACGGCGTTGGGAGTCGGCGGGCATCTATTGATGTTGGAGCGGAGCCGCGTAGGACCGCTGGCGCTCGGTCAGGCATTAACGGTCGAGGAAATTGCACTGCGCCAGACTCTTGGTCGGCTGGGGGACGAAGTGTTGCCGCTCGATCGGGTGTTGCAAGCGCTGCCCGCTCTGGTCGTGGACGGATCGACTGCCGACCGTGTCCTCCACGGTGTGCCGGTCCCTGTATCAAAAGTTGTTCGTTGGGAACCGGTCGCCGGCGTCAAACAGAAGTCGGGTATGCCGATTCGCATCCACGGTGCCGACGGCCGCTTGCTGGCCATTGGAAGACAGCCGGAGGCACAGCAGGGGGCGATTGCGATTGAAAAAGTGTTGATCGGTCGGGAATAATTTCACGTTCAGTCAGAAGGGAAGGAAGGAAGAGGAGAATCATCCATGGCGTTATTGAAAGAAGCGAAAGCGGAATTGATCAAACAGTACCGGCAGCATGACAGCGATTCCGGTTCCCCGGAAGTCCAGATTGCGGTCTTGACGAACCGGATCACCTATCTAACGGAGCATTTCAAGCTCCATAAGAAGGACCACCATTCCAGGCGTGGGCTGCTGCAACTCGTCGGACGGCGTCGTCGGTTGCTGGATTATCTCCGCGACGTTGACGATGCGCGCTATCGGGCGATCATCGAAAGATTGGGCATCAGAAAGTAATCGGCAGATCCCGCTGTCGCGCCGGGGCGCGACAGCGGACAGAACAGTCGCACAGGTGAACACTGAAAGCAGCTCTGGCGCGTCTCTCGCCGCTCGAGTTCCTCTCTGTGGGCATCTGTGGGGCATAAGAAGGGAGACCATAGATGGTACATTCAGTTGAACTCGATATTGCAGGGCGCACGTTGCGTCTGGAAACAGGTCGCGTCGCAAAACAGGCAGATGGATCGATCTGGGCTTCGTACGGAGACACGGTCGTGTTGGCCACTGCTGTCGCTTCGCAGAACGCCAAGCCCGGCGTCGATTTTCTTCCGCTCACGGTGGATTATCAGGAAAAGGCCTATGCGGCCGGAAAGATTCCCGGCGGCTACTTTAAGCGGGAAGGGCGTCCGTCTGAAAAAGAAGTGCTCACCAGCCGCCTGATTGACCGACCGCTCCGCCCCCTCTTTCCCGACGGATACTATTTTGAAACGCAAGTGATCGCCGCGGTGCTCTCCTCCGACAGGACGGGATCGTCGGACGTAATTGCGATTACAGCCGCCTCCGCGGCGCTCACAGTCTCGAACATTCCGTTTCTTGGCCCGATTGCCGGTGTGAAGATCGGCCGTGTCAACGGGCAATTCGTCGTGAATCCGGATCTGGAAACACTGAAGAGCAGCGAGTTGGATCTCGTGGTCGCCGGAACGGCTGATGCCGTAATGATGGTAGAAGCCGGCGCCAATGAATTGCCGGAAGCAACCATGCTGGCCGCCATCGAATTGGCCCATGCTGAGATCAAGATGATTGTGGCCAAGATCAACGAACTGAGGGCGCTATCGGGCAACAAACCCAAGCGCACGGTCGCAGCGGAACAGATTGACCCGGCGCTGGCCGACCAGGTGAAGGCGCTCGTGGCACAAGGCATCCGGGATGCCATCATGATCCCGAATAAGACGGCGCGGCAGGAACGGCTCGATCTGATCCTCAAGGACGCGATCGACAAACTGAAGAACCCGGAGGACTCCAACCGCGAGCGGCACGTCAAGGTAGTCTTTCACGGATTAGAGTACACCGAAGTGCGGAACATGATCCTCGAAAAGCAATCGCGGGCCGACGGGCGCGGGCCTGCGGACATCCGCCCGATCACCTGCGAAGTCGGGGTATTACCGCGGACACACGGATCGGCTCTCTTCACCAGAGGCGAAACGCAGAGCTTGGCCGTCATAACCCTCGGGACGACGGACGATGAGCAGCGGATCGACGCCCTGGAGGGCGAGTACACCAGAACGTTCATGCTCCATTACAATTTTCCGCCCTTCAGTGTTGGCGAGGCACGGCCGTTGCGGTCTCCCGGTCGCCGCGAAGTCGGCCACGGGGCATTGGCGGAACGGGCGCTGAAGCCGGTGATTCCGAGCAAAGATGTGTTTCCCTATACCATGCGCATCGTCTCGGACATTCTTGAGTCGAACGGGTCGTCGTCGATGGCGACGGTCTGCGGCGGGACGCTGGGCATGATGGACGCCGGCGTGCCGATCAAGGAACCGGTGGCCGGGATTGCGATGGGTTTGATTAAGGAAGGAGATCGCGTGATGATCTTGTCCGATATTCTCGGATTGGAGGATCATCTCGGCGACATGGATTTCAAGGTTTGCGGAACGAAGCAGGGCGTGACGGCGTTGCAGATGGACATCAAGATCGGCGGCATCACCCCGGCCCTGATGCATCAGGCGCTGGAGCAGGCCAAAGCCGGCCGGCTGCACATCCTGAGCTGCATGTTGAAGGCGCTCGAAGCACCCAGAACAAACATGTCCGCTTTTGCCCCGCGTATCTTTACGATGAAGGTGAAGCAGGACAAGATTCGTGAAGTGATCGGCCCGGGCGGGAAAACCATCCGCGGCATCCAGGCCGATTGCGGCGTCAAGATCAATATCGATGATACGGGCGTGGTCACGATCGCGTCGGTCGATGAAGCTTCACTGCAAAAAGCCAAGGAGATGATCGGTCGGATCGTCGAAGAGGTCGAGATCGGCAAGACCTATTTGGGAACGGTGCGGAAGATTATGGACTTCGGTGCCTTCGTCGAAGTGCTGCCGGGAACGGACGGACTCGTCCACATCTCGCAACTCGCGCACCATCGGGTGAAATCCGTTGCCGACGAAGTGGCCGAAGGGGATCAGATCCTGGTCAAGGTGTTGGAAATCGATCGCCAGGGGAAGATCCGCCTCAGCCGCAAGGAAACCATGCCGGCTCCGACAGGAGCGGGGACGAAGGACCAATCCACCGGGTAAACATCTTGTACCGCAAGCTCGTCCTGGATAACGGCGTGCGGGTGGTGACCGAACGGATACCGACACTGAAGTCGGTAACCGTGGGTATCTGGGTCAACACCGGGTCCCGGGACGAGCAACTCTCCCAGGCAGGCTACTCCCATTTCATCGAACACATGTTCTTCAAGGGGACGCGCACCCGGTCCGCCGCCGACATTTCGCGTGAAATTGACGCACTCGGCGGCGAAATGAACGCCTTCACCACGCGTGAAACCACCACGTTTTATGTCAAGGTGCTGGACCAGCAGCTGAAGCAGGCGATCGACCTGCTCGCCGATCTGTTTCATCATTCAGGTTTCGATCCCAAAGAAATCGAAAAGGAAAAGCAGGTCGTGCTCGAAGAAATCCGGATGGTCCAAGACGACCCGGAAGATCTCGTGCAGGAACTGCATACCGGACAGGTCCTCGCCCGCCATCCGCTCGGCCGATCGATACTGGGCCGCGAGGAAACGATCAGGAACCTTCGACGGCAGGACCTTATGGGTTACATCGATGCCCACTATGATCCGACGCAGATCGTGATCGCGATTGCCGGAAACTTCGATCAGGCGGTCTTGATGAAAATGGTGGCCCGATCTTTCGGAAACACGAAGCGAGCCGCCGGTGCCGGGAGAATCACAAGGCGTCCGCCGGAAGTGCACGGGGGTGTGGTTACAAGGAAGAAGCAGTTGGAGCAGGTGCATCTCTGTCTCGGACTGAAAGGCGTGGCGGCCGGCCATCGAGACCGCTATGCTGCGTACGCGTTAAACAGCGTGCTGGGCGGGAGCATGAGTTCCCGACTGTTCCAGGAGGTCCGAGAGAAGCGCGGCCTCGTCTATTCCATTTATTCCTTTCTTTCGGGCTACTCGGATGTCGGTACCATCACCGTCTATGCAGCCACCAGACCGAAAGAGGTGGATCGTGTGGTCGATCTCGTCTGCCGGGAGATCGGCCGGATCGGCAAGAAGGGTATCGAACAGAAAGAGCTCGCTCGCGCAAAAAATCAGATGAAAGGCAGTCTCATGCTCAGTCTCGAAAGTTCCCACAGCCGGATGAGCAAACTGGCGAAGGATGAACTCGTGTACGGGACGCGCACCTCGCTCGAAGACATGCTGGCGCACATCGATCGGGTCACGACGGACCAAGTCTATGCGGTCGGCCGCCAATTATTTGCGTTGGAGCGTCTTGCCATCACCGGACTCGGCCCGCTCTCGTCACGCGCGCTGCATGCATTTAGATGAGAATTTTCTAACAGGATGAGAATTCTCTAATAGATGTACGGTTGCGACGGTAAAATTCATATCCAAGCGAGGCTTCGAAGTTATTATAACTTATTGTTTTACGAGGTTAATTTAGAAACTATTATAAGTTGTCCACAGGGCAAACATTTTCTTGACTCGCCTGTGTGATTTCAGTACCATGGCCCCGTTTTTACCAGACGAGTGATGAATCAAGGGAACGCAACCCGAGATGCAGCAAAGGAGGTGGCCATCCAATCATCTCTCGCGGGTGCTGGATCTTCAAAGCCGTTTCACATTTTTATCGTACTTAAATGTTAAGCGTTCATCAGATTTGTGGTTGTTACTTTTATGAAGGAGGGATTGGGTATGAAAAGGGTCGTACTTCTAGCCGCAGTTGCAGTGTTCTCTGTGCTCGGCTTGCTGACGGCTGAATTTGCCGCCGCCGCGGATGCGCCAGCCGCATCCGGTCCCGCCGACCAAATCGTCGGAGGAAAGCCGCTCAAGGGTGAAGTGACCAAGACCCTCAAGGGTCGTGTGTGGTCACAGTGGGCTGATAATCCCGATGGTGAACTCCTGTTCGGGATCCAATATTGGAACACCGGTGAGCCGGCTTCAGGTACTCCGGCCGGCCGTTCCTCTAGCGATCTCGATGTCAAGCCGCCGGACCCATTGTTTGTCTGCTGCGCCTGGGGATTTGTCGGTGGCACCGACAAGAATAACCCGTATGCCGGATGGTACCATGCCGCCACGACCGTTCGGTTGGCGGTGAAGGACAAGGCGCTCATGGACCAGATCATCAAGGCTTCGCAGGAACTCGTGGCCATGGAAGTGAGCCTGGATGGCCGGACGATCACCGGGTTCAAGGTTCTTAAGTAATCGACTTCGACAAGATTTCATTCTTTCATGCTGTTGAAGGAGGATGCGATTATGAAGTTTCATACGAAAGGCTGGGCTGTGTTGGCCGCAGTTGCGCTGGTGGTCTCCGTGGCCTCCACCGCCTTGGCCATCGAATCATTCCAGGAGCGTTTCGAGTGGGGTGACATGAGCAAGCCGACCACCCTGCAGGGCCGGGTGATCGTGCTCGATCACTATGACGAAGCAGTGTGGATCAACGTGGCCGTGTTTGGCGGCAATGCGGAAAGCGGTCTGTTCTGGCAGAAGATCCATCCGGGCAAGACCCTGAAGTTCTACGCGGACAAGGGTGCCTGGGAGGAACTCAAGAAGATGGGCCGTCCCCACGCAGGGCCTGCGGCAGCCAAGGAAGTGCCTCCCAGCAGCACAACGGATCTGATCGAGTTCACCGCAACGGAAACAGAGCAGAACCACCGCGTGATATCCTCCGTCAAGAAGCTTTCGGAAGTGGCTGGTGCACCCGGAAAAACCCGGAGCATCTCCGCACTGCGCTTGAAGGAGTGTGCGGGCAAGGACCAGGTGACCGATGCTGGTTGTGCCGCAGCGATACAGCAGCTCAATACCTCACCGAAGACTCCTGATGGGGCCCAAATGCCTATGCAGTATGATGTGCTGCTTCCTGGTGGGAAGCCCATCGGCGGCTTGATTCCTTGGACGGCGAAGTACAACACCGGTCACTAATTTTCACCAGGTTTAGGTCCGCAAAAGGCGGCAGCTCCTCGAGGAGCTGCCGCTTTTATTTTGCGTAGATACTGCTGCCTAAGCCTCCTCCGCCCGCTTCTGCAACTCGGCCAGTCGGTTGAGCGCATCAAGCGGAGTCATCGAAAACAGGTCAATCTGTCTGACCTCATCGATGAGGGGATGTGGCTGGGGAAGTGTTATACGTGTCTCTCTCTCGGACGGGCGGGAAGGCGTAACCGTCGTCGGTTCCGGCTGTTCGAGCTGTGTCAAGACTTCTTGAGCCCGCGTGATGACCGCCGCTGGCAGGCCAGCCAGTTTTGCCACATGAATGCCATAGCTTCGATCCGCGCCGCCCGGGACAATCTTTCGTAAGAAGACGACGTCACCATCCCGCTCCTGTACGGCCACCCGATAATTTCGAATACCTTCGCGCAAGGACTCTAGTTGGGTCATCTCGTGATAGTGAGTAGCGAAGAGCGTTCTGGCTCCGAGGTGATGGCGATCATGGATGTATTCTGCAATCGCCCAGGCGATACTCAGGCCGTCATACGTGCTGGTGCCCCGGCCGATCTCGTCCAGGAGAATCAGGCTTCTGTTGCTCGCGCAGTTCAGAATATGCGCGCTCTCGACCATTTCCACCATGAAGGTACTCTGACCGGCGACGAGATTGTCGGAGGCGCCCACGCGGGTAAAAATCCGGTCCACCAATCCGATATGTGCCTCGGTCGCCGGCACAAAACTGCCGATTTGCGCCAGGAGGGCAATGAGCGCAACCTGGCGGAGGTAGGTGCTCTTCCCCGCCATGTTGGGCCCCGTCAGAATGACGAGCCGGTTGCTGTCTCCGTCGAGCAGCGTGTCATTGGGCACGAACGTGACATCGCTGGCAAGTTGCTCAATAACGGGATGACGACCATCACGAATCCGGAGCGTGTCCGATTCATCAATGGTCGGCTGCACGTAACGATTCAACGCAGCGGTTTCCGCCAAGCCGGCCAGCACGTCGAGAAGTGCGAGCGACTGGGCCATGGCTTGCAGTCGAGGCACGTCCTTTGCGATCCGGTCGCCCAACTGCACGAAGAGTTCCTCTTCCAACGCCAGCAGTTTGGTTTCCGCGCCGGTTACCCGTTCTTCCAGTTCTTTCAACTCCGGAGTCATGAACCGCTCGGCGTTCACCAATGTCTGCTTGCGCACATAGTCGGGTGGGACCTTCGACAGGTTGGCTTTGGTAATCTCGATGTAATAACCGAACACCTGGTTGTAGCGGACCTTGAGCGAGTCGATGCCGGTGCGTGTTCGTTCTTTCGACTCGAGTGCTGCAATCCAGCCTTTCCCTTCCGTGCGGGCCTTACGTAGTTCATCGACCCCGGGATGGTAGCCCGTTCTGATCAGGCCCCCGTCGCGTGAGGAGATCGGTGCATCAGGATCGAGGGCCACCTCGATCGCATCAAAGAGATCGCGGCAGTCGTCCCACGAGTCCCGCCGGTCGGCGAGGAGCGTGGCATGGAAAGATGAGAGTTGTGCGCGCAATTCGGGTAATGCGCTGAGAGACTGCTTCAACGCCAACAACTCGCGCGGCCCCGCGACGCCGAGCGACATGCGGCTGCTGAGACGGGCCATGTCTTGAACTGTCCGCAGGGTCGCCCGGATTGCCACGCGCTGCGCGATGCATTCCTTGAGTTCGGCGACGGCATCGAGCCTGGCTTGAATGGCCCTCCGATCGACCAGCGGTCTCACCAGCCAGTCGCGCAACAGGCGGCTTCCCATAGCGGTGGTCGTGCGGTCCAGTACCGAGAGCAGGGTGGGCTGTGATCGCCCCGACCTATCATCGATCGATCCGATGGCACGTACCAGCTCGAGATTGCGGATCGTGGCGCTGTCCAGATGCATCGCTTCGTTGCTCCAGCGACGCTGGAGGCGGCGGATGTGGTCGAGTGCTGCGGTCGGCTGGGTTTCACGGAAATAGCGCCAGACTGCTCCGGCGGCTCCGAGACCGGCTGTGAGGCCACGGCATCCGAATCCGTCAAGCGACTGGACGCCGAATTGCGTCTGCAGAAGTTTCGCAGCCTCCTGCTGGTCGAAGATGGCCGGAGGCTGTTCGCAGAGTCTCGGCCCATGCAGTTGATGGAGGTGGAGCCCGGCGGCGATTACTGTTCCGGGATGAAGCAATTCACGCGGTTCGAGGCGGGCCAGTTCGTCCAGGAGTTGCTGGTCGGCACCCGGTCCCTCGAATTCCGAGACCCAGAATTCCCCGGTCGATACATCCAGCCCTGCGAGGCCCCAGACCCGTTGATCTCTTGGGCCTGCTGTACGTTCGGTGCGGATGACGGCGGAGAGGAAGTTGGACTCCCCCGGAGCAAGAAATTCTGTGTCGACCAGTGTCCCGGGCGTATAGAGCCGTACGACTTCGCGACGCACGAGTCCCTTCGCCAGCTTCGGATCCTCCACCTGTTCGCACAGGGCCACGGTGCGTCCGGCTTTCAAGAGCTTCGCGATATAGCCTTGCGCGGCGTGATAGGGGATTCCGCACAGCGGAACCGGATCGGCGCTGGATTTGTCTCGCGACGTCAGGGTGATCGAAAGCAGCTTGGAGGCTGCCAGCGCATCCTCATAAAACATTTCATAGAAGTCGCCGACGCGGAACAGGAGAATCGCATCGGGATACCCGCGTTTGATTTCGCGATATTGCCGCATCAGCGGCGTGGAGTCATGCTCGCTCATCTGTTTGGTCCCGTTGCGGGAGGTCACCAGGTACGGGCGGAGACGTTCGTCCGGTGAGTTTCTCCAGAGAATGGCGAAGCCGTTCGAGGTCCACCTCGGCTTCCTGCAGGGCTTTGGTTTTTCGTCGTAATTCGATTCGGCCCTTCACCCAGGGAGGGAATAAGAGGATGCCAGAAACCAGGAGGCCGACCGCAAACCCCGCTAGGATCGGCTTGTAAATCGGCGTCGACGCTTCGAACAATCCGAAAAAGTACCGGAGCGTCACTTGCTGCTCTTGGTTCTGAAGAAAGAAGGCGAGGCAGAGGAGGAGGAGCGTTCCGACCAGGATGAGTCGAATCATGACGATGTCTTCCCCCCTGACTTCGTCGGTGTCAGCCGCTTGGAAGTGGGGAGCCTCGTGGTGTGAGCGTAATATTGTTTGGTCTGCGCTAGTAGCGCTGCCGACGTCGGGCCGGTGGCCGATAGCTGGATTGTTCTACTCCCAACCGCGTGGTGGCGCAACTCAATTTCCAGCCGGTCCGTCGGTAGGATCGAGAGCCCTTTGTCGGCCCATTCGATCGCTGTGACCGTCGAGCCGGACAGATATTCCTCTAATCCGACGGACTCCACTTCGCGCATCGAGTTGAGCCGGTACAGGTCGACATGGGCGAGCGGCAGTCTGCCTCGGTACTCATGGATGAGCACGAAGGTGGGGCTGCTGACGCTCGTCGGCGAGGCGCCCAGACCAGCCGCGATCCCACGGACCAGGGCGGTTTTCCCCGCTCCCAACAGGCCGAAGAGTGCGAGGGTTTCCCCTCCCTGCAGCGCCATACCGATCGCACGCCCCAGCCGATCGGTATGGAACGGTGAGGGAGAAGCCAGTTTCCAGATTCCCTGCAACGGTGACTTGGCGCGACGAGAAGCGCGGACCGATCGTGGCTGCCGCACGCGCCTAGACGCTGATCGCCTGGATCGCATAGGGAATGTGAGCGATGAGATCGCCGGCGAGCATGCCGGCCTGCCCGAGTTGTTGTGCTGCCAGATCGCCCGCTAATCCATGGAGGTATGTCGCGGCGCAGGCTGCTTCCCAGGCTGGGACACCCTGAGCCAGTAAACCTACCACCATGCCGGTTAATACATCGCCTGTCCCGGCGGTTGCCATGCCCGGATTGCCGGTGGGGCAGATCGCCAGGAGACCGTCGGGGCGGGCGATCACGGTTCGCGCCCCTTTCAACACCACGAAGACGCCGCGCTCGCGCGCAAAGCGCCTCGCGGTGCCGATACGATCCGCATTCACGCTCTGTGACGTCGCGTCAACCTCCAGGCGTGCCATTTCACCGGGGTGCGGCGTCAGTATGGGAGGGATTTTGCATTCCGTGAGCAGGGAGGCGCGGCTGGCCAGAGCGTTGAGGGCATCAGCATCCAGAACTGACGGTCGATCCAGGTGTTTCATCAAGGATTGGATCAATTCAACGGTTTCCGGATGGGTCGACAGTCCAGGGCCGACAGCGGTCGCCGTTCTGGCCCGCATGAACGCCAACACACGATCGAGTCCGGAGCGGGCCAGAGTGCGAGCTTTGGTTTCCGGGAGGGGAAACGTCATCGCTTCCAGGAGCTTGGCTTCCAGCACATCGTTGACGCTGCTCGGCGTAGCCACGGTGACGAGACCGGTGCCTATTCGTAGTGCGGCCCGCGCCGCGAGCGCCGCCGCTCCGGTCTTACCCACCGAACCAGCAAGAATGCCGGCGTGGCCGAAGGTGCCTTTGTGTGAGGACGCTGGACGCGACGGCAGCGCCCTCGCGACCAATTCTTTTGTAAGAACGATCATCCGGGTGTCTATGGCGTCGACGTAGGCCGCCGGGATGCCGATATCCACGACATGGACGGCGCCAGCGTAATCGATGCCGGCGCCGACGTAGAGGCCGAGTTTAGGGAGCCCGAAGGTCACCGTCGCGGCGGCTCGGACGGCATCGCCTAACAGTCCCCCGCTGTCGGCGTGGATGCCGGATGGCATGTCAACGGCGACCACCGGCCGGCCGGCCCGGTTGATGAGTTGGATGGCGTCGCGATACACGCCGCTGATTTCAGTTGAGAGGCCTGTGCCAAGTAAGGCGTCGATGATGAGGTCGCTCGAAGCAAGGATCGGTCCGGACTGTTCCGATGAGCGGAAGAACTTGCTGGCGGATTTTCCCGCAACGCGGAGCCATCGGCGATACATGATCGCGGCGTCGCGGCTGAGATCCGTTACCGGCGCAAGGAGGAGTACGGCGACCTTGACCTGTTGCTGTCGAAGGATCCGTGCGACGACAAGACCATCGCCACCGTTGTTCCCCTTGCCACAGAGAATCGTGACCGTTTTGCCGCGAAGCGGTCCAAACCGCTTCTGGAGGAAGGCGACGACGCCGGCGCCAGCACGTTCCATTAAGACCAAGCTGGGGACCTGTGCCTCCGTGATGGTGCGCCGGTCCAGGGCCTGCATCTGAGTTCCGGTCACAATGTTCATGTCATGGCTCGTGCGGTCATTGCGGGATTGCCTCGCACACTTCACACGATCGCGAAGGGGCTGAGTGACGGCGGTCAATCAACCGAGCAGTGCTTTCATCTCGCGTACGGCCTGATCGAGACCGACCAATACCGCGCGGGCGACGATGCTGTGGCCGATGTTGTATTCCACGATTTCCGGGATGTGGGTCAAGCGTTTCACGTTCTGGTAGTTGAGGCCATGCCCGGCATTGACGCCCATCCCGAGCTTATAGGCCAGCTTCGCGGCCTGCGTGATCGCCTCCACCTCAGCATCGGCCTCTTTCGATCGCTTCGCGTTGGCGTATCGTCCTGTATGGAGTTCGACGAAATCCGCGGAGATCTTGTGCGCAGCCTTGATCTGGGCCAGGTCCGGCTCAATAAACAGACTGACGGGAATGCTGGCGTTGTGCAGTATCGCGACGATCTGTTGGATGCGGTCTTTGTGCACGACTGCGTCGAGGCCGCCTTCCGTCGTAAGTTCCTGTCGTTTTTCGGGAACAAGCGTGACCATATCCGGTTTGACGGTCAACGCGATCTTCGCCATGGTTTCATCAGCGGCCATCTCCAGATCCAGTTTGGTCCGGATCAGCTCCCGGAGCAGCTGCAGGTCGCGATCTTGAATGTGACGGCGATCTTCCCTGAGGTGCACTACGATGCCGTCGGCACCGGCCAGTTCCACGAGCACGGCAGCCGCGAGGGGGTCCGGATCGGTCCCGCCGCGCGCTTGGCGCAGGGTCGCGACATGGTCAATGTTCACACCGAGCCTGGGCACAGCGTCTCCAACAGAATCCGGTCTAACTTAGGAGAAGCGAAGTCGGGCGATGAGACGGAGCAGTCGCGGCAGTTGTAGCAGAAACCGGCTTGGCGGGGCAAGGACTGTGAGGCAGAGGTTCCACCGAGATTTTGCAACAGTTCTCCATCGGCTCTGATGCGGAACCCCACAGAATCACGGGATAATTTGACTCTGCTGCCTCCCCGCAATTAGAATAAGCCTCTTTATCACGGGGGAGGGAGGTTTCTCTCTCCCGATGTTGATGTTTTGACAAACGAGCCCGGCGACGATGGGATTAGCGGACAACTTTTATCGACTCAAACGACTTCCGCCGTACGTGTTCGCACAGGTTCAGAGCCTGAAGCTGGAGGCTCGGCACCGCGGCGAAGACATTATCGACTTCGGGATGGGGAATCCGGACCAACCAACCCCCAACCACATCGTCGAGAAGATGATCGAGGCTGCGCGGAAGGGGAAGAACCATCGCTATTCTGCCTCGCGCGGGATTACGAAACTGCGCCATGCGATTGCCGGGTGGTACAAACGCAATTACGATGTCGACCTTGATCCTGAAACCGAGACGATCGTCACGATCGGTTCCAAAGAAGGCCTGGCGCATCTTTCGCTGGCCATGATCGGACCAGGCGATGTCGTGTTGACGCCGACGCCGACCTACCCGATCCATATGTACAGTTTTATCATTGCCGGCGGTGAGGTCCGCGGGATCGAGTTGCGTCAGGACAGTGATTTCTTTGACGATCTCCAGCGCGTGTATCGCCAGACATTTCCGCGGCCTAGAATTCTCGTCATCAACTTCCCGCACAACCCCACAACGGCGATCGTAGACCTGGAGTTCTTTAAAAAGATCGTCGCCTTTGCCAAGGAACACAATGTCATCGTCATTCACGACTTGGCCTATGCGGACTTGGTTTTTGACGGGTATAAGGCCCCCAGTTTCCTTCAAGTGCCTGGCGCGAAAGACATCGGCGTGGAGTTTTACACACTGTCCAAAGCCTACAACATGCCAGGCTGGCGCGTGGGGTTCTGCGTCGGCAACCGCGAAGTCGTCGGGGCGCTGGCCAAGATCAAGAGCTATCTCGACTATGGCATCTTCCAGCCCCTGCAGATCGCCAGCGTCATCGCGCTCAACGGGCCGCAGGACTGTGTCAAAGAGACGGTGCTGCGCTATCAAAAGCGCCGTGATGTGTTGGTCGGCGGCTTGAACCGAATCGGATGGAACGTGAACAAACCGCTGGCCACCATGTTCGTCTGGGCCAGAATTCCACTGCCCTACAGGCACATGGGCTCCCTGGAATTTTCGAAACTCCTCCTCCGGGAGGCGAAAGTCGCCGTGTCGCCCGGGATCGGTTTCGGCGAGGGTGGTGATGAGTACGTGCGCTTCGCCCTGGTCGAAAATGAGCATCGCACCCGGCAGGCCGTGCGGGGAATCAGGAAGGCGTTGAAGCTCGAGGGGGGAGAGGAATGATTTCGCGCATTGGCGTTGGTGTGATCGGATTTGGCACCGTTGGCACGGGGGTGGCCAAGATTCTGTTGGGCAATGCGGCGCTCATCCGCCGTCGAGTCGGCGTGCCGATCGACCTCGTTCGCATTGCCGATCTGGATGTGACGCGCGATCGCGGGATTACCCTTCCACCCGGAGTGCTGGTCAATGATGCCAAGCAGGTGCTGGCCGATCCGGGCATCGATATTGTCGTCGAATTGATCGGAGGCTACGACTTTGCCAAGCGCATCATCCTGGATGCGATTGCGGCTGGCAAAGCCGTCGTGACCGCGAATAAAGCGTTGCTCGCGCTTCACGGGGAGGAAATCTTCGCTGCGGCTTCCCGTAAGGGTGTCGACATCGGGTTCGAGGCGAGCGTAGGCGGAGGGATTCCCGTCATCCATGCGGTGAAGGAGGGCCTGGCGGCCAACGCGATTGAATCCATCTACGGCATCATCAACGGGACCTCGAACTACATCCTTTCCCGCATGACCAACGAGGGGAAGGGATTTGACGAAACCTTGGTCGAGGCGCAGCGGTCCGGGTATGCCGAAGCGGACCCCACGTTCGACATTGCAGGAACCGATAGCGCGCACAAGCTCGCGATTCTGGCCAATCTGGCCTTCGGCACGCCGATCAATTTCAAAGATCTGTACACGGAAGGGATCACCCATATCACCGAGCACGACATCACCTATGCCCGTGAATTCGGTTATACAATCAAGTTGCTGGGCATTGCGAAGCTGGTCGAGAGCGAGGTTGAGGCGCGCGTGCATCCGACCATGCTTCCCGGGGATTCCCCTCTTGCAAAGATCGAGGGTGTCTACAACGCGATCCAGCTGGTGGGCGACGCGGTGGGCGACGTCGTATTGGTCGGCCGAGGCGCGGGCGATCTGGCAGCGGGAAGCGCGGTGGTCAGCGATATCATCGCCGGCGCCCGCAATCTGCTCAAGGGGGGATCCGGACGTGTGCCGCCTGCGTCGTTCCAGCCGGACGAACGGCGTCCTCTTCGCATGCGCCCCATCGAAGAGATTCGTTCCTTGTACTATCTGCGGTTCATGGTTACCGATCGCCCCGGTGTCCTGTCTCAGATCGCGGGTGAATTGGGTCACTGTGGAATCAGCATTTCGTCGATGCTGCAGAAGGGACGGCGGGAGGGACAGACCGTTCCGATCGTCATCAAAACGCACATGGCGAGAGAACGCGACGTACAAACGGCGCTCCGGGAAATCAACCGCATGGCCTTCATGTCCGAGCCGACGGCGTTGATCCGTGTCGAGGGCAAGGACGAGTGAGATCATGAATCGCTGGCGCGGCCTTATCGAAGAGTATCGCAAGTTCCTTCCCGTGACCGAGCGCACCCCGGTGATCACGCTCGGCGAAGGCAATACTCCGCTTATCCGGGCCGCCAGACTGGCGAAGAAAATTGCCCCCGGCATCGATCTCTATTTGAAATTCGAGGGCGCCAATCCAACGGGGTCGTTCAAGGACCGCGGGATGACGATGGCAATCTCAAAGGCCGTTGAGGCCGGAGCACGCGCCGTGATATGTGCGTCAACCGGCAATACGTCGGCTTCCGCCGCAGCGTATGGCGCGAGGGCAGGGCTTGCCGTCTATGTCCTGATTCCTGCCGGCAAGATCGCGATGGGCAAACTTTCGCAGGCCATGATGCATCAAGCGACGGTCATTCAGATCGACGGCAACTTCGATCAGGCCCTCTCGATCGTCAAGGACCTTTCGGCGATGCACCAGATCGAACTGGTGAACTCCCTCAATCCGTATCGGATTGAGGGGCAGAAAACCGCCGCGATGGAAGTCTGCGATCAACTGGGCGATGCGCCGGCCGTGCATGTACTTCCCGTCGGAAACGCCGGCAACATCACCGCCTATTGGAAGGGGTACCAAGAATACCGGGCGGCCAATCAAACGACCCGATTGCCCCGGATGGTCGGATATCAGGCGGCCGGCGCCGCGCCGATCGTGCTGGGTCACGTGGTGGAGAATCCACAAACGGTGGCGACGGCGATTCGGATCGGGAATCCCGCCAGCTGGCAATCTGCAGTTACGGCGATGAAGGAATCGTCCGGCTCGATCGATTCGGTGACCGACGAAGAAATTTTGCAGGCCTACACGACCGTGGCGGCTACCGAAGGCGTGTTCTGCGAACCGGCCTCCGCTGCATCGGTGGCCGGAGTCATGAAGCTCAGCCGGCAGGGCGGCCTGCGGGAGGGCGAGACCGTCGTCTGTACCTTGACCGGCCATGGATTGAAAGATGCCGATACCGCGATCAGCGTATCGGTGAAACCCAAAACTGTGCAAGCTACCAGGGAGGATGTCGCTCGTCTTCTCAATGCATAAAGGTATGATGCGAGTGTACTCTCGATGAAATATGTGATTCTGCATGCCGAGGGGATGGCGGATCATCCTCGGCAGGAATTAGCCGGCAAGACGCCGCTTCAAGCGGCTTCGACTCCTCACCTCGATCGGTTGGCTCAAAGCAGCGAGTTGGGCCTTCTCACCGTTGCGCTGGAGAACGGGCGACATGGCAGCGGCCTCACGGGTACCTCAATCCTCGGGTACGAGCCCAAGAAATACTATCAGGGACCCGGACCATTGGAAGCGGCGAGCCTGGGCGTGACTGTCGGCGAGCACGATGTCGTCTATTGCTGCACCATGGTGACGTTAAAGGCTGAGCAGCAACCAGGCGCCAGAGGCGGCGCAGCGGAGATCAAAAAGCTCGGTCCCCACGTGGTGATGGAAGATGCAACGGCGGGGCTGATTACGAGCGAGGAAGCTCGTGAATTGATCGACGCAGTCAACGAGCAACTCGGGTCCGAGATGATTCAATTTTACCCGGGCTCGGGGCATCGTCATTTGATGGTCTGGGTCAACGGAAAACCGCGGGCCATCTGTGCGGATCCGCAATCCTTGGTCGGGCGTTCGATTGCCGATGCCTTGCCGATGGGAGACGGCGCCGACATTCTCAGGAAGCTCATGGACGCGTCTTTGGTGATTTTGCGGGATCATCCCGTGAATGACGAACGGCGTGAAGCGGGTAATAAGCCGGCCAATTGCCTGTGGCTCTGGGGCGAAGGCCGGGCGATCCCCTGGCCCAGCCTGTCGGAACGGTTTCATGTTTCCGGCGTGGCGGTGACATCGAGTGACGTCCATCGGGGGCTTGGATTGGTCGCCGGGCTGGAGGCGGTAGATCCCGCTCGGCTTGCTGCAGGGGACCTTCGAGCGCAAGCGACCGTGGCCTTGGACGAGCTGAAGAAGAAGGATTTTGCCTACGTGCATCTCGAGCTGACCGACGAGGTCGTCTACGACACGGACGTCAAGACCAAGGTGCGTGCCATCGAGTCAATCGACCGTGAATTTGCGGGACCATTTTTCGAAGGGCTGGCGAAACTGGGGCCCTATCGTCTGGTCACGATCAGCGATCCCGGCAGCGTCCATCAGGGGAAGATGGCGGAAGGACAATGGCTCTACGCCTATCAGGATAGCGGAGCACAATCTTCTCACGGTGCGGGCCGCCGGTTTACCGAGGCCGATGCGAAGGCTTCGGCAACACCTCCCCGCGATGCCACGAAGTTTGTGGTTCGCCTTTTTGCAAAAGGATCATAACGGGCGTGGCGCTGATCGTACAGAAATACGGGGGGACCTCTGTCGGCACGGTCGAGCGCATCCACCGCGTGGCGGATCGCGTGGGAAAGGCGGTCAAAGAGGGCGATCAGGTTGTCGTCGTGCTCTCGGCCATGAGCGGCGAAACCGATCGCTTGCTGAAGCTGGCGCACGAGATTACCGCGCTCCCGGATGAACGTGAACTCGACATGCTGCTCTCGACCGGCGAGCGGGTGACGATTGCCCTGCTGGCCATGGAACTTCGCGGGCGTGGGGTGGATGCCCGCTCGTTCACTGGGCGTCAGGTCGGAATCATGACCGACAGCGCCCATACCAAGGCGCGGATTACGAGAGTGACGGCGGAGCGCATTCGTGAGTCGCTGGCGAAAGGCGTTGTTCCGGTGGTGGCCGGTTTCCAGGGTATCAATGAACAGTCGGATGTCACGACGTTGGGACGGGGTGGGTCCGACCTCACCGCGGTGGCGCTGGCAGGAGCGTTGAAAGCGGATCGTTGCGTGATTTTCACCGATGTCGACGGAGTCTATACGACGGACCCGAATATCGTCCCGTCGGCCAGGCGGATCGACAAGATTTCCTACGAGGAAATGTTGGAGATGGCCAGTTTGGGCGCCAAGGTGTTGCAGAGCCGCTCCGTCGAATTCGCTGCGAAATTCAACGTGCCGTTGGAGGTCAACTCCAGTTTCAAAGAAGGAAAGGGAACGCTCGTGACACGTGAAGATGCAGATATGGAAGCCGTAGCCGTATCGGGGGTCACCGGCGACAGAAATCAGGCCAAAGTCACCGTCGTCGGCGTGCCGGATAGGCCCGGGATTGCCGCCCGACTTCTGGGGCCTGTGGCCAAGGCCAATATCTTGGTCGACATGATCATCCAGAACGTGAGCCATGAGTCATTGACAGACTTTTCGTTTACGATTCCCAGGGTGGACGTGAAGAAAGCCGTGCCGATCATTCAGGACGCCGCTAAGGACATCGGTGCGAAATCGGTCTCGGTGACGGAAGCCATCGCCAAAGTCTCTTTGGTCGGGGTGGGCATGCGCTCCCATTCGGGCGTGGCTGCAAAGATGTTCGAAGTGTTGTCCCGGGAAGGCGTGAACATCATGATGATCAGCACGTCCGAGATCAAGATATCCTGTGTCATCGATGAGAAGTACATGGAATTGGCGATGCGCGCCCTCCATGCCGCCTTCGGGTTGGATCACGTGCCGGCCAAGGATCGGGCGGCCAGGTAACAATGCGGTGATTTGAGCCTCGACAGGCTTGCCCTACTCCTGTTACCCTTTCGCATGGCTAAGAAAGCGTCCCGCTCACGCATCTCCTCACGCAAACCCTCCGTTCGTCCGGCCGCGGCGGCTTTGCCGCCTCCGGCGAAGTCCGCCCTCTTGGAGATCTATGATACGACGCTGCGCGACGGAGCTCAGGCCGAAGACGTCAGTTTTTCCGCCGATGACAAGGTTCGGGTAGCGCAACGACTGGATGAACTCGGCGTCCACTTCATCGAAGGCGGCTGGCCCGGGGCGAATCCGAAGGACATCGAATTCTTCCGGATGATCAAAGAAACTCCGTTGAAGCATGCGACGGTGGTGGCTTTCGGTTCAACGAGAAAGGCCAGCAACCCTGTTCAGAAGGACCCGAACATCCGGGCCCTGCTGGATGCGGAAACCAAGATCATTACACTGTTCGGAAAATCCTGGTCATTACACGTCACTGATGCCTTAGGGATCGCGCTCTCGAAGAACCTCGAACTGGTCGCCGATTCCGTGGCGTATCTTCGTTCGAAGAATCGGCGCATATTCTACGATGCCGAACATTTTTTCGATGGCTATAAAACCAATCCCGATTATGCGATTGAGACGATCAGGCGTGCGGTGACGGCCGGTGCGGAACGGGTGATCCTCTGCGACACCAACGGCGGCACGATGCCCTGGGAGATCAAGGAAATCTGCCGGATCGTCCAGCGCGAATGCCCAGTTCCGCTCGGCATCCATGCGCATAACGACTGCGAGATGGCCGTGGCGAATTCGCTCATGGCGATCGAAATGGGTGTGGTGCAGGTACAGGGGACGATCAACGGGATCGGCGAACGCTGCGGCAACGCCAATCTCTGTTCCATCATCCCCAACCTCCAACTGAAGATGAAACGCCCCGCCTTGGGAGAGCGCTTGGCCCATTTGAAGGAAGTGTCTGGTTTCGTCACGGAGATTGCGAACTTGATGCCGAATAAGCATCAACCCTACGTCGGCGATTCCGCCTTCGCTCATAAGGGCGGCGTCCACATCCACGCAGTGCTCAAGAATCCCGCCACCTATGAGCATGTCGTTCCGGCGCT
>DATGEA010000177.1:0-16452 GCA_035310605.1 Nitrospira sp. | reverse complement strand
AGCCGAAGTTGGTCGCATCTCTCGTCCCGATGTTCTGACCTGGATTGATGAGTTGATCTGGCGCGAGTTGTTCCAACAGGTCCTGGCGGCATTCCCGCGCGTGGTCGACGGGCCTTCCGAGCCGCCGCGGTCCCGCCCGTTCGTCCTGCAGGGCCGGAACGGGACCGGTTATTCCAAGCCTGGTGTGAAGGCCGAACCGGCTATCCGATCGTGGATGCGGGCATGCGGCAGCTGAATCGGGCGGGCTGGATGCCCAACCGAGTGCGCATGGTCGTCGCCTCCTTTCTTATCAAGGACCTGCGAATCGATTGGCAGAGCAGCGAGCGGTATTTCATGCGCCACCTGCTCGATGCCGATGTAGCGGCGATCAATGGCAACTGGCAATGGTGCGCCTCGACCGGCACGGACGCGATGCGTGGGCATCGCATTTGTAACACGGTGCTCCAGAGTAAGAAAGTTGATCCGGAGGGGGCCTATATCCGTGAGCCTGTGCCAGAACTGGCGAAAGTGGAAGAGAAATGGATCCACAAGCCGCATCTCATGAGTCTTGATGAACAGGTCGAGGCCGGATGCCGGATCGGGACGGACTATCCGTTGCCGATCGTGGACCATCGCGTCGCCCGGCAGGAATATCTGGATCTTGGAAAACAACGGGTGACGAGATGACAAACGCTCCGCTCCGTCTCGGGATCAGCCGCTGTCTCCTCGGAGACGAAGTCCGGTTCGACGGGGGCCATAAGCGCGATCGTTTTCTGACGGATGTCTTCGGCCGCTACGTGGAGTGGGTCCCTGTCTGCCCGGAGGTCGAAGCAGGACTGGGTACACCCCGGGAGGCGATGAGGCTGGTGGGTGATGCGCGCCACCCACGGCTCGTAACGATCAAGAGCGGGAACGATCACACCGGCGCGTTGGAGTTGATGACCGGGAAGCGAATCGAGGAACTCGGGAAGTTGGACCTCTCGGGATACGTCTTCAAGAAGGACTCGCCCAGTTGCGGTGTCGAGCGGGTGCGCATTTATAACGAGCACGGGATGCCGAGTCGCAATGGCGCCGGGCTATTTGCGCGGGCCTTTATTGAGCAGTTTCCGCTGATTCCTGTCGAAGAGGAAGGGCGCCTCTGTGATCCTCCACTCAGGGAGAACTACATCGAGCGGGTCTTCTGTTACCGCCGCTACCAGGATCTCGTGAACAGCGGGCTCACGAGGCAGGCGGTGGTGCGGTTCCATACGGTTCACAAGTACCTGCTCCTCGCCCATAGTCAGCAGCACTACCAGGTGCTCGGGCGGCTGGTCGGAAGAGCGGAGCAATACCGGCCGAAGGAGCTCGCCGTTCGGTACGGTGAGTTGTTTATGGCGGCGTTGGCCGTGAAGGCCACGGTGCGCAAGCATGTGAATGTGCTGCAACACATTCTGGGCTACTTCAAAGAGCGGCTGAAGAGCCGAGAGAAAGCCGAGCTGTTAGGCGTGATTCACGACTATCATCGAGGGCTCACCCCCTTGATCGTTCCGTTGACGCTGATCAAGCACTATGTCCAGCTGTTCGACGTCGACTACATTCGGGACCAGGTCTACCTCAATCCGCATCCGAAGGAATTGATGCTTCGCAATCACGTGTAGGAGGATTCATGGAGGCAGGCAGGAGAGGAGTGGTTCTGGTGGGTCACGGCGGCATCCCGAAAGATTGCCCGCAGGATCTGGTGACGAAGTTGAAGCGGCTGGAGGCCCAGCGGCGGGCCGCGAAGTTGCCCCCGACCCCGGAAGAGATCGAGCTGGATACCAAGATTCGGCAATGGCCGAGGACTGCGGAAACCGATCCGTATCGCTCAGGTCTCGAAGCCGTTGCAGCCGCACTCCGTCCACAGCTCGACGGGCTGTTGTTCGCCGTTGCATACAACGAATTCTGCGCGCCGACATTGGAAGAGGCTGTCGAAGAACTGATTCGGCAGGGAGCAACCCGAATTGTCGTCACGACCACGATGTTTACGCCGGGCGGGTCCCATTCGGAGGTCGAGATTCCGGAGATCCTCGATCACCTCCGGCCGCTGTATCCCGGCGTCGAGCTCCGCTATGCCTGGCCGTTCGATCTGCAGGAGGTTGCCGGCACCTTGGCGGAGCAGATCCGGCGCTTCGATGCATAGAGGGTGAAAGCCGGCTTCGTGATAGGCCCTGTCATCAGCCGGACGAGCAGTGTAGAATGCGCCGGTTTCTTCACCCGGAGGCGAGGATGCAGGATGGTCACCATCAAAGAGCAACTGGCGAAAGCTTTCTGCGATACCCATTCCTTCAAGTGGGATAAGGAGAAGGGGTTCACCCTGGCATCCGGTCAGACGAGTCCCTTTTACGTCGATTGTCGGGCGTTAATGGCGCATCCTTCTGCGCGCCGGTTGGTTGGGCGGCTGGCCCATGAGGCGCTGGCAGACGTGGCGGTTGATTGTCTCGGCGGGCTGGAAATCGGCGCGATTTCGATCGCGACGACAATCTCCGATTACGCTTATGGCGCAAGCCCGAAGCGGGAGTGGCGGACTTTCGTCGTGCGGAAACAGGCAAAGGATCATGGTCTGGGGAAATTAATTGAAGGGGCGGTTCTGCCAGGCGACCGCGCGCTGATCGTCGACGATGTGTTGACGAGCGGCGGATCGTTGCTGAAAGCCATTGCTGCGGCCAGGCAAGCAGGATTGACCGTATCCCACGCGTTAGTCATCGTAGACCGCAAAGAGCAGGAGGGACGAGCCAAAGTCGAACGAGAAGGAGTTACCCTGATCAATTTGCTCACGATTGAGGATCTGACAGGACAGCAGAAGTGAAGAGGCGCACGATCTTGAGTTACTTGCAGTGAAATTCGATACCCCACCGTCGCTCCCGCACGAGCTCCTGCCCGCCTTCCACGGCACCGGCCACGCGGGCCCGCCCTTTGGCCTCACCTTCGCGAACGATCATGTACGAACCGCCGCAGTGATCCCTCATGAGGACGAGGGCGTCTTTCCTGAACGACGAGATGATATGTCCCTGTTCTCCCTTAAACGGGTAGGTGACGATCCCGCCGTCTCCGCTATCTTGAGCAAGTGTTGCTCCCTCGGCACAGCCGGCAAGCAGCACCACGAGGGCCCATCCGAGACTTGACCAAGTCTTCATGGCCCCCCTATCATAATCGGGACAGCCGTTGTCTGTCGAACGTCATTCTTCCATGGCTGTGATCAGGAGGCCCATCATGATCAGACGATTTACCATCACCATCTTCAGCCTGTTCATTGTGTTCGTCGCGACGATGACGGCGGTATCGGCCCATCATTCCTACCTGTTGACGGTTCAACAATTGCGCGCCGGGTTGACGAAGGCTCCTTCCATGGCGCAGAAGGGTTTTGTCTTGATCGACGTTCGTTCCGTTGAGGAGCACGGCGGAGGTTTTATTCCCGGCACCGATTTCAACATTGATTTCCGTGAGATCAAGGTACGCCATCGGGAGATCGGTGCGCGGCTTGACGAACACATTGTCGTCTATTGCCAATCCGGCCACAGAAGCAACATCGCGGCGGAAACGTTGGCGGACTTGGGCTATACCCATGTGTACAACGTGAGCGGCAGCATGAATGCCTGGCTTGAAGCAGGATTTCCTGTTGCCCGCTAGGTCACCAGCGGCGTTCCGGCCATGATTAGGGTTTGGTTGCCGCGTCGCGTCGCGGGCTCACGCCGATGACGGCCGGCAGGCCTATGTGGCCTGTTGTCCCGTCATTCAAGAGAAGTCTCCAGGGATGCGGCCCAGGAAGGTTGTCGACACCCTGCTTGAGCGCGGGGCTGATCGACATATCGGACGATGATCCTCCATCCATGGCCATGGCTTGGCGGATGCCCGGATAGGCCTCGTGCAGACATTGCCCGATCGCATGCAGCGATGTCACTTTTGTCGTCTTCAGCACGAGGATACGGCCGTCGTCCTGCTCCGCGACGATGGTTTGCTGAGACTGCTTTCCCGATTGTCTGACCCGCACCTTACCCGTTCGATCGAGCAGCATGAGTGATTGAGCCGCTTCCCCATACGGAGGCTGTTGTTCGTCAAAGGAGTCTTGAGCCAGATCCAGGATTCCGGCAGCGTGCCGGCCCGGTGCCACCGGCTCCGCCACGAAGAGTCCCATCCAGGATACATGTCGTTTGCCCCCGAGTGATTTCCCCTGCCCGTACAGCAATCCCAGGTAGGCAAAGTTCTCACGGAAGAGCCCGGCATTGAAAACCAGATCGTGGCCGGTTCTGGTCTGCCACTCGTGGATGTCTGGTGGTTCTCCGACCGGTTCATTCCGGTAGTAGTGTACGGAAAAACGGTAGCGCTTCGGATCGATCTCCGTCGCAACCAGGGGAGCCACGTCGGGGCAGACTGCGGGAGGAGCCCAGACGCCGATGGCGAGTCCTTCTGCGAGCCGGTCCCAGGTGATGGATTGGGCATAAACCGGTCCCGGTCCCCCCGAAGGAACGAGAAGACTTCCGAGGATGACGATCGCGCGGAACACAGGAAGTTGATGTCGGGCGTCCCATGGTTTCATGGTGTTCGGGGCCGAGTATAGAGAGGCGTTCCATGCAGCGTCAAACGATGCGCCGCCGGTCCGGCCAAATCCTCATACCCGCCTCCTCATTATGTCGCCGCCGGTTTGGCGGCATCACGGTGCTGCGATGGAGTGCCGGAAATGGGAGGGGCATCAAGAAGCTTGCGAACTGTTTGAGCGAGGGCTTCCGGCGTGAAAGGCTTTTGCAGGAAGCAGGTGGTTCCTTGTTCGTGGCCGGTGAGGATGCCGATGTCGTCGGTATAGCCAGACATGAACAGGATAGGAAGATTCGGCTTGATGGCGGAGAGGTGTTGAGCCAGTTCCCGGCCGCCCATACCGGGCATGACCATGTCCGTCAGGAGCAAATCCAAAGTGTCAATCTCTTGTGTGGCCAGCAAACTGGCTTCCACGCCGTTCTTGGCTTCGATCACCTTATAGCCGAGCTTTCGCAATTCATCGCGAATCAACGTACGGACGCCGGGGTCGTCCTCCACGAGAAGGATCGTTTCCGTTCCCTGGCGCAGCGGCCCTGATGCTTGCGGCTGGGTCACCGGACGGAGATCGGCGGCGATGCGCGGGAAGAAGATGTCGAACCTGGTGCCATGGCCGATTCGGCTGGTGACGTCGATGCCGCCTCCAGATTGGGTGACGATGCCAAAGACGGTCGAGAGACCCAGGCCGCTCCCCTTGCCCTCTTCTTTGGTGGTAAAGAATGGTTCGAAGATATGAGCCTGCGTCTCACGATCCATTCCGCTGCCCGTATCGCCGACCGACAACCTGACATAGGGCCCTGGCGGCAACGGCTGGACATGGTAAACCGGGCTTCCGGCGAGCTCGATCGGAGCGGTCTCGATCGTGAGCGTGCCGCCCTTCATCATCGCATCCCGCGCGTTCACCACAAGGTTCATCAGGACCTGCTCCAATTGAGCCTGGTCGGCCTTGACCTGGCTGTTGGAGGGATCGAGTACGATCATCAGGCGAATGTCGGAGCCGATCACTCGTTGCAGCATGCCCTCGAGGTTGGCCACGATATTGTTGAGGCTGAGTACCCTCGGTTCGAGAGGCTGTTTGCGGCTGAAAGCCAGTAGCTGACGAACCAACATCGCGGCTCGTTCGCCGGCCTTTTGTGTTTCCTCAATCTTTCCGTGCAGGGGATGGTCATGGCCGAGCTCGGCCGAGAGCACGTGGCTGTAGCCCATGATGACGGTCAATAGATTATTGAAGTCGTGCGCGATGCCTCCGGCCAGCCGTCCGACCGCCTCCATCTTCTGGGCCTGGCGGAATTGCTTTTCACTCTGGATCAGCGCCTCTTCGGCCCGTTTCCGTTCCGTGCGGTCGTCGCGTTCGCGGAGCGCGCGTTGGACCGAAGGGACCAGACGCCCCAAGCGTTGTTTGAGGACATAGTCCGTGGCGCCCTGATGCATCGCATCAATCGCCAACTCTTCACCGATGGTGGCGGACACAAAGAGAAAGGGGACGTCCGGAGCCTGTTGGCGAGCCAGTGAGAGCGCGGTCATCCCATCGAATCCGGGAATCGAATAGTCGGCCAAAATGAGGTCGATGCCGCCTTCGTTCAGCGCGGCGAGAAAGGTGCTGCATGTATCGACACGACGGGAGACACAGACGAGTCCCGCCTCCGCCAATGTGGCGACGACGAGGTCGGCATCGACGGGATCGTCCTCGAGGTGAAGCAGGCGGAGCGGGCTCTTCACTAGTCCTCCGCGAGCAGGCTAGGCAGCGGACTCTGTTCCCTCGGGCGGCGGTTCGTTGATCACGCCCCAGAAGACGCCGAGCTCTTTCACGGCCGAGATGAACTGCTGAAATTCGACAGGTTTGACCACATAGGCATTGGCGCCGAGCGCATAACTCTGCGCGAGATCACGCTCTTCCCTCGAGGAAGTTAACATGACCACCGGAATCGGTTTCAGATTGGTGTCGTTCTTGATCGTCCGCAGCACTTCGATGCCGTCGACTTTCGGCATCTTGAGGTCCAGGAATACCACCGCGGGATTGCCGCATTCCCGGCTCTTGTACAGCCCGCGGCAGTAGAGGTAGTCCAGCACTTCGGCTCCATCATGACAGACAACGACTTTGTCTGCAATGTGATGCTCCTCCATGGCGGCCAGCGCCAGTTCTGCGTCGCGGGGATTATCCTCCGCCAGAAGTATAGGTTTCACCGTGGTCATCAGGCAGTCCTTTTCAAGGGAAGTGACATGTAGAACGTGGCGCCATGATCGATCGCTCCTTCGGCCCAGGTCCGACCGCCGTGGCGGTGGATAATCCTCCGGACGTTCGCTAAGCCGATCCCCGTCCCTTCAAATTCGTCGTTCCGGTGGAGACGCTGAAACACGCCGAAGAGTTTATTGACGTACTGCATGTCGAATCCCACGCCGTTGTCGCGGACGAAGATGGTGACTTCACCGGAAGGCTCCTGCGTGGCGCCGATCTCAATGTGCGGCTCGGGCCTTGTCGCCGTGAACTTCACCGCATTCGAGAGGAGGTTCATGAACACCTGCCGCAACATGGCCGGATCTCCGGGAACCTCCGGCAACGAGCCAATTGTCCAGGAGATCTTCTTTCCTTGCAAGTCAAGATGCAAATCGTGAATTACGGTCTTCACGAGCTGGTTGAGGTTGACCGTGCTGCGCAGCATTTCCTGACGGCCCATGCGGGAGAATACCAGCAGGTCGTCGATCAACTGACCCATCTGTTTGGCCGAGTCCGAGATGGTTTGAAGATAGCGCTGGGCTTTGTCGTTGAGCGACGGTCCGGCCGTTTTCGACAAGAGCGCCGCGTAGCCGTCGATGTGCCGGAGCGGCGCACGCAAGTCGTGCGAGACAGAGTAACTGAAGGCTTCCAATTCCTTGTTTGCAGCCTGGAGCAGTTCGCCCCGGCGGCGCAATTCCGCCGCAACCCGCCGTCTGGCGGTGATGTCGTGATGGATCAAGTAGTACACCGAGCCCAGGAGCACGAGCTGCAACAGGGCTCCCAGACCGAGGAGCGCGATCGTATTGTGGGTACTTGACGTGGATTCGAAGACTCTGGCGCGGACGGATCGTTGTTCGGTGCTTTCAAGGTCGGCGATGACGCGATGGATCGTTTCGAGCTCTCGTTTTGCGACGCCGGGAAGCGCCAGGTGGCGGACGGCATCGGCGCCTTGTTCCGCCCGTTGCTTGATCGCCTGGGCTTCGATGTCCAGTTGCTGTTTGATGAGTTGCTCCAGCTGAGTGATGCTGTCCCGTTGTTCTGAATCGTTAGCGACGAGGGCGTGAAAGTAACGCGTATAGTCCGGCATCTGCTCGACGATGGCTTGGTGCGCTCTGAGGTAGGATTCATCGCCGGTGACCAGATAGCGGCGATGACCGCTTTCAGCTGCGACGAGCGCTTCTTCGATCGATCGGAGGAGCTGGATGAGTTCATAAGTCCTCGTATCCAGACGGCTGTTCTGGACCATCACCGCCGTGTTGCGATAAGACACGACGCTGATGACGAGAACGCTGGCGAATACCAATCCGAAGCCGGCAAGGACCCGCTGCTCGATCGGCCATCTGCTCAACCATCCCGGCATCCATCTTCTTCCTAGAAGCGGGATGACGGGGTATGCCGGAACGGGTTCGGCTGAAGGAGGAGTGCTAGCTGTGGTCTGTGCTGGAGATTCCTGCGTGGCTGATTCCATGGCTCAAGAGCAGACCGAGCGGATAGGCGCTGTGAAAGCTTCTAAAACTCTACTCTGGCCGGTCTAACCCTGCAAGCAATATTTCAGAAGGCACTCTACCACGAGTGTCGGTAGTGTCTGTGTAAAGAGGCGGATCACCCGCCCGGGGGCACGACGGGAGGTACGGTCGGGATCGCCGCCGCCGGACCTGCCAGATCGGAGAACATCATCGTGGCCGACACGACCCAATCGATGACCGGTTGCGGATACACACCGATGATCAGTGTTCCGGCCAAGCCGACGTAGACGACGGCTTTCATCGGACCGGACACGGTCAGCGGTGAGGGATCGTACGGTTCGGTGATGTACATCTTTTTCACGACGATGAGATAGTAGTACATCGAGATGACGATGTTAATGAGCCCCACCGTGATCAAGGTGTACAGCCCTTCCTTGATGGCCGCCACAAAGATATAGAGCTTGCCGATAAAGCCGGCCAATGGCGGTACGCCCGCCAATGACAACAAAAAGATCAGCATCGAGAATGCCAGGAACGGCGATCGGCGGCCCAAGCCGCTGTAGTCGTCGATTTCTTCGCTGCCGATGGCGTGACTGACCGCGATGACGATGGCGAAGGCACCGAGGTTCGCGAAGAGATAAGTCAGCAGATAAAAGAGAATAGCGTCGTTGCCCATTTTGGTCCCGGCGGCGAGACCGATGAGGATGTTCCCGATTTGCGCGATGCCGGAATAAGCGAGCAGCCGCTTGATGTTCTTTTGCGCGATCGCCACGATATTGCCATAAGTCATGGACAAGATGGAGGCGGCGACCAGGAGAAGGACCCAGGTCGGCTTGAACGTTGCTAACGCGACAAAGAACATGCGGAGCAAAATGGCAAAGGCGGCGCCTTTCGGCGCGATCGACAAGAACGCCGTTACCGGCGTCGGCGAGCCGTGATAGGTGTCCGGGATCCAGGAGTGGAACGGGACGGCGCCGATCTTGAACCCCAACGCGCCGAAGATAAGCAGGAAACCGATAATCAGGCCCGGTGTGGCCTGGGCCGACTTCATGTCGGAGAAGACCAGCTTGCCGGTTTCTCCAAAGACGAGGCTGATCCCATAGGCCAGCAGGCCTGCGGCAAAGACACCCAGGATGAAAAACTTGAGTCCGGCCTCGTTCGATGCGACGTCTTCACGCAGATACGACACGAGCACGTAAAACCCGAACGTGGAGAACTCGAGTGTGACGAAGACCGAGAGCAGGTCGTTGGCCGAGGCCATGAACATCATCCCCAGCGCCGACATCACCACCAGGAAATAGTATTCCCCTCGAAAAAAGCGAAAGCGGTGGACGAATTCGATCGATGCCAGGATGACCAGGATGGTTGCGCCGACGATGAATATCTTGAAAAAGAGCGCCATGCGGTCCACGACAAACATATTGGCGAAGAGCGTGCCGGAGACGCCGGAATAATCGAACCAGGCGAGGCAGCCGAGCGTGCCGATGAGCCCGGCGATGCTGAGATAGGCCAACTGCTGCTTCGGCAATCGCGGGAAGGTGAAATCCACAATCAGGACGACACAGAGCCAGCAGGTCAGAATGATTTCCGGCAACAACAGGAGAAGATCGGCGGACGACATCGTGAGCGAAAAGGTCATCGTGATTCTCGCGAGGTGTCGAGTGTGAGGGGCAAGGGGCTGTTCGCGACCAACGGGACGTCAGAGGTCCTCACGGGAATCATCGCCTGGCTCCTCACGCCCGTCGCTTCGCCTGATCGGGCGACCGGGACGACCTGGGTGATCTTGGCGACAAGCGGATCTACACCGGAGCGCACGACGTTATAGAGATGCATCGGGAAAAGGCCGAATCCGATACTGACGGAAATCATGATCAGGAGGGGAAGACGATCCGCCACGGCCACCGCGTCGTGCGAATGACTGTACTTCTGGTCCATCGGTCCATAAAAGAGCCCCCGCATCATCTTGAAGAGATACGCCAAGGTCAGCACGATGCCGATAACGGCGACGATCACCTGCAAGGGGTACTTGCTCCAGCTCCCGACGATGATCATGACCTCCGCGATGAAGTTCACCGTGCCCGGCATGCCGACGGAGGCCATACAGCCGATCACGAAACAGCCGGCGATGAAGGGCATCCGGTTGGACAGCCCGCCGAGCGAAGGAATATCCCGCGTGTGAGTCTGATCGTAGACCCAGCCGGCCATAGCGAAGAGCATGCCGGTCGCCATGGCGTGCGCGAACATGTAAATGACCGCGCCGCTCAGGCTGATGTAATCCAACGCGGCCATGCCGAGGAAGACGTAGCCCATGTGACTCGAACTCGAATACCCGATGACGTACTTCGTGTCTTTGGCATAAAACGCGACAAACCCGCCGTAAATGATGCTGAACATGCAGAGCACTGCCGCGATCGGCATCATTTCACGGGTGGTGTCGGGCAGGATTTCAAACGCGACGCGAATAATCGAGAAATGCCCCAGCTTCATCAGGACGCCGGCATGCAGCATGCTGGTGGCGGCAGGTGCAGCTGCGTGGCCGACCGGCGACCAGGAGTGGAGGGGCCAGAGCGGGGCGATCGACGCGAAACCGAAGAAGATCAGGACCCAGATGATCTTATCCAGCGTGGTCCCCAGCACGGGGATGTTCATCAGTTTGGCATGTTCGCGCAACTGCAATATGTCGAAGGTGTTGAGCCCGGAGTACTTGTAGATCAGCAAGATGCCCATCAGCGCGACCACGGCAAAAGCCGACAGGAACAACACGAGCTTCATCGCCGCATACTCTTTGCTGTTCGCGGCGAAGTTAAAGATGAACCCGACGGAGTCTCTGAGCTTCAATCCTTCAGAATCGGTCATCTCCAGGTATTTCTTGGTGTGGCTGCCCCACATCCCAAGCAGCAGGTACATCGGGATCACGGACATTTCATAAAAGAAGTACAGAAAGAACAAATCCAGCGACATGAACACGCCGATCGTGGCGGCGGCGAGAATTAGCAGCCAGATATAAAACTCCTTCGTCCGGTCTTTGATATGCCAGGAGACGAAGATCCCGGCGAACAGGAGAATGGAGGAGGCGAGCACCAGCGGAGTCCCGATTCCGTCGACTCCGAGATGCAGCGAAATTCCGAGCTGTTTGGACCATTCGTATTTCTGAACGAACTGGTAGCCGCCCTTGATGGGATCGTACGCATAGAACAGATACAACGAAACAAGCAGCGAAATGCCGGCGGAGCCCACCGCAATGCCTCTGACGAGCAGGGGCTGTCGGTTGGAGGCGAAGATCAGCGCGATGGCCCCGGCGAACGGCGCGAACAGAATATAGAGCAGCGCGTAGTCACCCATGGAATCAGTTCACCTTCTCTTGTCTCTGCGGAATGGTGCCAATGGCCGCGACGGTGCCGCGATCCAGCCGATCGACCAGGGCCTGCACCGATCCGTTCATCATGCGGAGGAACGGAGCAGGATACAGACCGATCCAGAGGATCATCACCGACAGGGACAACGCGATGACCATCTCACGAAGGTGCAGATCGCCGACGGAATCCTTCACCGCTTTTCCGACCGGACCGAGCATGGCTCGTTCGTAGTACCAGAGGAAATAGGCCGCGCCGAAAATCACGCCCGTGACGGCGACGGCTCCATACAGCCAATAAGCTTTGAACGTCCCCAGCAGAATAAGGAACTCGCCGACGAAGCCGTTGGTGCCGGGCAATCCAATTGAAGCCAGTCCGATCAGCAGGAAAAACGTCGCCAGGAGCGGCGTGTGTTTGGCCATCCCGCCGAAGGCCGCCAGCTGCGTTGTCTGCTGCCTGGTATAGAGAAATCCCGCGATGAAAAAGAGCCCGGCCGTGCTGAATCCCAGATTGATCATCGTGAGGAGACTGCCCTGGAGTCCCTGGTAGTTGAGGGCGAAGAGGCCGATCACGACGAAGCCCAAGTGGCTGATGCTGCTATAGGCGAGGAGCCGGCGAAAATCGGGCTGGATCAACGCCATGATCGCGCCGTAGAGAATGGCCGCCAATCCTAATATCATGACCACGGAGACGACGGTATGGCTCTTCGACGCCTCTGGCAGCAGTGGAATGCTGAACCGTATGAACCCGAAGGTGCCGAGTTTCAGACCGGCCAGCACCACGGCCATACCGATGGGGCCCTCCAGCAGAGCATCCGGGAGCCAGGTGTGAAACGGAAATACCGGCGCTTTGAAGGCGAAGCCCAGGAACATCAGCCAAAAAATCAGAATCTGCTGATTGAGCGGAATCGGAACGGCCAGCAATTCCAAGAGGTCAAAGGAGTACAGCGTATCCATGTGATGCAACGTGGCATAGCTGTGATAGTTGATATCCAGAAGGGCGATGCCCACCAGCATGAACACACTGCCCAGCAGCGTATACAGCACATACTTCAATGCCGCGTAGTGGCGTTCCGCTCCGCCGCCCCAGAGCTTGATCAGGAAGTAGCTGGGGATCAGCATGAGTTCCCAGAACACGAAGAAGAGGATCAGGTCTAGCGACATGAAGACGCCCATGGTCGTCGTTTCGAGCGCCAGGAGCGACATCATATACAGCTTGGTCTGGTGACGGATGGTGTCCCAGGAATAGATGACCACCAGGACGGTCAAGAAGGCGGTGAGTCCCACGAAGAGCACGCTGATCCCGTCCACGGCCAGGTGATAACTGATCCCAAGCGCGGGAATCCAGGGCACGTGCTCGACAAACTGCATCGCGGCGGAGTCCGGGACGAATCGCACCAGGACAAAAATCGCCAGGGCCAACTCAACCAGAGAAATCGTCAGGGCAGACGTGCGGACCATGTCCTCGTCGTCGAAGAGCCAAAGAACGGCTGCGCCGGCAAGCGGGAAAAAAAGGAGACACGAGAGGATCGGAAATGTGGATTCGAGTTGTTCCAACATGATGCCGTTCTAACTCTGCAAAATCAGCTGAATGACGACCGCCAGCAAGAACAAACCTGCGATGATAATCGCCGCATAGTGATGAACCATCCCGCTTTGCAACTGCCGCCACTGCTTAGCGAGGAGATGGTTTCCGTAGCCGATGACGTTGAGGCCGCCGTAAATGACGTGCTTCTCCGCCCAGGTGGACCCGGCCGCCCCAAGTTCCGCCATCTGTGCGACGCCGCGGACGATCCCGTCCACGACGACACGATCGAACCAGTCCAGCAAGAGCCCCAGTTTTTTGGTCGGCTCGACGAACAGGAAATCGTAGAGTTCATCGACATAGTATTTGTTTAAAAGGGTGGTGTAGATCCCCTGGGCCTTCGCCGCCCACCGATCCGGGGCTGTGGGGTTCATACTGTACAGGTAGTGCGCGAGTCCCCAGCCGAAAACGGCGATGCCTGTGGCGATCATCATCAGAGACAACACGAGACCGGTGCCGACCTCATGTTCGCCGGCCGAGCCTGCGACCGGGGCCAGGAATTGATGGAGCCATCCATGTTCTGGCGGAAATCCGAGGAATCCCCCCACCAGTGAGAGCAGGCCCAGGACCATTAAGGGACCGATCATGACCATCGGCGATTCATGGACGTGTGCTTCCGTGTGATGATCCATGCGGGATTTTCCATAGAATGTCAGATAGGTCAGCCTGAACATATAGAACGCGGTTAGAAACGCTCCGATGGCGGCCATGCCGTACAACAGATAGTGGTGATGCGTAAAGGCATGGGCCATGATCTCGTCTTTGCTCCAGAATCCGGCGAACGGTGGAATACCCGCGATGGCGATTGTCCCGATAAAGAACAGCTTATGGGTCCAGGGAATTTTTTGACTCAGGCCTCCCATTTTCCTGATGTCCTGTTCACCGGAAAGGGCATGGATCACCGATCCGGCGGAGAGGAACAGAAGGGCCTTGAAGAAGGCATGAGTCATGAGGTGAAAGATGGCGGCGGTATACGCGCCGATGCCGCATCCCAGGAACATGTATCCCAGTTGGCTGACAGTCGAATAGGCCAGGACGCGCTTGATGTCGGTCTGAACGAGACCGATCGTGGCGGCAAAGAGTGCGGTTATCCCCCCGATCAGGCCGACTATTCCCATGGCCGCCGGCGAGAGATCGAAAATGGCATGGTTGCGCACGATCATATAGACCCCTGCCGTGACCATCGTCGCGGCATGGATCAGAGCGCTGACGGGAGTCGGACCCTCCATGGCATCGGGCAGCCAGGTATACAGCGGAACCTGAGCCGACTTGCCGACGGCTCCAACCAGGAGACAGAGCGCGATGGCGGTGGCCATGTCGGGCGTGAGCTGACCGACCTGCGCAAAGACCTTCGTGTAGTCGAGCGTCTTGAAATTGATAAAGACGAGAAAGATGGCCAGGAGGAATCCCGCATCGCCGATGCGATTGACGACGAAGGCTTTCGAGGCGGCTTTCGCTGCCGAGACCTTGTCATAGTAGTAGCCGATCAAGAGATAGGAGCAGAGCCCCACGCCTTCCCAGCCGATGAAGAGGACCAGGTAATTGTTCCCCATCACGAGCAGTAGCATGGAGACCATGAAGAGGTTCATGTACGTGAAGAACCGCGTGAACCCGTCCTCCCCGTGCATGTACCCGACCGAATAGACGTGGATGAGGAATCCCACCCCGGTGACGACGAGCAGCATCGCGCAGGTCAGGGGATCGACGAGATAGGCAAGATTGATCGTGAGGTCGCCGCCGAAGATCCATTGATAGGCGATCACTTCGTGCGATGTCCCGGTTCGGAGTACATCGACGAAAACCGCGATCGTGCAGAGGAAGGACAGTCCCACGGATCCCCAGGCCAGCCGGTGGGCAATGTCATGGGAATACCGTCGGCCCGCCAGTCCGTTCACAATCACGGCGAGGAGCGGGAACACCGGAATCAGTTTGATCAGTAGATCGGTCACGCTACCACTTCAGTAAGTTCATTTCGTCCACATTGGTCGAAATCTTGCCACGGAAGACGACGATGATGATGGCCAATCCCACGGCGGCCTCCCCGGCGGCGATGGCGATCACGAAGAGCGCCACCAACTGGCCGGCCATGGATTCCAGATAATGGGAAAATGCGACCAGGTTGATGTTCGCCGCGTTCAACATAATCTCGACGGCCATCAGGACGATGATGAAGTTGCGCCGGATGAGCACACCCAGTAATCCGGTGATGAACAGAACGGCGCTGACGGCGACGTAGGCGCTTAACGGAACCATAATCCTCAATGCTTAAGTCGAATGTTCAACGTTGGGTGACTTACGGTCTGCTCCGATTCGCCAATTAATCAATTCCCATTGGACGTCCAACATCACCCGTTGATGCCTTATGTCTGACGTTCCTCGTCAATCGGCTTCGGAGTTTTAGCCAGCACGATCGCGCCGATAATAGCGCCCAACAGAAATACCCCGACGATTTCAAACTGCAAGAGATAATCACTGAACATCTTCATGCCGATGGCGTAGGTATCGCCTTCCTGGAGCACGGTGGCCGTCGGCGCGTCGCCTTTGGCTCCTGCGTAGGGAGACTTAAACAGCAAGGCGAGCACGTAGAGTGAGCCCAGCACGGTCGGTACCAAGAAATAAAGATACGTGTTGTGAAAATAGCGCTCCTCGGTCTTGAGATTGAGCAGCATCAGGACGAAGAGATAGAGGACCAGGATGGCCCCGGCGTACACCACCACCTGGACGGCCCAGAGGAACTCGGCGTTGAGCAGGACGAACAGCCCGGAGACATGCAGCAGGAGGGCGAGCAGGGCCAAACCGCAATGCACGGGGTTTTTTAAGGCCACGGTGAGCACACCGGCGGCCATACTCATCAGTGCAAAATACGCAAAAAAGACCGGAATCATGATCGGGTTCAGCTCAAGTGTTTCGGCGTCGACTGCGTCGGCTTGATGACGGATTGCGGGAAGTAGTACCGGTATTCCCGGCTCTCCTCGACATTCTTTTCCTGATTGTGTGCGTACAGGTATTTCTTCGCGTCGTCAAGGTGGCGCTCGCCGATATCATAGAGCCGCTTCTTGTCGAAGAGCAGTGTGCGTTTATCGTGCGTCGAAAACTCGTACATCTTGGTCATGGCCAGCGCGTTGACCGGACAGGCTTCCACGCAGTAGCCGCAGAAAACGCACTTGGTAATGTCGATGTAAAACTCGCTCGCATAGCGCTGAAGAGGCCGCTCCGCGTCTTCGGAGCTGATGACCTTGATGCAGCGGGACGGACAGGCGGCCTCGCAAAGATCGCACCCCACGCAGCGTTCAAGACCGTCGTCGTACCG
>DATGEA010000176.1:0-12729 GCA_035310605.1 Nitrospira sp. | reverse complement strand
AGCGCGAAACCCCGACCTAATCGCCAGATTCCCTCCGCGAAGCGCAATCCTTTCGGGGGCGGCGGTTCCCGGAGCATCTCGTCCCAGCGGCCGAAGCGGATCAGCGTAAAGAATCCGATCGGCAGATACTGCTCCTTGTCGCGGTCCTTGCGGGCTTCCTCCTCCGTGAGGGTGGCCATCAGGGTGTCGGCCGCTTTCAAAGCTTCGGCGCTTCGCCCTTCCATGATGAGGGAGGCCCACAGGAAATGAAGATTGTGACTGTAATACCCGTCGGCGTAATCGCCTGCGGGCCGGCGGTTCGACAGGTAGCGCTCATCCACCAGGACCGCCTGTGCATTGCGCTCGGCGGAGTCATGGTAGTTTCCGACCCGCGAGTAGATGTGGGCCGGCATGTGAACCAGATGCCCGGCGCCCGGCATGAGTCCGGCGAGTTTGTCGGCACAGACCAGTGCGCGATCAGGTTGCGGCGAGGCTTCCACCGCATGGATGTAGTAATGACAGGCGCCCGGATGGTCGGGGTGCTTCGCCAGGACCGCTTCGAGCGTCGAGACGATTTCGTCGGTGCCCGGTTTCGGTTTGCCGTCGGCCGTCCAGAGATCCCATGGCCGGAGGTCCATGAGGGCCTCCGCAAAGAGGACCCCTGCCTCAGGGTCATCCGGAAATTGCCGCCAGACCGTTCGCATCGAATCGGCATAAGCCTTGTCCAGCGAGGCGCGTGTCGCGCGTTTCGCCGAGACATAGCGTCTGGTCAATGCCTCGATATAGGCCTGTTCGGTCGCAGTGGCTTTGGCGACACGGGTACGCGCGTGCTTGATCGCTTCCGCCGCGCGGCGTTCGTCTGCTTTGGTCATCGCCGCATTGATATTGGGCCCCAGTGCCAAGGCCACCCCCCAGTAAGGCATGGCCGCATCGGGATCGTGCCTGGCCGCTTCTTCGAAGGAATGAACCGCCTCTTCGTGGTTGAAGGCATAGACCAGCCGCAACCCTTGATCGAAATACTGTTGCGCGAGTTCAGACGTGGTGCTGATGGGATGGTGCAGGGAACCGAGGTCGTCGAACAACGGGGGCGCGGCCTGCGCCGTTCCGTTCGCGATCGGAAGAACCAGGAGAGCAAGGCATATCAGGAAATCAAGCCCGCAGGCGCCGCGGACTCGTTCATTCATGATCGATATTCCGAATCAACAGCGTCCGGCCACGGTCATCAACCCAGGCTTGGATATTGTCGCCCACGTGGGCCGGTCGGTCGATTCTCGTATTCTCATCGTGGGACAACCGCTGTTGAATGCCGTCTGGCTGCTGAATCACATAGGCACCGCCTTCGAGCTCCACAACCTGGCCGGCAACGGTGGTCGCCCCGGTCGGTTCCAGTCTGGCCTGCCAGTCCGGATGTGCGCCCAACGTCCCTCGCACGATCCCTTCACCCATCACCTCCTGGTCGGACCGCCCGAACGCGCTACACCCTGCTCCCGTCGCAAGAATGAGGATGCCCGTAGCGACCATTTTCAAAACTCGATTCATTCCGCCTTCTTGTTAAAACCTGGTGACGCTTGAGAAATTAAAGTCCCGCAGGACCATCGCCGGTACCAGCAGCTTGCCCGTTTCCGAAGTGACCGCTTCAGCCGGTTCTGTAAAGGCTTCCACTTGTTTGAAGACCCTCAAGGGACTCTCGTGAAACCGGAAGTTTCTCACTGCAGACGTGACCTGGCCATCTTCCACGAGAAACGTGCCGTCTCTCGTCATGCCGGTCAGCGTCAGGTCCGTGTGGTTGACCGTCCTGATGTACCAGAAATTCGTGACGAGAATACCGCGTTCGCATTGTTTGATCAGATCTTGCGTCCTGAGCGAAGTCGGACCAGAGACGGAGAGGCAAGGCGCCTCCAACGTGGCGATGCGCTTGATCCCGTGCATCCTGGCCGTAAACCGGTCGTAGGCCAGCTGTTTCAACAGGCCGTGTTCGATCCAGATGGCGTCCTCGCTGGGCAATCCCTCCTGGGTAAAGCCCGTCCCGAGGAGGTCGGGGTGGCCGGGAAGATTCTGGAGCGTCAGCCGCTCATCCACAATCTGGCGGCCGAGCTGATCGGCGAAGGGACTGGTTCCCTTCTCGTAGGACTTCGCATCGAGCGTCCACAGGATCCAACTCCACAGTCCCGCCACAGCCGCCGGCTCCAAAATCACGCGGTACCGACCCGGAGGAAGCTCCTGGACCTCCCGGCCGCGCTTCGCTTTGCCGATCGCCGTCAACGTGCGTTCCTGAATTTTCAAATGATCGATCGACCGGTGCGCCGCTGCGCTCCAGCCGGTGGCATCCTCGGCCTGAACCGTGAGGCTGAAGCGGGCTTCCGTGCGTTCTTCATGCGCAAAGAGGCCGTTGCTCGCCGCCACACCGGCGGAGACGATGGAAGACGATACGATCCCGGCAGCCTGCAGATTTTCAATCCGGCATTGCCCGATGGCCTCGTTGGCATATTCCAGGCGTCGAGACGGCCCGGCGGTTGCGGTTTCCGGCCGGCTGGTCTGGCGCGTCGGAAAGACCTGGGGATCCGGAGGCGGGAGATACTCCGGGTCCTCCGGCGAAACACGGGCAATGCGTTCAGCGCGGGCTACTGTGTCCTGGATGGATCCCGCGGTGAAATCAGTCGTGCTCGCCGACCCTCGACGTCGCCCGAACGCCACGGAAACCGTCACGGTGCCGCGTCGCGTATCGACGTTTTGGACGACGCGGTTGTTGGCGAACCGCGTGGTTCCCCCATGGTAATCCTGAAGGCTCACGATCGTCTCGTCGCCTCCCGATCGCTTCAGGACTAGATCGGCGAGAAACCGGAACTCCTCCCGACCGGTCATCTTGGGCCATGTTTTCTGGTTTACGCTACTCACGATGCCTTCACCCCTTGATCACCGCGACACGGCGGAACCGGGCAGGAGACGCCGCATGGGTCATCCAGCCTGACTGTCCAGGCTGGCCTTTTCCGCACGTGACGAACCCGTATCGCCGGCGATGCGTCCGGTCGGCCACTCCATCGCAGCTCCCCCAGAACTCCGGTGTGATGCCGTGATAGATCACATCACGAACCATGTGGGTACGCCGGCCGTTTTCGATCAGCCAGAAAGCGTCGCCGCCGAACTGAAAATTGTAGCGTCGTTGATCGATGCTGTACGACCCGTGGCCTTCGATGTAGATGCCCCGTTTCACGTCGGCGATCAGATCATCGAGCGAGGCCGTTCCCGGATCCAACCCGATGTTCGCAATGCGCACGATCGGTACACTCCCCCAGCTGTCCGCGCGATTCGATCCGCGCGAGCGGGTCTCACCGATCTTCGAGGCCACTTCCCGGTTCGTGCAGTAGCCGACGAAGACACCCTCGCGGACGATGTCCCATTTCTGACAGAGCACGCCGTCGTCGTCGTAGCCGGTCGCGGCCAGGGTGTCGGGTTCGGTATTGTCCGCGATCAGATTCACGTACGGAGAGCCGTAGCGGAAGGTGCCCCGTTTCTCCGTCGTGAGAAAACTCGTCCCGGCATAATTCGCTTCATAGCCCAACGCCCGATCGAGTTCGCTCGGATGACCGCATGATTCGTGAATCGTCAACGAGAGGTGCTCCGGATCGAGGACCAGATCGTAGTTGCCGGGCCGCACCGCCGGCGCCTTCACTTTCTCGACCGCCTGAGCCGCCACACGCGGCGCCTCGGCCAGGAAATTCGCCTCTTCGACCAATTCGTACCCGGCGCGCAGATGAGGCGTATTAAAGCTGCGCGAGGCGAAGCGCCCGTCATGCAGAGCCGTTGCGGTGAACTCGCCCTGCGAGGCCAGCAGGTCGAACTCGAGCCTCGCGCCTTCGGTCGACACGAACAGCTTCTGGTCCCTGCGAGCCCAGAGGCTTGCGCTGCTGCGCGCCACTTCCGGCTGCCGCTGCACATAGTCCATCACCTCGCGCAAGAGCGCTGTCTTCTGTTCCAGCGGCACAGTAAAGGGATCGATGCGTCGCGCCGTCACCACCCGGTCACGGTGAACCGGCTCTTCGACCAAGCGGACTTTTTCGCTGGCCAGTGAAGCCGATCCCTTCGCGATCTCGACGGCAAGATCGGCCACACGGGGAACTTCTTCGAGCGAGAGAATCGAGCTGGCAGCGAAGCCCCAGCCGCCATGATAGAGCACACGCACACCGAAGCCGGTGTCGTCCGTATCGCGGATGGAATCGATACGGCGGTCTTCGCCGCTGATGGATTGGCCGGTGCTGTGCTGGATGCGAATGTCGCCGTATTCGGCGCCGGAATCTGCGACACGGTTCAGGGCCAGTTCGGCGAATTCATCCCACGTGGGAGTAGTCATGCATGACCGCCTGATGGTGATTGACTAGACGTTGAATGCAGTCAGTATAACAGGATGGCACGGACTCTGGCAGAGGAGGACGTCAGGAGCGGATAGAAATGGAGTGTTTAAAACAGCCCCGCGTCGCCGACCGGATACCATGCGGAGGGCGGCACAAGAACAACATGCCGGTGAGGCCAGTAAGTCGCGCAACAACCCTCTTTTCAACCGGCAGCACCCCACGGAATCTATACCCTCATGACACCCCCGTCCCCAGGCGGGACTCATCCACAAAATCTTCAGTTGCATCATCGATGACCCGGCTCTGCCGTCCCTTGGCCGGCAAGATGAACAGCTGTTTGGCGTCGAGCTTGTCACGATGTCGCGGCGGCGTCATTTCATACGTCACCGGACGGCGATGATCCGCCAGCTGCAGCTCGGGGTTATAGACGCTGTTGAACTTCCAGAGCATCTTCACAAAATTCGTCTGCCCGCGCAAAAGATGTCCTGCCGTGAGCTTGGCCGTACTCTTGAGCGCCGTCCACCCCAGATGCTTCTTATTCAGGATCTTCTGGGTCTTGACCAATTCGGCGTAGAACTCGGGCAGCGGCAAGGTCGTCGGCAGCACGGCATGCTGAATGTCGTAGAGCCGATAATCGCGCGTCTGGATCGGTCGGGTCTCGTTGTGCCAGCTTTCCGTCCCGGGGTAGGGCGTATTCACACTGATGTTCACGATTTCCGGGATCTCCAAACACCATTGGCGAACGACTTCGAAACGGTTCCGATCCCATGACGGATCGGCGATCAGATTAATGGCCACGGTGATGCCCATCGATCGGGCATATTCGAGCGCTTCAAAATTTCGGCCTAGCGTAATCCGCTTCCGGTGCATCTTGAGCCCGTCTTCGTCGATCGCTTCGACGCCGAGAAACATATATCGCAGACCCAACTTCTTCCAGAACTGAAACACCTCTTTGTTCCGCAGCAGCACGTCCCCTCGCGTTTCGAGGTAGTACTGTTTCCTGATGCCCTTGCGGGCAATCGCCTCGCCGATCGCCATCCCATGCTGGGCCTGGATGAATGCCACGTCGTCCACGATGAAGATCCCCGGTTCGGCGATCCGTTCCAAATCTTCCGCCGCTTTGTCGGGAGTCACAACCCGGTAGCTGCGCCCGTAAAACGTCCAGGCGCTGCAAAAGGAACAGTCCCATGGACAGCCGCGGGCAAACTCAATTGAGGCGCAGGGGTCCAACACACCAATAAAATATTTCCGCCGATGCCGTACCAGATCGCGGGCAGGACGTAGATCGTCGAGACTGTGGGTCATCTGAGCAGGAGGTCCCTCACCAGCAGCTGTCACTGCGCCGGGCACCATATGAATCGCTTGGCGATCCTGTTCAACAGCACTCAGCAACGCGGCCATATTAGCCTCGCCCTCACCTTTGAGCACGCAGTCGATCGCACCGCGCCCATGGTTGAGAAACTCTTCCGCGACGAACGACGCGCTGTGCCCGCCGACGAGAATGAAAGTGCCGGGCCACTTGCTCTTGGTCGATATGGCGAGATCGACGATTTCCGGTACATTGGCCAGATAGTTACAGGAGAAGAGCACGGCATCGGGCTCCCATTCATCGATCATCCGAAGGTAATCGCGGGGTTCTTCCACTTGAAGGTCAAGCACACGCACGGTATGGCCTGCTCGCCGCACGGCCTCGGCAACGAGCTCAAGTCCGAGGGGTTCCAAACGAAGATAGATTTTGGTATACATGAGCGGCCCAGGATGCACGGCGAGTACCTTCATAGCAACCTCCCCGACAGGTTCATCCCGATGCTGACAGATAGGCTGTATGCCAATCAATCCCTTCGTGGAACCTGCGAAATAGGTTTTGCATAGGCTGTCGGACTCCCGTACCATACTCAGCTTGTGTCATTCGCCGAACTCACGCCGCGCCAGCGCATCATCGAACTTCTGACCGGCGCCCGGCTGTCGTCCCACCAACTGGCACAGATGCTTGGTATCCCCGAACGGCAGGTCGAAGAGCATCTGACGCATGTGGTCAAGACGATCGCGCGTGATCGATCCCGCCGGTTCATCCTCGAGCCTTCCACCTGTCCGGACTGCAGCTTCGTCTTTCGCGACCGGACGAAGCTCACGCGTCCGAGCCGTTGCCCGCGCTGCCGGGGCGAAGGGATCACCGCTCCCCGCTATGGGATCGAGGAATCCTCCCCGTAGGAGTCGGATCTCCTGTTCCTTTTGATCAATCCATTGGGAAATTGCTTACGGTCCACTAGAGTAAGGCCAGCATCCGGACATCAGAGTCTATGAAAGCACCACCGTCACTCCTATCGCCGACCGTTTGGACCAACCTGCGACACGATGCCCTCGCTTCCGTCGTCGTCTTTTTGGTCGCCCTCCCTCTTTGCATCGGCATTACGGTCGCGTCGGGGGCGCCGACCGGGGCCGGCATCGTGACCGGAATTGTCGCAGGGATTCTTGTCGGATGGATCGCGGGCTGTCCGCTTCAGGTGAGCGGCCCCGCCGCCGGCTTGACCGTGATCGTCTTCGAAATCATCAGGGAACACGGCCTCGAAGCGTTCGGGGTGATTGTGCTCGTCGCCGGATTGATGCAAGTCGTCTGGTCCTGGTTGCAGCTGGGGCAATGGTTCCGCGCGGTGTCGCCGGCCGTCATTCACGGCATGCTGGCGGGCATCGGCGCATTGATTTTCGCCAGCCAGTTTCACATCATGATCGACGATGTTCCCAAAGGATCCGGCCTGGAGAACATCCTCTCGCTACCCGCTGCCGTATGGAAAGGGTTGGTAGAGGACGAGAGCACGGAGATGAATCACCACCTCGCGGCGAGAATCGGCATCCTCACGATTGCAGTGATGGCGCTCTGGAGCCTTGCGATCCCCAAGCGCTTCCATTTGATTCCGGCCGTGCTCATGGGCGTCTCTGTGGCGACCGGAATATCCGTAGTTCTCGAGATTCCGATCCAGCGTATCAACGTCCAAGACAATTTACTGTCGATGATCCACGTTCCCAGCCCGCAGGCGCTGTCCCGTCTGTTCGATACGACGATCCTTGCCGAAGCGCTGGGCCTCGCGTTCATCGCCAGCGTCGAAACCTTGCTTTCTGCTGCGGCGGTCGATCAACTCCACACGGGTCCCCGGACGCGCTACAACCGCGAGCTCCTGGCTCAGGGTCTGGGCAACATGGTCTGCGGCTTCATCGGGTCGCTGCCGATGACCGGTGTCATCGTCCGCAGTTCCGCCAATGTGGAAGCGGGTGCCAGAACCAGGGCCTCCGCCATCTTTCACGGGGTCTGGCTGCTCCTCTTCGTGTCGTTCCTGCCCTTCGTGCTCCGGTTGATCCCCGCGGCAAGCCTTGGTGCGGTATTGGTCTACACCGGCTACAAGCTCATGAACTTCGGCGTGATTCCAGAACTGAAGAAGCATGGCCGCGGGGAAGTGGTCATCTTTTTTGCGACGATGGGCACGATCGTCTTCATCAACCTCCTGACCGGTGTGGTTGTCGGATTGGCTCTGGCGCTGGCCAAGCTGCTCCATACGACGCAAAATCTGGAAGCGTTCTTTGCGCACGATCCCGTGACGGGACAAATGACTCTCCATCTGCAGGGCATCGCCACCTTCGTTAGCCTGCCGCGACTGGCCTTGACGCTGGAGACGGCCCCTCCCTATGCCGAAGTCCACGTCGATTTCACCTCGCTCCGGCACATCGACCATGCCTGTCTGAACCTGCTCCAGAACTGGCAGCAACAGCACGAGGCCAACCATGGCAAGGTGGTGGTGAACTGGGATAAAATACGCGGCGTGTCCTACACCGACAGACAGGTTCCTCGGCAGGATTCATGGTGGAAGAAATGGCTGGAGTAAACGGGGTGCCGGGATGAATTTATGGATACGGATGACGCTTGCCATCCTCGTGCTGGCCGTCACCGCCTGCAGCGGCGATAAGGCAAAGGAACTGCTCGAAACCGCCGAATTCGAAGAGCGACAGCACAACGACGCCCATGCCAAACAATTGTACGAGGATATCGTGCGGCTGTATCCGTCGAGCAAGGAGGCCGATACGGCCAGGACGAGGCTTTCCCAACTGAGCCAGAGACCCTGACCCCCGTTACAGAAACTTTCCTCCTTCCACCGACAGCCTCCCTTTCCGATCTGCATGGCTCCACGCCGGATCCCCGCTTATCCCACCGATAGCGAGAGTGTTGCTCCCCCCTTCAGAGGCATAGCGGAACCGCCAGCCCCCGCTAGGTTTGAGGCGAACCAATCTGGAGGAGATCACGATGGACAAGCCCTTTGAGATTCGCAACAGCCCGCGGAGCGTACTTTGCTGCTCCTTCATTTACAACGGGGACGGCATGATGGGAGAAGGGACTCTCTGGGACATATCCCTTTCGGGTTGGCGGACGACAGGCAACAGTCAAGTCACCCCCGGCACCGAGATGAGCGTGTATCTGGCCCTGCCCGATCGCGGAGAATCCAAGTACGTCGCAATCGATAGTGCCATTGTGCGCTGGTCCGAGGGCAACGAAGCCGGGTGAGAGATTATCAAGATCGACGCGGGATCGAGGGCGCGCATAAAGGCCTTCCTGGAATAGGCCGATGACACCGAAATGCCCGCACGCCCCCGTTTCAGCACGGCTGCCTGAGAGAACCGCAAAGTCCGATCCAGACGTGATCCCTATCCCCTATCCTCCCTGTTTGGGCCACCAAGGGATCAATGCATTGGTTGTCCGCTGATATTCCAGATACGCGTCGCCGCGGCTCCTGTACGCCTGTTGCTCCGCCAACGGAATCCCTGTCACCTTCAGTAACGCCCATCCCATGACGATCGGTCCGATCCAGGTGAGCGGCCAGCCCGGCGCGCCGAACGCCATGACGACATAGGCCCACCAGTGAAGCCATTCGAAAAAATAATTCGGATGGCGCGAGTAGTTCCAGAAGCCGTCCCGACAGACACGGTTGTGGTTCCAGGACTTGGCGCGAAAACGCGCAAGCTGCCGGTCCGCAAGAGCTTCGCATGAGACCGCGGCAGTCCACAGCAGAAATCCCGCGAGCTCCCAGAATCCGAATGGCAGTCTGGGATTCTGAATCACGACAAGAAACGGCAGTGAGAAGGCCGCGACCGCCACGGCTTGCAGTTGGAAGTAGGCAAACATCTTGAGCTGCGCCCGGTCTCCCCACTGCCGGCGCAGCAGCCCATAGCGCGCGTCTTCAGGCTTGCCGATCACCCGGTTCAGGAGAATGTAGAATCCCAGCCGGCCGGCATAGAGGCAGACCATCACGGCCACGAGCAGTTTCCGCTCCGTTTCGCCCGTGGCCTGCGCGGCAAACCAGAGCACGACCGCGATCAGACCAGCGCAAAAGCCGATATCGGCGATGGACGCATTGCGGACCACGAGCTGAAGCGCCCAGAGGCCCGCCATAAACACGCCCATCACGAGATAGGCGATCAGGACCGTCGACAGGGGATCGGGGGTCATCATGAAAGTGTGCGTCTCTCTTGCTTATTACGTCTCGGGTTTCACGCTTTATCGATGAGGCTCGTCATAGTCCCACAGGTCGGCTCCGCGTCGCGAACGACCTTTAAGCCATTCACGAAATCCCGGGATGCCAAACGAGAGAAGACTCTGAATCTTGTCGCACCGGAGCGAGAGGTCCGGCGGCCGGGGAGCCCCGGCATGATCCTGCGCTGAGGCCCTGATCAGACGACCTTCGAGCACCGGATACCAGGGCAGCAGGGCCTGGCCGATTTCCCAGCGCGAGAGCCGCTCGCGCCCGCCCAAGTGGTAGAGACCGGGCCGCGCACGATCAAGCAATTCCCAGATAACCCGGGCAATCACGCCGGCGGGCAAGGGACAGCGGTACTCGTCCGCATAGAGCGCCACCTCTTTGCCGGATTTGGCTACGCGGCACATGTCCTCGACGAAGCTCCGATCGCCCTGCCGCGATGTTCCTGCCGTCAGCACGATCCGCAGCACCGTATGCCGGTGGTTCTGCAACACCGCCTGCTCGGCTTCAAGCTTTGTCTTGCCGTAGACGTTAATGGGTTTGGGTTCCGCCGATTCGTCGTACCAGCCGGTCTTCCCATCGAAGACTTCGCCGCTGGAGAGAAACACGAAGGGAATGTCCTGTGACAGCTCTGCGAGGTGAGTCGTGACCTCCACGTTGATCCGTCGTGCCGCGACGGGATCCTGTTCACAATCTTTGGTGCGACTCATGGCCGCACAGTGAATCACCGCGTCAGGCTTGATGGACCGCCATCTCCGTTCGACCTCCGCTCGATTCGTCAGATCAAGATCGACGCGGGTGAGTCCGTGAATGTCCCGATCAGGGGTCCATTGGAGAGCGGTGTTGACGAGGTACTGCCCGATCAATCCCGCCGCACCAGTCACCAGTACGACCGGCTTCACGCTGTGGTCTTCCTCCGGTGCGAATCTCTTGAATCAGGTTCGGAAGTATAGTGAAACATAGCCGTTTCCTCACAGTCTATCTACAGAGGAGGTGCCCCATGATCTCTGTAGCCCCGAGGAAATTTTCGGCCCGGTGACCGCCGTGATCCCGTTCGCACGGGAGGACAACCTGATCCGGCAGGCAAACGGAATGATCTACGGCCTCTCGGCGGGGGATCTGGACGAAGGATATTTCCCGGGCTCACCGCTCCGCGAAAACGATTCAGGCAGGGACGGTATGGATCAATACCTACAACATGATCCACCCGGCGATGCCTTTCGGAGGATATAAACAATCGGGCTATGGACAAGAACTGGGCAAGCACGCGCTCGATCTCTACACCCAGACAAAGAGCGTGCGGATCGATCTCTCGGACAAACCGATCGGCTGGTACGCGGCGTAACCCGGCCTAGCTTCGCGTCAACTTGCGATAGCGGATCCGATGAGGCTGGTCCGCCTCCTTGCCCAGCCGCCTCTTGCGATCCGCCTCGTACTCGCTGTAGTTGCCCTCGAACCAGACGACCTTGCTGTCGCCTTCGAAGGCCAGGATGTGCGTCGCGATACGGTCGAGAAACCAGCGGTCGTGGCTGCTGATGACGGCGCAGCCGGCGAAACTCTCCAACCCCTCCTCCAGTGCGCGCAGCGTATTCACGTCGAGATCGTTCGTCGGCTCGTCGAGAATGATCAGGTTCGCCCCTTCCTTCAGCATCCGTGCGAGATGGACTCGGTTGCGCTCGCCGCCCGAGAGGTCCTTCACCTTCTTTTGTTGATCCGTCCCGGCAAAGTTGAAGCGGGCGCAGTAGCCGCGGGCGTTCACCTCGGCCTTGCCGAGCTTGATCGTATCCTGTCCGTCGGAAATCACATCGTAGACCGATTTGTTCGGATCGAGACTCCGATCCTGGTCGACGTAGCCCAGCTTGACGGTTTCGCCGATCCTGATGGTTCCGGCATCCGGCTTCTCCTTGCCGATGATCATCTTGAACATGGTCGTCTTGCCGGCGCCGTTGGGGCCGATCACGCCGACGATGCCCCCTTTCGGCAAACTGAAATTCACATTCTCATAGAGCACATTGTCGCCGAAGGCCTTGCTGATGTCTTTGGCCTCCACCACGACGTCGCCCAATCGCGGTCCCGGCGGAATATAAATCTCCAAATCTTCCGCCACCTGTTCCTGTTTTTGGTTGACGAGTTCCTCATAGCGGTTCAGCCGCGCCTTGCCCTTCGACTGCCGGGCTTTCGGAGACATCCTGATCCATTCCAGCTCGTGCTCGAGCGTCTTCTTCCGCTTCGATTCCGCCTTCTCTTCTTTCTCCAGCCGGTCCTTCTTTTGTTCCAGCCATGAGGTGTAATTGCCCTGGAACGGAATCCCGTGGCCGCGATCGAGTTCGAGAATCCACCCGGCGACGTTGTCGAGGAAGTATCGATCGTGCGTGACGGCGATGACCGTGCCCTTGTACTGCTGGAGATGCTGTTCCAGCCACTGCACCGACTCGGCATCGAGGTGGTTCGTCGGCTCGTCGAGCAGCAGAATGTCCGGCTCTTGGATCATCAACCGGCAGAGCGCGACCCGGCGTTTCTCGCCGCCGGACAGCGTGCCGACCTTCTGATCGGCCGGCGGACAGCGCAACGCGTCCATGGCGATCTCCAACTCGTTTTCCAACTCCCAGCCGTTGGCGGCCTCAATCTTCTCCTGAATCTGGGCCTGCTTGTCGATGAGCTTCTCCATCTCCTCGGGGCCCACTTCACCGATCCTGTTGCTCACCGCTTCGTACTCGTGCAGCAGCGCGACCAGTTCCTGCTTCCCCTCCTCGACGACTTCCTTGACCGTCTTGTTGGGATCGAGCTGCGGTTCCTGCTCCAGTAATCCGACGCTGTAGCCTTTGGATCGGGTGATCTCGCCGGTATAGTTGGGGTCGACGCCCGCGATGATTCTCAGCAGC
>DATGEA010000175.1:0-8728 GCA_035310605.1 Nitrospira sp. | reverse complement strand
CGCAAGGCGTCGGCTAAAAACTACCGGCTGATCTTGACCGACCTGGAAATGCCGAAATTGAACGGCTATGAAGTCATTCAGGCGTTGCGCAGCCGTCCACAAACGCAGCAGACACCGATTATCGTGATGACGACGAGGGCTGGCGACAAGCACCGCCAGATGGCACTCAATATCGGAGCCAGTTCATATATCGCAAAGCCGGTGGAAGAGCGTGCGTTGATCCAAGAGCTGGACCGGTGGATCGGCCAAGAATCGGCGGCGCGGAAAGCCTAAGATCTTCACGGTCCAATAGGTCATCGATTGAGCTGGGGGCGGAACAAAGATCCCTATGAGCTTGCGAGGGCAATACAGGTCGACGGCTGCCGCGGCCCAAACGGCTAGTTTTCTGATGGTGCGTTTAGGCCCGATCTTCTGCGCTTTGCCGTCTCAGGGGGTCCGTGGAGTGCTCACCCGGCAGGAAGCGGGGAGCGGTCAGACTGTCACCGCTGTCGGCATTACCTATTATGATGTGGATTTGGCCGGGCGTCTCTCAGCCGCACTTGAGCTTGAGCAATCCGACGTGCGGACGGTCCTCTATTCCAACGGGAATACACACGGGGCGATTCGCGTCGAGGAAGTCATCGGCATGATCGAAGTGGAACGGGAACAGTGCAGACCCTTGCCGCCGCATTTCCGGCAGGACGAACGCAACTGGATATCCGGCACAACGTTCTTCCGTGAACACCTGGCCCTGATTCTCAATCCCGAATGGGTGTTGCGAGAACTTGGGGAAGAGATATCGGTTGGCGCGGAACGCGTCAGGCCGACTGCGATATCTCAATCTGCTCTTGATGGTGAACCGTGTTAAGAGCCGCCCGTCAGCAGGAACAGGCGGTCAGCGCGAAGAAATCCTGGAATGTGGTGGTATTTTCCGTCGGAGGGGTAAAACTGGCCGCCAGAACCGAGGATGTCGGAGGGGTGGCTCCCTGGGTCGAGCCGGTTCCGGTTCCCAGTCGGACGCCGTTTGTCGGAGCGATGCTGAGGCGTGAGAAAGAGGTGATGCCGGTGTATGATCTGGCAACGCGCTTGAGCCGTGAACCTGAGGGCGATTCATTGTTGTGTTTGGTCGCTCGCCATGCGGATGGTCCGATGGCTATTTGTATCGATTCGGTGATCCCATCAATTCGCAATATTGAATTCGGTCAGATTAATCCGGGCACACGACTGGATCTTGAAACGCTCGGGAGTTTTCATGATGAGGGACAGGATATTGAAATCGTCGCGCTCCAACGACTTGGTCGGAGACGACAAGACAGCACGCGACCATAAGTCGTGGGTGAAAGGAACTGCACATGCCCAAAGTGTTAGTGGCTGACGATAGCATCGCCGTACGGAAGGTTGCCGAACGGCTGCTGACGGAGGCCGGATTAGGTGTGACGTTGGCGGCGAACGGAGAAGAAGCCTTGGCCTATTTGGCGAAGGAATGCCCTGATTTGATCGTATCCGACGTGATCATGCCGGATAAGAGCGGGTACGAGGTCTGTGCGTTCGTGCGGGGGCAACGCACCTTGGCGAACACCCCGGTCCTGCTCATTTCAGGAATCGTCAACGACGAGGTGACCAAGCAGGCTGAATCGTGTCATGCGGACGGCGTGCTCAAAAAGCCCTTTCAGGGCACCTCGCTCAAGGATCGCGTCTTCGAATTGTTGGCTAAGAAGCAAACCTCGCCGGCCGCACCCGCAAAGCCGGCCGCCCAGCCAGCGCAGGCAGCACCGCCAGCGCCGCCGAGCGAATCCAGTCTGCGTGGACTGCTGTCTGATGAGCAATCTGATGCCCATCGGCTGACGGTAGCCAAGCTCAAACAGGCTGAGGAAGAACTTCACAAGGAACGCCAGCAATCAGCACAGTTGACCCAGCGCGTGGCCCAGCTTGAAGGTCAATTGGGCCGTGTCAAAGAGCTTGAAGCCATGCTGGCGAATGAGCGCGAGCAGACGGTTCAGGCCAAGAAAAAAGTCTCAGACCTGAATGTCACAACCGAACGTGTGACAGAACTTGAGGGGTTGTTAAAGCAGGAGCGAGAGCTGGTAGCACAGGCCAGGAAAACGGCGACCGAACTGAGCACTGCAGCCCAGCGCGCGACAGAACTCGAAGTCCTGCTAAAGCAGGAGCAGGAACAGACCGCGAAAGCGAAGAAGACGGCCTCGGATCTGGCCGACACGGCCAAGCGCATACACGAGCTGGAAGGACAGTTGAAGACAGAACGGGAGCAGGTCGCACAGATCAAAAAGCAGGCCTCCGATGCTCAGGAGCGCGCTGCGCGCGTGCCGGAACTCGAAGAGGCTCTGCAAAAAGAACGGGGTCAGTCGGCGGAATTAACGCGACAAGCCAATGAGTTGCAGAAGTCTGTGGCCCGTGTGCAGGAGCTTGAAGCCGCCTTGAATGCCGAGCGGCAGGCTGCCACTCAGCTGGTTCAGCAAATGACCGCTATGGAAAAAGCCCTCAGCCGTTCACAGGAGTTAGCGCAGCAGTTACCGCATGAGCAACAACGTGCGGAGGAACTGATACGCCGCCATGCGGAGAGTGAAGCCAGGGCGAAGGAGTTCCAGCAGCTTCTTGAAACGGAACGGGAACGGAATGCAGTGTTGGCCCGCCGGGTGTCGGAAACGGAGCAGGTGGCACAACAGGCGACGAAACGATTCGAGGAGATGGTCCAGAAGCTCGGCGAGATTGCCGGTTTGGCGTCCAAATTAGGGAACGGTACACGACGGTCCTGATCGCATATGATCCGTCTGTTGACGCCGAGATGCGGCTGCTGTGAGGGAATGGATTCATGTCGGGCGATGCGTCTGATGATTTTCAAAAAGAGCTGGTTGACCTTTTTGTGCAGGAGGCCCATGAATGGTTGCAGAACATTCATGTAGCGCTCGACGAGTTACAGCAGGGGCCGCCACCTGAGCGTCATGCGGCGCTTATCACGGCTCTGACTGCCGGCGTCACCAACCTCGGCGGGTCCGCCGCCACGATCAATCTTCCCGACGTTGAACATGCGAGTTTTGCCGCGCTCCCGTTCATCGAGGCCATCAAAGATCCGAAAAAGTCATTCTCCGTGCAAGATTTTCTCTCACTCTGCAAGCAACTGGGACAGATCCAAACGGCGTTAACGAATGCGACCGGGGTGTCCTTCAAGGAACAGGCTGAAGCCGAAGTTGTCGAATCCGCTTCGCCCAGCCTGTCGCCGGCCGATTTTCTCCAGACGTTGCGAACGCTCCAGCAGACGCAGGGGTCGATCGCTCCATCTGAGAGAAATCTCATCAAGATCATGATCGAGCAAATGGAAGGACAGGTGCAAGCGGGCGTTCAGCAGGTCGGGGTAGATGTCATACAGGGCTATCTGAACCGGATGTCGGAATCGGAAGATGCATTTGCCCAGACTGTGGACACACAGGTGCCGGCATTGACGGCCAAACTGTTCAGCCTGGCCGATATGACGACTCCTCCGACCGGCATACTGGAAGCGTCACTTCAGGAAGTGACGAAGCTGAGAGCCGAGGCGCAACACGTGAACGCCGGACCTGCAATGACTTTTTTCGGCGGATTACAGACCCTCCTGTCGGTGGTCGGGCAGCGTCGCGTGCGTCTCGCCGGGGCAAGGGTTGAGGCGATCGCGGCCCGACTGAACGTCATCAAAGAGCTGGTACACCAATGGGTTGAGCGCGGGCGGGTTGAGCGATCGGCGATTTGTCAAACGCTGCCGGCGAATCATTCGCTGTGAGACAGCGGTGTTTGAACGATCCGTCGCCTCTTCCAGGCTGTGGTGACTACAGACGCTCGGATGGTGAAGACAAACCGGTTGGGGCATAATGATCTGTACGTACAGGAATAAGTAACGGGTATGGAAGCGCGACGAGCGACCGATATCTATCTCCGGGCCGAGCAACAATTGGCGGAGACCGCCACGGCGATTCAGCGCCAGGATCGTGTCGATTTGGAGAGTCTCGTTGCGTTGGCGAAAGACATCGCCGAGTCGATCGGTTACGATGACCAATTGGTCGTGCAGGCCTTGGCCGGTCCCACCGGCTCCTCGTTGGTGACGAACCTGATCAACGTGAGCATCCTCGCCACGAAGGTGGGAGCCGGATTAGGATATTACGGGAAGGAACTCCAGCGTCTTTCGTTGGCCGGATTGGTCCACGACATCGGTTTGTTCGCCGTGCCGCAGTCGATCGTGACGAAGTCTGGCCGTTTGACCCGCGAAGAGCGAACGCTGATCGAGCAGCATCCCGAATTGGGCTACCAGTTGGTCAGAAAACTGGGTCCCGAATGGGAGTGGCTGTCTCATGTGGTCCGCCAAGCTCATGAGCGATGGAATGGGCAGGGTTACCCCAACCGGCTCAAAGGGCGCGACATCAACGAATTCGCGCAAATCATCGGAGCCGTCGATGTCTTCGATGCCCTCGTCACCCCGCGTCCATACCGGCGTCGCTTCTTCCCTCACGAGGCCGTACGAGAGTTGCTGGTCGCCGAGCGTATGGCTTTTCCTCGCGAGATCATCAAAGCGTTGGTTGAACAGCTCTCGGCTTACCCGCTGGGAACACTGGTACGACTGACAACCGGCGAAGTTGGGACGGTCGTGGGGATTAATGCGCGATTCCCGCTTCGCCCGGTCGTCGAGGTCGGCGGAGGGCCAGTGCAGGGAAGCGGGCAGGAAAGCCGGCAGCTTGATCTCAGCGAGTCGCCCCTGGTGTCTATTGTCGAAACCGTCGAATCGCCTGCCGTTTCGCGCGTGCCATTTCCAAGCGCGCCTTCAACAGATCGGCGAACAAAGTCCGGCCCTACTGTGTCCGATCAATTCTCATCGTTGCTGGAAAGCTTGGATGCCCTGGCGAATGCGATCCAAGGCGTGGTCGATGCCAAGGTTCCTGCGACATCCAGAGCCGCTACCGAACCTCAGCAACAGGTAGAAGACCGGGGCTCCGGCCGTGCTTCGGGGCAAGAGTTCACTGATCCGAGTTTTGAGAAGGAAGTAATCGGGCTGTTCGCTCTGGAAGCACATGAGTGGCTGGCGCAAATCCATTCCGCGTTGAAGCGGCTGGGGGAGGGCGCCAATGGGACAGTGCGACACAAGCTCTACGGCATTATACTGCAGGGCCTGACCAATCTCGCAAAAGCCGCGGCGACCGTCCATCTGACAGCTATTGAGGACATGGCGTCGGGCCTGTTGCCGATTCTTCACGGCGTCGGGGGAAAGGAACCGGGAGCGATGGCCGCAGCACTGGCATCGCTGCAGTCCGGCATCGACCGCATCACTACCGCGGTTCGTCATGCGGAAGGGGGACCGGGAACGGAGGAGCCCGTCGTAGAGCCTGCAAGCTTACAGGCAGGCGCCCATGTGGTTGAGGACAATGCGTCTCACGCCCCCATCCTGTCAGAGTCCTCTACGTTCACGCCTGTGACAGCAACCTCGGGCGTATCGTTGCTGAATGCCTTGCGAGATCTCCAACAGGTCCGCTCCCGATCGGTACAGCCGGCGCGTGATGTCCTGGAGGCCGTTCTTCTTCGGGCCGAGCAGGAAGCTGGAACGCTTAGCGTCGCCGGCATTCGACGGATCTTGGATGATCTGGATGAGATGGATGAACGATTCATGAAAGAGGTCAGCCGACGAGTTCCTCTGATAAGCCAGATCCTCACGGATTTACTGGAAGACGGTACGAGGGATTTTGTCACGGCGTCCCAGCTCGATCCGATCGTTGATCAGGTAGAAGCCCTGCACGACGTGGCTGCGTCGGTGCAGGCGGGCATGATGACGATGTTCCTCGAAGGTCTGCGGTCGTTTCTGATGGTCGCAGCCTATCGCAAGGCTGCCACGTTGCCTCAACGACTCGCCACCGTCGAAGCTCGGATTCAAGCGCTGATTCCAATGGCCGAACAATGGGTCAGCATCGGGCGAGTTGAACGAGCGGCAATCGCTGAAATTCTTCCAGCCTCCTAGCGGTCCTTTCTTCCCCCATGTTTCATTTCTCACAGGCCACGGGTCCTCCGTCTGCTTCCCCTATCTAGCAGAGCGCTGGCGGCGCGATTTCAATCCAGTGGGAAGATAGCGCATCTGATTGGAAAACAAGGGATTCGGCTGCCTTGTTGTTGGGCAGTCTGTAGAGCGCGGCATTTTGGGGTGTGATTGCGACTCCATCCACAAGGTTATCCACATGTGATGCACAAATTATGTGGACAGTGTAGCCCGGCCATCTGACTACGGATATTTTTTCGCCTGGTTGGTTACGCCATTGTGCAGAGGAAGATTCGTCAGGGGCAGGTGAGCGAGGTGATTTGGTTCTTTGCGTGGGAAAGAATTATACGACGCATGCGGAGCCAATACCAGAACCAGTTGGGCGAATTCTCACGTCGATGACGAGGCGGCCGTCGGTCTTGGCGATTGTGGACGCAGAGGTAGTCGGCACGGTGAGATAGCGATGCGGCGCGCGAATCCATGCAGCGACGAGAGTAAGAATGGTATCATCCGGCCTGCAAGCAGCCGACAGCCGATCAGACGGTGATTGTGCAGGTTCATATTGTGGAAACGGGAGGAGCGCGGTGCCAAAGCTCGTGACAGTGTGGCGAGATCAAGACATCCAGACCCAGGCGCGCCATTATGTGCGGTCCTATATTCTCTTTCCCGCCGGCCTCTTGGGGCTCGTCTGCATGGTTGGCGGGATCGGCGCGTTGGGGTATCAACTCATCGCGTCCAGCACCTATACGTGGACGACTTTTGTGTCGAGCTCCATCCTATTGCTCATTGGGGCGCTCTGCGGCTGGGCGCAGACTCGCTACCATCGCTACCTTCTCGCCATGGTGCCCGACGTGTTTGCCGCGCGTATGCGCAGCGCGGTTCAGCGGACGAAGAAGAAGTCGAAGGGTGAGTCGTCCATTCCGGCCATCGAGCATCCTGGCCGGAGATTCGTGCCCATCGCGTACTGCGTAGGGGCCTTGTTGTTGCTGGGCGGTTCGGCCTGGGCGATCTTCTACGGGGCGGTGGATGCTGTTCCGGCGGTGTTAATGCCTTGGGCCGGGTTCTATTGGGGGAAACTCTTCTTCTGGCGCGGAGTCGTCAACTGAAGCGAAGTGGGGGAGCGGTTTGTGTTTACGTCCTGCCCGATTTCTTCTTGCTCGCTCTGGGGGTAGGAGCCTGAGCGAGTCGGTTTTCCAGCAAGGCCACCCGTTGCTCCAGATTTCGAACCAGCTGCCGCAGTTCAGGCAGACGGGGAATGACGGCTTGGGCTTTCATCCAGACCTCGTGCGGCATCACCGGCGCGCCTGAGACAATCTGATTCGGTTCCAGACTTCGATTCACACCGGCTCGGGCTGCGATCATCACCTGATCCCCGATATGAATGTGGTCCGCCAAGCCGGCCTGTCCTCCGATCATGACGTGGTGGCCGATCGTCGTGCTTCCGGCGATTCCGACCTGGGCGACAATAATGTCATGTTCCCCCACTGTCACGTTATGGGCGATTTGCACCAGATTGTCGACCTTCGTCCCCTGCTTAATGACGGTTTGCCCGAGTGTCGCACGGTCGATCGTTACGTTCGCACCGAGTTCCACATCGTCTTCAATCGTCACGCCGCCGAGCTGGGGAATCTTATGGTGCCGGCCTTGATGCTGCACATAGCCGAAGCCGTCGGCTCCGATGACGGTACCACTATGCACGATGACCCTGGATCCGACGGAACAGCCTTCGCGAACCACGACATTCGGGTAGAGCACGGTGTCGTCCCCGATTCTGGAGTCGGCTCCGATGAAGACTCCGGGATACAGCGTGACGCGGGCTCCGATCCTGACGCGATCTCCAAGCGTGACGAACGGCCAAATCGAAGGGTCTGCTCCGATGGTCACGTCGGTCGCGCGCGTGATCTCGGTGGCTATTCCCCGTGGAGCACAGGGACGCACGAAAAATTCCTGAGCCACCTGGGCAAAGGCGAGCTGAGGATTTTGAACCACGATCTGCGGAACGCCAATCTCGGGAAGGTGGCGATGGACGAGCAGGGCTCCGGCCTTGATGCCGGCAGAGGTCTTGGCGGCTTTGTCGTTGGTGATGAAGGACAGCGCTTGCGGGGTGGCCTCACTTAGGCTGGCCAGCGAGAGAAGAGGAGTATCGCCGTTTCCATGAAGGGTACCGCCGACCAGCCGGTGGATCTGCGCGAGAGTAAGCGTGGTCGAAGCGGATGGTGATCCCATAGTTCGATTACTTCTTTTTTCTGCTTTTGGCCGGTGCCTTCTTGGCAGCCGACGAAGCCGGCTTTTTGGCGGGAGTCAAACGTGTCTGGACGTAGTCCGCCACGGCTCCCACGGTTGTGAGGCCGGACAGGTCCTCGTCCGGGATCTGCAGGTTGAATGTTTCTTCGATCCGGTACAGCAACTCAATGACCGCCATCGAGTCGAGCCCCAGATCGTCCCGCAGATGGTAAGACTCCTTGATCGAGGCGGGATCGCGTTTCAGGTATTCCGCCAGTGCTTGCACAATTTTCCCGAGTATGACTCGATCGCTCATCGTTCAAGGTCCTTTTCGGGTTTGGGCGCGCTGGAGAGTTCCTTAAGCTGCATAGCGTTTGAGTACAACCGCGGCGTTGTTGCTGCCGAACCCGAAGGCATTGAGCAGCGCGGCTTTGACCTTGCGTTCCTGGACGGAGCGGCTGATCCCTTCCAAGGCACAGGCTGGATCGGGATCGTCATAGTTGGCCGTGGGATGAATCTGCC
>DATGEA010000174.1:0-2724 GCA_035310605.1 Nitrospira sp. | reverse complement strand
GATCTGGCAAGGGGGTAGCGCATGATCGTGACAGACCGGAAACGATCGAAGCAGAGGTGGTTGATAATCAGTGCGGTCGTCCTTGGCAGCGTTCTGTTAATGTGGCCTGCTGTCGGGGCGGCTGACGAAGCACCGGCGGAGCCGAAGAGCATCCGCAAGACCTGTGGAAAATGTCCCGAGGGCTACGCGACGATGGGAGTCACCCAGGCGCCGGAGATCTGCAAAGACGAAGATCCGACACTGGTGCAATGCGCACCGCTAGGAGCCAACATGCTGCCTGTCTGCGGCTCCTGCCCAGAAGGCTATCGTGAAATCGGCAGTTCCTCGCTGCCGGCCCGCTGCGGGAATCAAGACGGGGGACGGCTCTCGCAATGCCAGCTGGAAAAAATGGAAATGCACCTGCCGGACCCAACCACGGGCGGCAAGATCTGTCCGCCGGATTGCGGAAGTATGCCGACTCCGGGCCAAGGCGCCTTACCGCCTCCCCCGAAATACATTCCGCCTCCTGAGAAACACTGAGACACGCGGGAGAAAGATCCTGGGATCATGAGCGAACGAATCGTGAACGCCCAATTGACGGATGACGAGCGGAGCGTCGAGCAGGCTTTGCGCCCGCAAACGCTCGGCGAATACATCGGCCAGGAGCGGATGAAGGAGTCGCTGCGGATCTGTATCGAAGCGGCGAAACAACGGCGCGAAACGCTCGACCACACGATCTTCTACGGGCCGCCCGGCCTCGGCAAAACGACCATCGCCCATATCATCGCCCGAGAAATGGGCGGAACCTTGCGGGCCACCTCTGGCCTGGTCTTGGCACATGCCGGCGATCTCGCTTCGATTCTGACGAACCTCCAATCACAGGACGTGCTGTTCATCGATGAGATCCATCGCCTCCCGGCTTCGGTTGAAGAAGCGCTGTATCCGGCCATGGAAGACTTCCAACTCGACTTGGTTGTCGGTCAAGGGCCTGCCGCCAGGACGGTCAAGCTCGAACTGCCTCGCTTCACGCTGGTCGGCGCCACGACCAAGGCCGGCGCGCTGACCTCGCCGCTCCGGGATCGATTCGGGCTGGTCCATCGGCTGGAATTCTATTCGCCGGCCGAATTGCAGATCATCGTCATGAGGTCCGCCGACCTGTTGGGAATTCCGATCGAACCGGCCGGCGCGGAAGAGATCGCCCGCCGGGCCCGCGGGACCCCACGCATCGTCAACCGGCTCATCAAACGGGTCCGCGACTATGCCCAGGTGAAAGCCGAAGGCCGTATTACCAAAACCGTCGCCCAAGAGGCCTTAGCCTGGCTGGGCGTCGATACGGCGGGGTTCGACGAGATGGACCGCAAGATCCTCCTCACCATCATCGACAAGTTCGGGGGCGGTCCGGTCGGAGTTGAGTCCCTTGCTGCAGCGGTTCAGGAAGACCGGAGCACGCTCGAAGACGTGCATGAGCCCTACCTCATCCAAGCCGGGTACCTCGAACGAACGGGGCGCGGACGGCAAGTCACCAAGAATGCGCTCGAACACTTCAAGCGGCCGTCCACAGTCCTTTATTAAGTGTGCTCTGTCCAGCCCCGTCGTGTCGCGCCTCCGCTTAACAGAGCTACACGCCACGAGCACGCAAGTTCCTGAAAGTCAAAGGGTCTCCTTGCTTTCCCGGGAGCGCTTCCTGTATCATTTCTTCCTTGCTCGCACCCGTCCTGCCTCTGGACGCTCGTCCAACTCATGAGGCACGGGTGGAGGGGGTCCGTTCATGCCCGGAGACCTTTCCGACTACCGGAAAGAAATTGACCGAATCGATGATGAGATCTTGCGTCTCCTCAACGAGCGGTCCAAGAGTGTTATTGAGATCGGCAGGCTCAAGAAGCAGAAGGATGCCGAGGCCAATCTTCACACTCCGGCCCGTGAAGCCGCCATTATCGAGCGGTTAGTCAAGCAGAATTCCGGTCCCTTTCCCTCCGAAGCGATTCGCCCGGTCTACCGCGAGATCATGTCGGCCTCTCTTTCACTGGAAGGCCCTCAAAAAGTGGCCTATCTCGGCCCCAGAGCGACGTTTACGCATATGGCCTGCACGCAGAAATTCGGTTCGTCGGCCCAATACGTACCGGTCAACAGCATCAAAGAAGTGTTCAGCGAAGTGGAACGGGGCCGCGCGCATTTCGGAGTCGTCCCCATTGAAAATACGACGGAGGGCGTCGTCAATCACACGCTGGACATGTTTATCGATTCACACCTCCTGATTTATGGAGAGGTCCTCCAGGAAGTGTCGCATCATCTCTTGTCGAGATCCGGAGCGGCTGATGAGGTCAAGAAGATCTGTTCGCATCCCCATGCCATCGCCCAGTGCCGCAACTGGCTGGAAACCAACATGCCCCACGTGCCCGTCTCGGAGGTTGCGAGTACGGCCCGCGCGGCGGAGATGTGCCTGGATGATCCGTCGATCGCCGCCATCGCGTCCGAATTGGCGGCGCAGCTCTATGGATTGAAAGTCATCAAATCGCGGATCGAAGATAATCTCAACAACTTCACGCGTTTTCTGGTTCTGTCTCAAAAGCCGCCCGAGCGGACCGGAAAAGACAAGACCTCTTTGATGTTGTCGATCAAGGACAAAGTCGGTGCCCTCTACGACTTGCTCCGGCCTTTCGCCTCGCACGGGCTGAGCATGACCAAGATCGAATCGCGCCCGTCCAGACGGAAGGCCTGGGAGTACATCTTCTTCGTCGATATCGA
>DATGEA010000173.1:0-4563 GCA_035310605.1 Nitrospira sp. | reverse complement strand
GCCACGGGAAGAGCGCGGCTTCCTGAAACATCATGAGGCGGTGCGGTCCCGGTTCGACGACGGTTTCTCCGTCGGCCTGCACGATGCCATGATCGGGGTGTTCGAGTCCGGCAATCATGTTGAGCAGCGTCGATTTTCCGCAGCCGCTCGGGCCGACAAGGCAGACGAACTCTCCCTCGGCGATGCGAAGTGTCACGTCGTCGAGCGCATGAACGTTCAACGAGCTGGTCCGGAACCATTTCGACACATGTTCAAGGACGAGCTTAGTGGCCGGCGGACTTGCCGACAGATGTTCGGTCTGAAGCATGTCAGTTGACCTTTTCTATCAATCGCGACAGGTCGGGGGCCGTGCGGATAAAGCCGGCTCGTTGAGCATTCTTGACGAAATGCTCATACTCACCAAGGGAGAGATCGGTACTGAGCACGATTCGTTTCCAGGCCTGTGCGATCAGGTCCGGGGACACATCGGCCCGCGTTTCGGCGGCCAGTTCCTCCCGGACCATCTGCTTAGCCTCATCCGGATGGGCGAGAATCCATTCAGTCAGTTCGCGATGAGCTTGGGCAAACTTTCTGGCCAGCTCACGCTTCGTGTTGAGGAACTTCACACTGGAGACGAGCACCGTGATGCTTTCTTTCGATTGCTCGACGAGGACTTTGCCCCTGGCATCGCGCTCCAAACGCGAGACCCATGGTTCGACCGTCCAGACCGCGTCGAGCTTTTTGCTCTGGAATAGCGAGAACTGTTCCGGGTTCGGTGTCGGGACGATGAACGCATCGCCGCCGGTCTGCGTAATCTTCAAGCCGCCGTCGGCCAACCATGCCCGGCAGGCCACGTCCTGAGTGTTACCGAGCTGGGGCGTCGCGATGGTTTTCCCGCGAAAATCGGCGGGTTTCGTCAGTCCAGAATCCGGCTGGACGACCAATGCGGCGCCTCCGGCAGCCGCGCCGGCAATGATCCGGATCTCCTCGCCGTGAGATTTGCTGTAGGTGTTCAATGTGGGGCTGGGGCCCACGTAGGTGAGGTCGATCGAATCGGCCAGGATGGCTTCCATCGCGCTCGGCCCGGCGTTATAGATGTACCACTCGATCTTCACGTCCTTGCCGAGCCGCTCCTCGAACCAGCCGCGGCCGGTTCGAGAGAGATGCTGTGCGACGAGGCCTTGGACATGTGTCACGTTGGGGAAATGCCCCACGCGGATGGTGTCTCCTGCTGTAGCGATGGAGCCTGTAAAGAACAGCGTCAATAATCCCAAGAGAGAGGACAAACCTGTCGGTGTTGTTGTCTTCATCGTCGTGCTTTGTTCCTTTCAGTGGGTGATACGATAGTGTGTCAGAGTCGTGCTTTTCAACCAGGTTCTGAAGTGTGCATCTCAATCCAATGTGTCAGATTGAGAGGATCATAATCTGTCGATTGGATCTGCCGGCCGCGCCGTTGGAAAAAGACGGAAAAGCCGCGAAGCGTCGCCTCCGCGCGGATCTTCACGGCAAGAGCATGGCTGATTCGATCTAACACAACGACGACCGCGTTCGTATGTGTGGGAATCCGCTTTACCAAATCCCTGGTCTTGCGCCCGCTCCAGTGTTTAACCTGCCCATGACGTCGGGCGGCGCGCTGTCGGAAGACTTCCGCGGAGTCTCCACCGACGGCGAGAATATTCATGGGGTTCTCCATCAATGGTCCGGTCGAAGGCAGCAGGGTTGGCCTGCCGCCTTCTCATCGGACGCCACTTAGGGATGTGGCGTGGTTGACCGTCTGTTGTCCTCCAAACCCGGATAGACGGGAAGGACGGTGAGGGCTTCCCGATAGCGAATCTGGAGTTCTTCCCGTTGATCCGGAGCGAACCAGCGCCCTCCCGATGTCACCTTGACCAGATACTCTTCCGGTTCGAATGCTACATCAAAGGATGCCGAGGCCTCCGGCACGTTGGGCATTTGTCGGTCATATTTGCTGATATCGGGACCGGGGCTATGCCGGTCGTGGACCTCGCTGAGAGATAGGATCAGGAGGGGATTCCTGATGGACAGCCAGCCTGTAGTTGTCTCTTCGTCCCCTTGCTCGGTCGCATGGCTCAAGCGGAAGTACACGCGCTGAGCCGGAGTGGCCTGCGCCAGAGCCTTGGAGAGGGCCGGGGCGACTAGGTTGATTTCTTCATCTCGGAAGGCCCTGGTCCTGGTGGCCTCCCCTGAAAACAGTCGGTGAATGAAGTTCCGCTGTTCCCAGGCCCGAACACCGCGGAGCAATGTAGCGACTTCCGTTGCGGTCAACGTCGCCGGATGCGTATTCGACGAGGAGTCCGGATCTCTCTCTAAGCGAACCGTGTTGAGTCCCGACTCATAGACCGTCTGCTGCGGTAAGGCCGGCGCGCTTGTGCAACCGGCCAAGACCGTAATGCCCACGAGTAAAAAAAGCGGTCTGATGAGCCGGAAGAGGGTCTGGATGTTCGTATTGCTGACGCGCGTCATGGTTTCACCTCCTGTCGTTCCGGGACGCCGACATCGGATGAGGGCGCTGGATCGAATCCATATTCCTTCAATTGAGCCTGTACAGAGGGAGATAACAGAAACTCGATAAAATCCCCTGCGCCCGAGATGTTTCTGGCGGTCCAGACGGCCGCGACTCCGTAGCGGATTGGAGTGTGCGAGCCGGCCGGAGCAATGTCGAGAATGCGCACGTTCTTCTCCGCAGCGGCGTCCGTCCGATAGACGACCCCGATTTCGGCTTCGCCTTTGGCGACTAGATCAAGCACGGCGCGGGAATGTTCGCCGAAGACATGTTTGGATTTCAGCTGAGGTTCGAGCTTGGCGTACTTGATAAATTGGATCGCTAACTTTCCTACCGATGAGGTTTTGGGATCGCCGATCGCAATGCGTCTAACGGGAATGGTGTGCAGATCTTGAATGGAGCCGACCGGAGCGGGGAGCGTGGTGCCGGTGATCAACACGAGCGACGTGCCGGCATACCCGCGCTTTGTTCCCTGAATCACGAGACCTTTCTTTTCCAGTTGGTCGATTTCTTCAAACAGTGACGGAAGGAAGACGTCTATCGGGGCACCCTCTTCGATTTGCTTGCGGAGTGTTTGAGAAGGACCGTAGACGACTCGCACGGTGATCTCTTTGTGCTGCGCTTCGAAGAGGGGCAGCACCTTCCGGAATGCATCTCTCAAACTGTTAGCGGCGGCAATGGTCAGCGGCTCCGGCTGCGCAAACACGGCCGGGGCGGTCCACAGAGCAGACATGACGACGCTGAAGAAGAACAGACTTCCGATCATGTGTGTTTTGTAATGGCTCATGGGAGTCCTCGTTGTGATGTAAATGAATGGGTTCATGTTGTCTTAGAAAAAGAACTGGTACTGCACATTGATTCGATTTTCGATGAGATCTCCCCCGAACCCGGGATGACTCTCGAATGGAAACCGATCCGGGGCTCGTCCGCCGCTTCCTAAGGTGATATTGGAATAGTCGATGACGAGCCGGTTGTTGTAGGTGCCGTCGAAGCTGTAGTTGATGGCGACTCCGAATTCTTTGACCAGGTCATCCTTCTGCTTCGTCGAGGGATCCATGACCCCATAGCGGACAGCGAGTTCAAGTTTCCGGGGGATGATGTACTTTCCTGTTTGCACGTACCATCCCCAGGCCTGGCCGAGGTCCACCGGAGGACCAAGGACCACTGCGGTGTTGGGGTCAAAAGGGACTGCGCCTGACTCGCTGTTCCGGACGCGTTGATGCCGGTAGTACCCTTCGGCTTGGAGCGACCATCCTTGGTACTTGGCGATGAAATCTGTTTCGTAGGTCTGGAAATCGTAGATGCCGCCGCCGAGGAGCCGCCCGTTGAAGGCCTTGGTCACCGCCTGGCGATAGGCGCGATCGACAATGTCGGAACGGATCGAGCTGAGATAGTTTTGGGCCGGATTATACGCATAGCCGAAGGCGATGGCCGCCTGGGGGACACGTGAGTTGAGAATGTCTCCCTGGCCATATCCAGGATTGCCTGAAATTTTATAGAGCAGCCGGGCTGTGTACATCATCTCGCCGGTCATGAAGCGGGTGTCATAATTGAATGTCCGACGCTGAGAGCTGGGAAGGCTCGAATTGTTGGGGAGGGCCTGGCTGACGGACGTGCCTTCTCGGGCGAGATTGGGCCCGACTCCTCCCCACACACCAAAGGCGTAGTTGAATTTGTATCGATCCTCATCGCTCAAAATGGTAATCCCGATGTCGCGACTGTTGACTTGGTTGGCGGCAAACGCCTGCTGGACGATGAGGTTATCGGCGAACGTCGACGTGGCGATCGAGCTGATCGTAGCGCGATTGAACCAGACACGTTGCTGGCCGACTTGCACTGTGGCCCATGGGATATGCCAGGATGACACGTAGGCGTCTTGGAGGGCGGCTCGTCCACTGCCCCCTTCTTGATTCCATGAGGTCTGATCCAACGCCACAGAGAAGTTGTAGCGGAAGTCCGGATCGAATGCGTAGCCCAGGAACTGGAGGCGGGCGCGGGGAACGGTGAACTGATCGGAATCGCTCTGCTTCCTGACGGCTCGGTACTCCACCTGTCCTCCC
>DATGEA010000172.1:0-7122 GCA_035310605.1 Nitrospira sp. | reverse complement strand
ACGGGCCGGATCATTCGCCGACTTTCCATTCAAGCCGTTTTCCATCCCGATAAAAGTAAGAAAAAGGGAAGTCAGGTGATCGTTCAACGCACGCATCTACCGAACCCACCGGAACGGGCATGTTTCCCATGAGTAAGAAGGACTGTTTGACTGCTCCCCTAGGCTTTCCTCTCCCCTATCTTGCTCTCCGTCCCCCTCCAGAGCCGGACGATATTGTCTTTGTGTTTGATCCAGATGAGGGTGCTGACGATCAGGGCGAAGGCGAGAAATTCCTGCCGCTGCTCATTGACGATCGCCACCACCGGAAAGAGACCGAACGCAGCGAGTGCGCCGCCGGAGGAGTAGCGCCAGATCGCGACCGCCCCCAGCCAGATCAACAACAACAACGTCCCGATCGACGGTGACAGGCCCAGCACCGACCCTAATGCGGTCGCCACCCCCTTCCCTCCTTTGAAGCCGAGGAACGGTGAGTAGAGATGGCCGAGGATCGGCGAGAGCGCCACACACATAACCAATGATTCCATGGTGAGCCATTGCATAGCCGCCCAACTCATAACCCATCCCTTGCCCATGTCTCCCAGCAGCGTGAGCACGCCGGCTTTGGTACCGGAGACACGGAGCACGTTGGTGAATCCAACGTTCTTGCTGCCGACCGTTCGTGGATCGGGGAGACCGAGCGCGCTGGAAACCACCATGCCGAAAGGAATGGCGCCCAGCACATAGCCGAGCATCGCCATGAAAACCCAGAGGACTTCTTCTTCCATGAGTCAGCGAGTGAAAGGATAGAACCGAACAGTTTGAGGCTGTTGAAGAAATTTCCTGAGGATGCTCAAAAAGTCCACAGATCTCACCCACCCATCCCCTGCGCGCCAAGACGCGCCGGCCCGCGAGTGAGGCCGCAGCGAGTGAGGGCCCGAGGAGGGACATACCAAGCTTCGCTTGTGCCGCTCGCTTCGATCACATGCGAGCGGATAGGCATTTTCCCTCCAGTTAACTCGTGATGTTGAGGGTCTGAACGATGCGAGAACGCCGCTGGCGGGCTTTTTCAGCATCCTATTACAGCCCCTTGGCCACGACCTGCTTCCAAAAGCTCCACACATACTGGCCTCCAGAAATATAGCCGAGCACCAACGACAGATAGAGCGTGACGATCCCGGCCAGGTGCAGATTGCCGAGTTCGGCAAGGCCCGTGCCTTCGAGAATCAGCAGAGTGATCGCCACGACTTGCAGCGCCATCTTGTACTTGCCGGTGGTCTCCGCGGCAATGATCAATCCTTCGCCGGCAGCAATGGCCCGGATGCCGGTCACCGCCACTTCGCGTGCGATCACGAGAATCGCCACCAGCGCGCTGACGCGATCGACGTTCACGAGCAGAATCAAGGCGGAGAGCACCAGGAGTTTGTCGGCGATGGGGTCAAGCAGTTTGCCAAGCCTCGTGACCTGCCCAGTGCGCCGTGCGATGTAGCCGTCCAGCAGATCCGTGACCGCTGCCACCACAAAAATGACTGCGGCACTGACCGAACGGTTCGGGGTCGGCGTGATAAAGAGGCCGATGAAGACAGGAATCAACAGAATGCGGACGAGCGTGATCAGATTGGGCAGATTCAACGACTCCTGCCCGACTTCTCTCCAGACTGCCAAGACACGATTCATGGTCGGTTCACTTTCAATTAGACGATGCCGTTCTTCAACAGATCATGCAGATGAATCACGCCGACGATCTTGCGATCGCCTTCCGTCACGACCAGGGTGGTAATGGAATGGCGTTCCATGATCTCCACGGCTTTAGCCGCGAGGTCGTCCGGTCCGATCGACTTGGGATTGCGGGAGGCCAACTCGCCGGCGGTAGCCCTGACGAAGTCTCCCCCCCGTTGGATGAAACGGCGCAAATCGCCGTCCGTAATGATGCCGGCGAGCTTGCCGCTTCCATCGATCACGGTGGTCATGCCGAGCTTCTTTGCCGTCATCTCCAGCATCGCGGTGGTTCCTGCCACGGATTCCGCCACCTGCGGCAGCTCATCTCCAGAATGCATCAGGTCTTTCACCCGCACCAGGAGACGACGCCCGAGCGTGCCTCCCGGATGAAACTGCGCAAAGTCTTCCTGCCTGAAGCCCCGCTTCTGCAGAAGCGCCACGGCCAGGGCATCGCCCATGGCCAACGTCGCCGTCGTACTTGCGGTCGGGGCCAACCCCATCGGACAGGCTTCTTCAGAGACGGACACGTCGAGCGCCACCTCGCTGTGCTTGGCCAATGTGGAAGCCATGCGACCCGTCATAGCAACGACAGGGATCCCCATCCGTTCGACGGAAGGCAACAGTTGGATGATTTCCTGCGTCTCCCCGCTGTTGGAAATTGCGATCACGACATCGGCCCGGCCCAACATGCCGAGATCGCCATGGATGCCTTCTGCAGGATGAAGGAAGAACGCGGGCGTGCCCGTACTGGCCATTGTCGCTGCGATCTTCTGACCAACGAGCCCGGATTTCCCCATCCCGGACACAACGACTTTACCCTTGCAACCGAAGAGGAGATCGACGGCCTTGTCGAACTGATCGTCCAGCCGATCGATCAGGGCTTGGACGGCGCGGGCCTCGATGGCGAGCACACGCTTGCCTTCGTCGAGGCTGCGGCCGTTCGAACCGGCAGTCGCCTGAGCGGAGGCTGTGCGTTTCAGTTTCGCGGGTTTGCTGCGTCGCATATCCGCATCACGCGCTCAAGGAGCGACTTGAGTTGATGGAGCGGCACCATGTTGGGCCCGTCGGAGAGAGCGTCGTCAGGGTTCGGATGCACTTCCATGAAAAAGCCGTCGACGCCGGCGCCAGCTGCAGCGCAGGCAAGCGGCTCGACGAATTCGCGCTGTCCGCCGGACTTCGTGCCGCCGTCGCCAGGCAATTGCACGCTATGGGTGGCGTCGAACACCACCGGATAGCCGAAGCTCCGCAAGATCGGGAACGAGCGCATGTCGACGACCAGATTATTGTAGCCGAATGAGGAGCCCCGCTCGGTCAGGACGATCCGCTTGTTGCCGCACTCTTCGACTTTCTTCACCGCATGGCCCATTTCCAACGGCGACAGAAACTGCCCCTTCTTCACGTTCACCACTTTCCCCGTTTTGGCCGCGGCAATGAGCAAATCCGTCTGTCGGCAGAGGAAGGCCGGGATCTGGAGCATATCGACCACGTTGCCCGCCTCTGTCGCTTGTTCCTCCGTATGGACGTCGGTGAGGACCGGCACGCCGATCTGTCGCTTCACCTTCGCAAGCACTGCAAGCCCCTTCTCCAGACCGGGCCCGCGGAACGAGGTGATCGAGGTGCGGTTGGCCTTGTCGAATGAGGACTTGAATACATACGGAATGCCGAGTGATTTTGCGATATCGGCAATCAGGCCGGCCGTGTCCATCGCGAGTTGCTCGCTTTCAATGACGCAGGGTCCGGCAATCAGAAATGGCCGCTGCCCTTGCCCGACTTTGAAGGTTCCAATGTCTACGATGTTCGGCATATCCTGCGTGCCTAGGTTAAGGCTGAGGCTGAGTTCAAGGTTGGGGGAGTACCGAGTCTCCTCTCGACCTCAGCCTTAGCCTCAACCTGCCTCATTAGTGTCCCAGTTTTTTCCGCAGCGCCGCGCCGACAAAGCCGCTGAACAACGGATGGGGACGATGCGGGCGTGACGAGTATTCCGGATGGAACTGCGTGGCGAGGAACCAGGGATGATCCTTGAGTTCGATGATTTCCACCAGTCGACCATCCGGCGACAATCCGCTCAACACCAGTCCCTTCGCGGTCAGCTGCTCACGATAGGCGTTGTTGAACTCATAGCGATGGCGATGCCGTTCCCGGATTTCGCTTACCCCGTACATCTTTTGGGCGAGCGTCCCGTCTCCGAGCATGCAGAGGTAGCTCCCCAACCGCATGGTGCCGCCCTTATCGCTAACGGCATGCTGATCCGACATGAGATGGATGACCGGGTGAGGAGAACGTTCGTCGAATTCCGCGCTGTTCGCCCCGGTCAACCCGGCGACGTTGCGCGCAAACTCAATCGTCGCGCATTGCATCCCGAGACAGAGGCCGAGGAACGGAATCTGACGTTCCCGCGCATAGCGAATCGTCGCGATCTTCCCTTCAATCCCTCTGGCTCCGAATCCGCCGGGGATCAGGATGCCGTCGGCCTCCCGGAGAATCCGCTCGGTCCCCTGCCGCTCGATGTCTTCGGATTCGATCCAGTTGATGTTCACGCGCGTCTCATGGTCGATGCCGCCATGCCCCAGGGCTTCGGCCAGGCTCTTGTAACATTCCTTCAGCCCCGCATATTTGCCGACGAGCGCGACAGAAAGCTCGTGCTTGGGATGCTTGATCTTCTGCACCATCGCATCCCACTCACGGAGGTTCGGCGGGCCTGTCTCCAGCTTCAGCAGTCGAACGATCAGTTCGTCCAACCCTTCCTTCCGGAACACGATCGGCACTTCGTAAATGGTTTCCACGTCTTTCGCCGTGATGACGGCGTCTTTCTCGACGTTGCAGAACATCGCGATCTTGGCCTTCATCTCGGGCGGAATATACCGATCGGTGCGGCAGAGGAGAATATTCGGCTGAATACCGATCTCCCGCAGCTTGTTCACCGAATGCTGGGTCGGCTTCGTCTTGAGTTCGCCGGCCGCGCCGATGTAGGGAACCAATGTAAGGTGCACGTACAGGACATTGTCGCGGCCCACATCGTAGGGCATCTGCCGGATCGCTTCGAGGAACGGCAGGCTTTCGATGTCGCCGACCGTGCCCCCGATCTCGACGATCGTCACGTCCATCCCCTGCGAGATCCGCATGATGCAGTGTTTGATCTCATCGGTGATGTGCGGCACGACCTGGACGGTTCCGCCGAGATAGTCGCCCCGCCGCTCCTTCGTAATGACGGAATTGTAGATCCGGCCGGTCGTATAGTTGTTTTCTTTCGTCAGGGTCAACGAGGTGTACCGCTCATAATGGCCGAGGTCGAGGTCTGTCTCCGCCCCGTCGTCCGTAACGTACACTTCGCCGTGCTGGTACGGATTCATCGTACCGGGATCGACGTTGATATAGGGGTCGAGTTTCAGGAAGGTGATCTTGAGGCCGCGGCTTTCCATCAGGTTGCCGATCGAAGCTGAAGCCAGCCCTTTCCCCAGAGATGAGACGACGCCGCCGGTGACAAATATAAACTTGCTCATCGTAGTCTCCGTCCGTCGCAATCGGATAATTCTGACCCGCATTGTGTCATGATCGACTCGACGCTTGCGCCTGTCTGCCCAGCTCAAGCTGTCGCAATGTCTCGCTTACCGCTACCGCATCCGCCGGCGTATCGACCCGCAAGGACTCGTGCTTGGACTCCCAGACCTTGATGGACATGCCGTGCTCGAGCGCACGAAGCTGTTCCAATTTCTCGGCATCTTCAAGCACGCCTGTCGGCCATGCCGCCAGCTTCAGCAGCGCCTCACGCGTATAGATGTAGACCCCCAGGTGAACGTAGTGCAACCCCTCCGTGGCCCGCCGGCTGGGATCGTCGCGCACCAGCGGAATCGGCGCCCGTGAAAAGTACAGGGCCTGGCCCTGCTGATCGGTCACCACTTTCACGACGGCAGGATTCTGGAGATCGTCGTCGGACGTAATCGCGCGCTTCAGGGTGCCCATCTCGGCGCCGGACTCGACGAAAGGCTCGATGAGATCGGCCAAAAGATCAGGGTCGACCGGGATCTCATCGCCCTGCAGATCGACAAAAAACCGGCCCGTGCGGGACCGGGCCACTGCGGCCACACGATCAGTCCCTGTTCGAAATTCGCCGGTCATCAAGACCGCCTGACCGCCGAACTGTTCGACGGCCTGTTGAATCCGTTTGTCGTCAGTAGCCACCAGCACATCTGCGACCGCCCGGCAGGCGGCGGCCTGTTCGTAGACGTGCTGAATCATCGGCTTCCGACCAAGCATCGCCAGTGGTTTCCCCGGGAACCGCGAGGAGCCGTACCGGGCTGGAATGACCACCGTCACGTTCGGTTTCGGCTTAGTCACTGCCCAGCGCCTCCGCCAGTTGTTTGGCCGAAACCGTTGCGGTACCGATCATGCCGACGACGATGCCGGCTGCCTGATTGGCCAGCGTTGCCGCCTCCCGCATCGACGCACCGGTCGAGAGGGCCAATGCCAGGGTGCTCACGACCGTATCGCCGGCGCCGGTCACGTCGTACACCTGCTGGGCTTGAGTGGGAATGTGCCAGGAATCGCTGTTTCCTTCAAACAGGCTCATCCCCTTTTCTCCGCGCGTCACCAGTACGGACCGGCAGCCCAACCGCTGGCGGATGATTTCTCCCGCTTCTAGAATCGTCTGATCGCCGTCGCCGTGGAGGCCGGCGGCCTGCGTTGCTTCGAGATGGTTCGGCGTGATGAGCGTCACGCCTTTATAGAATCCGAAATGCTCAACCTTGGGATCGACGATGACCGGAATGTTCCGCAGCGCGGCCAGCCTGGTCAATTCCGCCATCAACCCGGCCGTCACGACGCCTTTGGCATAGTCCGACACCACGAGACAGGTCAATTCACGCATCCGCGATTCAACGTAGCGCAGGATACGTTTCTGGAGCTGCGGTTTCAGTTCTCCCTTCCGTTCGACATCATATCGAACGATCTGTTGGTTATGGGCGATCACCCTCGACTTCTTGATCGTCGGCCGCTCCTGATCGATGACCACTCCCCCCCGCCCCGATCGCTTGGTCCCCAATTCCTTCAACAGAATCCGCCCGGCTTCGTCCGAGCCGATCATGCCGCAGAGATCCGCCTTGCCGCCCAGTGCGAGGATGTTGTTGAACACGTTGGCTGCCCCGCCAAGCCGCACGGATTCTGAATCGACATGGACGACCGGCACCGGCGCTTCCGGAGAAATCCGGCTGACACGGCCCCAGATATAATGGTCGAGAATCAAGTCACCGATGACGAGGATCGAGGCTTGCGGGAACCGTTGTATACGCTGACGAAGCGCCTGGGACGACGGCTTGTCTCCCCGGGAGCGCGGCACCGACGGCATCATCGAATCACGTGCGGATTTGCTCATTGAATGGCCTTGCCGAATCGATCCCATCGGACCCATTCCTTCCATTGCCCCTGACCGCT
>DATGEA010000171.1:0-16362 GCA_035310605.1 Nitrospira sp. | reverse complement strand
GACATTGAAGGCGTCGTGGCAGGTTCCGCACGTCCCCTTCACGAGCGGCAGGCCGGTCGCGTCGTTGAGTCCGCCAACCTTGGTAATGTTGATGGTGCGTGAATTGAACAACGTCTGGCCGCGAAGAATACTGCCGCGGCGGGCGGCGCGATCACCGGTGGAGGACGCGTGAGCCCAGGCATCATTGAACAGGGTGAAGATCACGGGAGTGAACGGCGTCTTGAAGGGGTTCTCACCCAGCGGATTGTTGATGCCGATAAAGAACGGCTGGTTGAACAATGTCACCGGCCCGCCGGTCGCGCCGTCGGCATCGAGTGCGCCGGCGCCAAAGTCAACGGCCTGCGCGGTTGAAAGCCCCATTTCAAACGCGACGATTTGCTGCTGCTGTTGCTGGGTCGGTGGCGTCGCGGCCTGGGCATGTCCGAGCGTGGCATCGACAGCCTGATGGGCCAGATCAAACAGAAGGTCGCTGGGATTCGTCGCGAATGTCATGGATTTTGTGCCGGTCTGCGTGGCCGATTCCCGGCCGTCCCACATCACCGCGCTGAGAAAACGGAGATTCGTGGAAGGAAGCGGACGCCGATACATGGAAAGGGTCGTGGTTTCATTGCACCCGTAGGGATTGCTGACGCTGACCACTTCGAACTCCGCCCCGTCGGGCACCGGAAGCGCGATGCGAATCAAACCACGGCTGATCAGCAGGCTGTAGGCCTGTCGGCGTCCTTCCACCGTTGATGTATCGATATCGTGATCACAATTAGAGCCGTCGTTAGTCCGAAAGATCGGGTCCAAGCCTTTTGTCTCTTCGAAGCGCTCCGCCACATGTGTGGCCGAGACGGACCAGGCGTCGCCTGGCTGGTGACAACTGGCGCAGGTGCGGCCGTTGCTGCCGAGACTCTGAAAAAACGGACCGGTGAGATCCAGTCTGCCGGTTACACTGAAGGTTTTCAGAATTCCGGTGGGGTCCCGAAACGGGAACAGATTCGGGAGAAAACTCCGATCGACACTTTCGGCCGCCACCACCGTCGCGGTACCGAGCAACAACAAGCCCAGCACAGTTACACGCGTCTTTGACATGACGAGGCCTCCTCTGTGGAGGGCGCATGCTAATCCATTCCAACTGCGGTGTATATCACCGAAACTACGTAAACCTTTGAAGGAGTATGCTCCCTTCGGATACACATAAGGCGAGTAGATCTCAACTCTGTATCGGACCGAAATGAGCGGGGCAGACTTCTTCACTGGGCCGTCGATCTCTTTCGTCATCGTGGTTTGTTTAGTGTTTCCGGTTGAACGGCATGAACCGGATCAACGAGATGAACTGAGATGAATTGATCGCCGCCCCATACTTCACGGAACCATGCTCTGCCTCAAGCCCCTGCTCTTGTTCGAGCTCTGACCGCAGCCTGTAATCGCCACGGTCCGCATTGCGTCGAACCCGGTACCAGTGAATGAAAGGAGCTTTCCATGAAGCGTCGCACTGAAACACGAATCCAGAGCACGATCTTCATCGCCGCATGCTTGAGTTTGTCACTCGGATGCGTCGCTGACCAGCAGACCGGACAGCCGACTCAGACTGACGGAGTCAACGCAGTCCGTCAGACCCGGGAAGCCGTCAAGGAAGAGGTTCGAACCATCACTCAAGGCACGAAAGAGCGTGTCAAACAGGAAAAAGACGCGGCAAGCCAAGCCGTAACCGGCACACGCGACGCCGTCAAGAACACCGGCGGGGACATCAAGTCGGAAGGTCAGGCGATCAAGCAGGATGCGGAGGAAATCAAGTAGATCATCCAGGAGATCGGACAGTAATATGTCGCCCGCTCACCAGCGCGAACGAGAGGAGCCTACGGCGAGCGAACGATTCCCGGAGTCGCGTTCTTTTCCGAGAGTCGCGTGAGAGCCGCCGCCGCCGCGTTTCGCACATCGGTATCGGACTCCGTCTGCACGATGCGCATCATGGCCGGGGCAACGGTTGGCGCGTCGAATTCCCCAAGGGCGAGAACGGCACGGAGCCTGGTTCCCCGTTCCGGATGAAACATCAGTTGTTCGAGGAGTCCGATCGCCCGGGCATCCTTGAGTCGGCCCAGTTCCTCGACGGCGTTCTCCTGAGCCGACCCGGAGAAGAGAAGATCCACGTCGGGAAATGTCTCGGCCGGTGACTCGAGCGTGTCGAATGGTGTCACAGCCGGGGGATGGCGCTCACGATCGAAGTGCCGATCCACGGCCTTGATCAGCGCACCGGTGCTGTCGAGATATCCGTCGACCTGCCCCCGGACCAGATCGCCGAGATAATAAAAATAGGGACTCGTCTGAAACTTCTCAACGACTTCCACATAGGGAGCGGTGACCATACCGGTGTACGACGGGAACACATGAATCGTGGGAAACACCACGCGCCCCAGTTGTGGAGAATCGAGAATCATCACGCAGGTGATCTCTGTGCCGGAGAGACTGAATGTGATCTGCTTTCCCTTCTCCTCCCGATAATCCACTTTGAGAGTCAGATCGTGCGGACTCTCAGGATCCTGCGTGACGGCGAACCCTGCCGAAATCAATTTCATTCTCAGCGACGGGACGATGCCAAAGGACACTCTCCCTCGTGACCGCCACGTGCTGGCCTGCACATCAAGATAAATGACGAGTTCCCGACCGATGTTCGCCGCGGCTGGATCGCTTGAGATATGTGTTGTGGCGGAGGACAGAGATGCTGCGCTCAACCCGATGCCGAAGCAGGCGATGAGAAGGAACAATCTCATCATGGCACCTGGACCTGAGGACGGATGAATGACGTTATGCTAACGATGGATGCAGGTGGAGTCAAGCCTGATTACAACCGCCGGCTCAGAGGGATACCTTCAACCGGCACAGCGAGAGCAGAGGGAGCGGCTGGATTCAGAGCCCGTCCCGATTCTCTGATCTCCGGAGACACAGCACGGATTGCTGGGACCGGGGACCAATCTGCGGTCACAACCTCGTGCAGCCCGCATCTCCAATTCTCGGATCAGCATTTCGAACTTCCTGAGGGCGCAGCGCTAATTGGAGTGTAACCCGTGCCACGCGAAGCATGGCTTGCCCGTCATGGAGCCCCATCGCGTACCTCGCAAAGACATCGGACGGAGAATACCGGTACAGCTTCGTGTGATCTCGATGTAGGAGGGCGTCACGGAGCCCGTCCTCTTCGGCGCGCCATCGTTCAAGCTCAGGCTGCGTACGCGCCTGCGTTCTCTGCTTCCGGCACCATTCAATGCGATTGAATATGGAATTGGTCGCATAGGCCATGGCATTCCTCCTTTGCTGTCCCCTCCATGTTGTGACTATCTCCGTTGTCTTAGGCCTTCCCCCCCTACATGAAGAGACAGAATCGCAAAGAAGGTGCCATGGAATCGAATCCCCTCGTTTTGTTTCAGGGCGGAATGTCGAATTCTGCAATTGTTTTAAGGAATTACTGTTCTTTGCCGGCACTCTTCCATCCTGAGATCGGATCATTGTGAAAGACCCGGCGGGACAAAATCTGAAGGGTTGAGAGTTCAACTAATACAGTCGGACTTGCGGGACGGAGGTGGCTCATTCCACCACAGGCGTCGCCTCTTCCGGGACTGACCCGTACGTATTCTCACCGGATCGGACTTTCAGAAAGCCCTTTGACTCGCCCTGCCTACTGGAACTTGGTGGTCGCACCCAGTCGTGATTTCTCGAATGACACCACCCCGTCGGCCAGCACGAACAGGGCCACCAACAAGAGCAGAATCCCGCCGGTACCCCAACCGTGAGGGGCCAATCCCAAAGGGAGATTCGTGATCGCGGCCAGCAGGCCGATCGCCCCGCACAGACCTCCGAAGGCCGCGGCGATCCTGGCAATCGTGATTCGCTTGAGACCTGGTTCCATGAGACACCTCCTTTGATGGCAACCCCGCACCATCACCGGACACGCGACCAGTTCAGCTTCGAAATCACCTGACTCGTGCACTCGTCTCAGGCAGCCCGGCTACTGATTTGTCACTCTTGTTCCTCACCCGCGTACCCGCCACGATGCGGCCTGCCGGCCTTTTTGGTGTTCTTTTGTCCCAGAATTTCCTGCTCCGCTTGGAGCCAGTCATCCAAGGCGCCTTGGCAGGTCCGTCGCTCATACAGCTCAAACGCACGCCTGGCAATCTGCTCATGTTGCCCTTCCAACAAAGATGTCTGAGGCGCTGGTTGAGCGCGGGGAGCGGTACGTTTGCCGGGTTTCTTCGATTGCTTAGGCTTCATGGGTCCCATCCGGGGCATCCACTCTGAAGCAGGTAGGTGATCACAGGCTAGGCTGTCCGCGGGAAGGTGTCAAGACTTGCAGCCCCTCCTGATGAATGCTTCTGAATCCCTTCAGAACTTTGAAGCAGGTATTCGCGTTACCCCTCCAGCCTCGATTGCATCGTGATTGTCGTGTTGAGCAGGCGCGAAATCGGACAGCCGGTTTTGGCCGCCTGCGTCGCCTTCTCCCATGCCCCCTGATCCGCCTTGGGCACTTTCCCTTTAACGTCCAATACAATGCCCGTCACGGTCCATCCCGCTTCAAGCTTGTCAAACGTGACGGTGGCCGTCGTCTCTAATTTCTCGGCGACCAGGCCGGCGTTGCCCAATTGCGCGGACAGCGCCATCGTGAAGCACCCGGCATGCGCCGCGGCGATCAACTCTTCCGGGTTGGTCCCCTTCCCGCTCTCGAATCTCGTCGAAAATGAGTATGGCGTCTGCGACAGGACGCCGCTGTCGGTCGACACAGTCCCTTTTCCGGTCTTCAAGTCGCCTTGCCAGATGGCCGAGCCTTTGCGTTGCATGATGCCTCCTATGCTTATAGATCAGGTTCCGAACGGATATCCCGTGCGCCCCTCGTGATTCAGTCAGCCAGGACGCCCTCCATCCAATGCCCGATTCAAATTCACCGCGGCGCTGATCAAGGCGATGTGGGTGAACGCCTGGGGAAAATTGCCGAGCGCTTCGCCGCTTCCCCCGATTTCCTCCGCATACAGCCCCACGTGATTGGCGTGCCCCAACATGCGCTCAAACAGCAGCCGCGCTTCCGCCAGTTTCGCGCCATCGACGTATCCCGCCCGGGTCAGCGCCTCCACGAGCCAAAACGAACACATCGTAAATGTGCCTTCACGGCCTTGGAGGCCGTCTTCTCCGGTCGCGCTGTCATAGCGATACACGAGCCCGTCGGAGACCAATCCTCCCTCTTTGGGGGAGCGATTGATGGCGTGCAGCGTGCTCAACATGCGCGGATCGTTGGGGGCCATGAAAAACACCAGCGGCATGATCAGATTCGACGCGTCGAGCGAATCGCCGTCGTAGTGCTGCACGAAGGCCTGGCGTTTCTGACTCCACCCCTTGGACATGACCTCTTCGTAGATTTGATCCCGGATCCGCTGCCAACGATCCCGGTCGGCCGGAAACGACCGCTTGTCGGCCAGGCGGATTCCCCGGTCCATCGCCACCCAGCACATCAGTTTCGAATAGACAAAATGACGGCGGCCTCCGCGCACCTCCCAGATGCCTTCGTCCGGCTGCTGCCAGTTGTCGCAGAGCCAGTTGATGCGGCGACGAATACGCTCCCAGGCGTCATACCCGATGGGCATGACGTGTTTGTTGTACAGGTAGAGCGAATCGAGCAGCTCCCCGAAAATATCGAGCTGCAATTGACGATGGGCGCCGTTTCCGATCCTGACTGGCCGGGAGCCGCGATAGCCGTCCAGATGATCCAGGGTCTGCTCCCTGAGATCCTGGCGACCGTCGATACCATAGACGATCTGCAGCGGGACGTCCGCCTCGATCTCTCCGGCTCGCGCATCCAGCCATTGCATGAAGGCATGCGCTTCCTCCGTGAAGCCGATCCGCAACAGGCCGTACATCGTAAAGGCGGCGTCGCGGATCCATGTGTAGCGATAGTCCCAATTCCGTCCTCCGCCGATCGACTCCGGCAGGCTACAGGTCGGCGCCGCGATAATCGCGCCTGTCGGTTCGAAGGTCATCAGCTTCAGCGCCAGCGCCGATCGATATACGATTTCGCGCCAGCGACCGGTATAAGTGCATGTGGACAACCACCGGTGCCAGTACTTGACCGTGTGTTCGAATATGTCTTGCGTTTCAGAGTTTGACGGAGACCGGCGACATCCCTCTCCGAGGTTCAGAGGACGCAATACGAAAATCGCCTCCTCGCCTTCCTGAAGTGTAAATGTCGCATGGACGCTCTCACCGTCGCAGGTGAGCGGAACAGCGCTTGCCAGTCCCAAGCTCAGGACGGCCGACTCAAAGACGGCCCCGTGTTCTTCGATTCTCGTGCGATGCGGCATCCGCGCATAATCGAACGCCGGTCGGCAGTGCATCCGGAAAGCCAGGCCCCCGCGCGTGACTTTCACGCGCCGGATCAGATGGTCGTGCCAGGGCGATTCCCGAGGCAGCCCGGTCGGCATGAAATCTTCAAGCTCTCCGACACCGTCCGGCGAGAGAAAACGAGTGATCAGCACATTGGTTTCGGGCCAGTAAAACTGTTTCGTCCGGATACCGTCCTCGCGAGGCGCGATCTCGAACCGGCCCCCCTGCCGGTCGTCCAGAATGGCGGCAAAGACGCTCGGGGAATCGAAGAAGGGAAGACAGAGCCAATCGATTGAGCCGTTCAGGCCGACAAGCGCGGCCGTCCGCATGTTGCCGATGATGCCGTAATGTTCTATGGGCTGGTAGGTCATCGTGCGAGCAGGTCGGCGGCTCACCCCGGCGAACGGGACCGCACGCTCTCCACAGGCAGTTCGGCCCCATCCTGGACCGCACCCGGCCGAAGATCAACTCAAATGTTTCTGCGATTTGAGCAGACAGAAATACTAGGGCATCTTTTCAGTTGGTGATGGCCAGGATGGTCCGCGAGGGATTTCAGGGCACAGGCGCGCGGACGAGGAGGTTCCCCCAAAACAACTACAGCCCCCTTCCCTACACGAGCCCCGTGTCTTGCCCGTCAGCGCGACCCGGGCTGGGCGCCGACGCCCCCCGCGTCCGGAAGCTTCAATGTGATGGAAAGGGCGTGACCTTCGGGGCCGACCTGCGCAGCTATCTTGTCCCCCGTTTTCAATCGCCCCGCCGCGCCCTCGATTTTCGTCTGAGCGGTCACATGCAGGCGCGCTTCACGGCCGGACATATCCTTAACGACGAGCTCCTCACCTTCCCAATACAGTACATCACCGTTGATGACGGTGGCCGAGCCCGGCTGGGATCCCTCCAAGGCTTCCGCCTGAGCGACGGTTGCAAAGACGAGAACAAGAGCGAGAATGAGTGCCATAGCCCCCTCCTTTTCTATTAGCCTATGAACCGCTGGGGTCCTCTGTCAATCAGCATCCTGAATCATCTCCGCAGGCTGTGCTCCGAGGACCAGCCGGGCGGGCCTATCAGAACAGCAGAAAATTCCGGCCTCTCGATCAGGACGAAATCAGCATCATGTGCACGGACCGATCGCGCGGGCCATCCAATTCGACCAACATGACTGACTGCCAGGTGCCCAGACTCAGTCTGCCGGCTGCGACCGGAATGGTGAGAGACGGTCCTAGAAGGGACGAAGCCATGTGGGACCAGGCATGAGAGGGATCGTGGGCGTGCCGGAAATGAATGCGCGGAATCATCTGCTCCACGACTTGAAGAAAGTCCTCCCCGGTTCCCTCCCCGATCTCCCCCGCCGTCAAGGCGGCGGTCGTGTGGGTAATAAAGAGAGAACAGAGCCCCTCCTGCATCTTCGCCTTCCGGATCACCGCCTCGATCCGATCGGTGAGATCCACGACCTGTTTGTGGCTGGTCGTACTAATGTGCAGAACTTCGGTCACGGGCGCTCCGGGTACTCCGCAATCAGCTGATGAACTGACACAGTCTCACCATCGCATCTCCACGCCGACTTCAATGATCTTACCGTGAGAAGATCTGAAAATGCTGACTCTCGATCAGATCGAAGGATGTCGTCAACTGATACCCCGCTGCTTCCATCTCGCGTCGGACTTCTTCCCTTGCTGTTCCATGGCCAAGCAGACCGGAAAAGAAACCATGGGGATGAAAATCCAGAATCGCAACCCGTCCATCAGGCGTGAGATACCGAACCAATGATCGGAAATAGGCGACACGCTCATCCATATGGTGGTAGGTATCGCAGGTAAATACGAGATCAACGGGCTCAGGCAGTTTCGCGTCTCCGGTTTCGGCGTGGATCGGCACCACATTCGTGATCCCTCGCGATTTCATTTCCTTTTGGATGATGCCCACCGCGGTATCGTCAATCTCAACGGCATACACGGTTCCTCGCGGCCCCACCGCCCCGGCCAGATACCACGTGAAGTATCCCCCACCGGCGCCTAAGTCCGCCGCTCGCGAACCCGGCGTAACGGCAAGCTTCTCGATGACCTCCTTCGGTTTCTGCCAGGAATCCCGAGAAGGATCGTTCATGTGCTGATACGCAAGCTCGGCACAACCGGCAAGCCACAGGCTGGTGACTAACAATGCGCCCAAGACCCTGTTCACTATGTGATCCTTGAGATCCCTCTTCTTGCGGACACAACACTGTGATGCCATCCAACCGCAGAAAGGGAAGCCTGTTTCCGGTTCGAACTGCGCGCTTGCAGCCGCGCGCTACTCAAGATGCGGCCTTTTGTCTGGCAGCGATGGCTTCACGCACCCGATCCCAGCCTTCCGGGTGATCGCCGAAGACACTCTCCTTCCAGTCTTGGAGGTAGTAGTCGAGCGACAGTCCTTGTTCGTTGCGGACATCGAGCCGTGCTCCTGACTCTACCAGATAGCGGGCCGACTCCCATTGACGCCCGCCCACATAATGAACGAGTGCCGTGACACCGTCAGGCTGAACGCGGTCGATGTCCGCTCCGGCCTCAACCAACGCCCGCACCACCCGAGGGCTTTCACCGGCGGCGCGAATCGGCGTCTCGTGTGTCACCGGATCGACAGCATTCGGGTCGGCCCCATGCTGGAGCAGTAACATTACCGCCTCCTGAGCGGAAGGCGACCGGTCGACGATCAGGAAATGGATCAGTTCGCTCCCATCCGGCATGCGAGACACTCGCGGGTCCCTCCCGGCGTCGAGCAGAGTGCGAACGCATTCCACACCCCCTTGCTGATCGCGCACCACCGCCAACGAGTAAGCAAGCAGATCATGACCGGCTTTGTCTTTGCCAGCCGGAGCAGACCCTCCGGCCAGCATGCGCTTCAGCGTGGCACAATCGCCGCTGCGAATAGCCGTCGCCATCTCCCTCAACGCCGGATCGTCAAAATCACCCACGCGGGCTTCGGCTTGCTCGAAGCTCCATTGCTTGTAGACCTTCATGACCGGACCCGCAATGAGGCCGATGATCAGATACCCGAAGATGCCGCCATCGCCATCACACCGGACCGAGACTGCTTTTTTGCAAAGACATACACGATGCCACCCGCCGCGATCAATACGATGAACACGAACGCCACGGCGAAGTAGCCCAGCCCCGGCCCCGCTTCCGGGCTATGTTGAGTATCCTGCGAGACCATGATGAGGCCGTAGAAAGCCACCCCCAGCAGGATCGTCCAAAACGTCCAGGCCAGTGGCACCAAAACTTTCAGATTCATGGAACCCGTGCGATACGTGAGGAGCAGCGGAGAATTCAGCGCGTAGGCTATCGTCCGAAAATCAGTCTGTCAATCTCGGCCGGAAGGCGACGGCTCAGTCCATTACGGAAGGATGATGGCCTCCTCGGAGTAGCCGATACCTTTGAGCGTCGTTTCCAGCGCGTCGACCATCGGCGGGGGGCCGCAGAGAAAAATCACGGTGTCGGGGCCGGGCGGCGGCAGTTGACGGCGCAGAATGTCCTCGGTGATGCGACCCGTGCCTTGCGACCAGCCTGCGGGCGGCTGCTCCAACACATGATAACAATGGAAGCTCGCGTGCTCGCGCACATCCTCCTCCCACTCCTCCCGGAAAATGATATCGGCCTCGGCCTTATTGGCGAAGACCAGAAACAACTCGACCGCGAGGCTCCTGGCGAGAATCCAGCGGATGATTGAAATCATCGGTGTGATGCCCGTGCCGCCGGCCACAAATCCGACCTTCTTCGCCATGCCGTCCACCCAATGGCCGCCCGGATTCGGCCCGCTTATCAGCACGGTATCTCCGATCTCCCGGTCATGGAGGTATCTTGAAATCAAGCCGGTTTCGTATCGCTTGACCGTCAAATCGAAATAGCCCGTGATACCCGGCATCGACGACGGCGTATAGGGCCGCTTCACCTGTTTGCCGTCGATCGTCGCGTGCACATAGAGATGATCGCCGGGGAGCATGTCCAGCGTCGCGTCATCAGGCAGGGCAAAGCAGAACGTCTTCGTGTCGTGGGTATCGTGATGAATGGCCGTGAGTTCGTAGGGTTGGGGGGTCTTCGACTTGATGCGCGTGACAGATCCCGACATCATCCGCCTATCATACGATTCTGCAAAAACGCGCGCAACTGAGGAGCGGACGCGGCGGGCGGATGCAGGAGGTCAATCGGTCCCCGGCACGTTCGTCATGACTCGGCATGACCCGGGACGCGGCGGCGGCGATAGCCTTCATAGTCAGGCACAAGGCGAAGATATTCCTTGGCCATCAGCGATGAGGAAATCATAAAGTCTGCCGACGATCGGTTGCAGGCCACAGGGATATTCCAGACGACGGCGATTCTCAGAAGCGCCTTCACGTCCGGATCGTGCGGCTGCGGTTCGAGCGGATCCCAGAAGAAGATGAGAAAATCAATGTCTCCTTCCGTGATCTTCGCCCCGATCTGCTGATCTCCGCCGAGAGGGCCGCTTTGCAGCCGGGCTATCGAAAGCTTCAGCTCCGTTTCGAGAAGCATCCCGGTCGTCCCCGTCGCCGTCAGCCGGTGCTGAGCCAGCAGAGCGCGATTGAACTTCGCCCATGCAAGCAGGTCCTGTTTTTTATTGTCGTGCGCCACCAACGCGATGGTCTTCTGCTCGCGCATTCTCACCGACTGAAACTCCATACCTCCCCCTTCGTGTGACTATCCAACCGCGGATGCCCAGACGAGACGACTTCCATGGTCGGAATCAGTAGGAACAAACGAGGACGACGGGATCACGCAAGTACAAGGGCTCCGTTTCCTGACCCGATATCGCCCGCTGCCCGTATGAACCTGTGCGCTTATTTTGCGCAACAGCTGGATGGATCGGCTGCGCCCTCGGAAGGAAGAAGGCGATCGAGCGCGAAGTATACCGGACAAAAACCCGTGATGCCGCTCTGGATCAGCGTCACACCGATCACCGTCGGAAACAGGAGCCAATGCGCGCTCACGTAGTGGCCGAGCGCGATCCCGACCGTCACCACCACTCCCACAATAGCATCATGAATGCGTCGCTTCTGAATCATAATAGGCCCTCCTATAGATGATCCAACCTGTGCTTCACCGAAAGGCGCCCGACACACCGCCGTCGTTCAGGCTAGACCTGCCGCGTAAACCAGTCAAGATTGCACCGACCGCAGGCCCGCCGTGCGCGGGCGGGATGCCCAATGTCTGGTTTCAAGACCTGCCCCAATCCGCTAGGCATCCCGCATCAGTCATGCTACAAACTCGCCGAAGGAGTGACTAGATTTGTTCGAAGGGTCTTCATCGACGATGAAGCCGCTGTTAGCATCTCCCGCACAATTCATCCTGGCGGGAGTGTTCTACAGCCTGACTGTAACCGGGTTGCCTCTCGCCCATCACATTGAATCGCGCCGTGACGTCGTACGATGAAGCGGTCACGGATGCCCTCTCCAAGCAACGGCTTATCAACATCGCCCGCGCCCACCACCATCAGCCGATTCACTTCACCGACGTCTCGAATATCGCCGCGACGTTCGATTTCCGCGTCAGCGCCAGCGCCACATCGGCCCTCACGGGAGAGGCCAGCCGGGCGCTCATGCCGGTCTTCGGTGGAAGCGTGGCGGAGAACCCCACCATCAGCATCGTGCCGATCGAAGGGGAAGAATTCACCAAGCGGCTCCTGACCCCCTTCCAGGAAACCAAGTTTACGCTTCTGCTGCAGCAGCGGTCCGACATCGATCTGTTGCTCAGATTGATGGCGCAGGAACTTCGGATCACGGTGAACGGCCAGGAGGTCTCCTACCGCAACACGCCGGCAGACTGGGCCGGCTGCGAAATGTTTCGTCGCGTGGTCACGCACCTCTCGGCCATCCAGGACCAGAACCAGCTTTATGCCGAACCGATCATCTCCGATCGGACCTGGACTATTCCCGCCAACTCCGTCACCGCCGAAGGCTTCCAGGCCTTACAGAAAGAATATCTCGTCGCCTACAACCAGAAAGACAACAGCTACATCCTGCGCAAACAAATCACGGGACACATTCTCATCACCAACTATGACCCCGACACGCTCTCACCTGACGAACGGGCCCGGTTGATCGACGAAACGGAACAAGGGACTGTGAACGACGTGTCCTTCGATATCCGCCCGGGGCACATCGGAGGGGAATACCTCATCAAGGGAGATTTCCGATTGCGCAGTTTCAATACCATTCTCAACTTTCTCTGCTGTTCGCTGGAAGAAGACCCCGAATCCCACGTCGAGAAAGATCGGCGGACCCCGGCGTTCCACGAAAATCCCGTCAACACCATGGAACTCGTGCTGTCGGGTGGCACCCCCTCGGAAGCCGACCTCTCGATTAAGTCCCACGGAAAATGTTACGCGGTCAACACCACGGGACCGCTGGTACGCTGGAACCGCGAGGCGTCCCAATTGCCGTACCTGTTGTTCCAGATGACCGTCACCGAGGTGCCTCGCGTCGGAGTCCCCAGCATCACGATCGCGAAGTGACCGGGCGACAGTTTCCCCTCTGATATCATCTGCCCGCGCATGTCGAATGCCCCGTGAGCGACGGGAAAAGTTATCCGAGCGAGACAAAATGTCAATTCCATGTCCCTGCAGAAAATCGACAGAAATACAACACGTTTAGAGAAGCCTGCATCAAGACCAGGGACGAGATGCGCTCTTGGTTTTCTCTCCTTCTCCCCTCCAGCAAGGTCTAATCCCGCGAAGCGGTTGAATCCATAACGTTTTTCCTCCTCGTGCTTCTTTGGCAAACGACTTGCGCTCTCAACGGCCAGGGACTCAGCTTGCAACATCCCGATGAGCGGCGCAGGGACAGGGAACGTCCGCTGTCTCTACGTCGCGCAGGTACAACCCTATTGTCTCCGCTCGGAGGTGCAACGATGAATATCGCGAGAACAACAACAATGACCGTCTGTCTCCTCTTCTTGATCGGAGCAACTGTCCAGACCAGCGAGGCCGTGAGCACGTTTATCGGAAGCACCGTCTTGAGTATGGATCAAGCCCAGCGGACGATCACCTTCCGCACGAAGGAGGGACAATCCTGGACGCTCCCGGTGGCTGATCCCAACATCCTGAAGAAGGAACAGGTCACCACGGGAGATCAGGTCAGTATAGAACTCGACCCGAATGATAGAGTCACCAAGATCATCAAGCTATCTGAGCAACCCCGGTCCGAACGCCCCCAATTGGGGGACGATCTCCGGCCATGAGGGAACGGACGAGGGCAAGGACAAGGAAATGATCGCTCTACGCTTCTGACGAGAATCGAAAGGGGGAGATGTACACTTGAGACTACTCAAGGAGGGAGTCATGCGTGAATTTCACTGGAATACATCGGCCATCGTCGCCATGATGATTTTGTTCACAGGTCTGTGGCCTGTCTCGTCGCAAAGCCGCGCCGCAGAGCCTCCCCGCATCAGCGATGGCTCTCGTGTCACGTTCTTCTATCAGATTACCATTCCCGGCGAACCGGGATTCGAAGCCAAGAGTTTCGGCCAGTTCGTCCAGGGGCAGCACCAGCTGCTGCCGGCTTTGGAACGGAAGACTACTGGCATGAAGCCGGGGGAAGAGACCAAAGTCCAATTGTCTCCCGATCAGGGCTTCGGCCCTTATGACCCGAAGAAAAAGAAAACCCTTCCGAGGAAAGACCTGCCGGCCGAGACAAAGGAAGGAGATGTCCTTGAGGATGGCGGCGGTCAGCAGGCGACGGTCACGCAGTTGTCGGACAGCTCCGCGGTGGTGGATTACAATCATCCGCTGGCAGGAAAGCCCGTCGTCGTAAAGATCAAGATCTTGCGAGTGGATGATCCGTCGTGACCGTGCACACAGGAGGTGAGCCATGAATAATCGACATTTTGAAGGAGACGGACTTCCAATACCCCTGAAGGCCCCCGAGGCTCATCTCATTGGTGGAGTAAACAGATCCGTGGCCCTGGCGCTGGTCATGACTATTATTATGGGCCTGACCATGATCCCACCGGGATCGGCCCTGGCAGAAGAGCAGCCGTACGGTACCGACGGTTCAGACAGTTCAGATGGTACAGGAATACAAGTGGCAAGCTGGCTGCTTACGGTTCCCTATTGTGTCGGCAAAAGCGCATTCGCAGTCGCAGGGAGCGTCGTCGGTGGTCTGGGATACGCATTTTCAGGAGGAAACTCAAAAACCGCAGAGTCCGTCTGGACCACCAGCGTCTATGGAACCTACATCCTCCGACCGGCCCATCTCAGAGGAGAGGAGCCGATTCACTTCCTCGGCAAGGCTGAGGAGAACCAGAGCGAGCCCCTTAAACGTGCCTCTTCGACATCTGAACCAGAGGTGAAGTGAAACCATACATAATGGCGCCTATCTATTTGAAAATGTTGCACTCGTGACTGGAGGCCGTGGCGAATTGTCAAAGGATTCTAGGATGTCGCAGTTTTCTTCGTCTGAACGAAGCGAAACGGTTGGTGACACCCTTAATCTACTCATCCGTTAGAACAGACGATTGAAGGATTTTCAGCCTCGGATTGGCACTCTGCAGAACGGCGATGGACTGCAATCCCACCGCTACCACGCACAGGCGAAGCGTTCAACAAAGACTCGCCGCTCCCTCATCCTTCAAAGCCTCACGGCAAAGGGCGTACTGGTTTACCGCAAATTGCGCCTGGAGTGACTCTGAGGGGTGAGCGGTCATACACGGTTCTCTGCGCAATCGCGCCGGCTGCCGAGCTGCTGGAGATCACTCCTGCTCAAGACTGTGAATTTTCTCACGAAGCCATCGGGTCATGGATTACGAGGGATGACCAACTCAAATGGCCTCGAACTTGCTAAACACATTCACCCAAGAGGAGCCGCCAGATGGAGGAATTGATGCGCCGTCTAGTTCCCGTCCTTATGCAGGAGAGCACCCGCTTCATCCAGGACTGCGTGAAATGGACCCTCGTCGGCGTGGTATGTCTCGTCTGCATGTGGTTTCTGACCGACGGTTTGCCCCAAGTGGTTAAGGTAATCATCGATCAGACTTCCACCAGCGTCGCTCACCTGTCACCAGCACAGCTCAATTTCCCCCACCCTTCAAGGAGCCTAGGAGGAGCACAATGACCAACGGAGACTGCGCCGGCCGGATCGATGTCCTTGCTATTGGGTTGTTCGGGCTGGCCGTGGGAGCCTTGACCGTCGGTCTCGCCCAGGTCGGGCGCATCCCGGAAGCCGACAAGGTCGGTGTGTTGGTCATCGCACTCGTGTTCGGCGGTCTCGTGCAGGTGCTCGCCGGCATTACAGACATCCGCTACAACGAGCAGCTCGGCGGCACGGCGCTCACGATGTACGGTTTCTTCTGGGTGACGGTCTCCACCGCGAAGCTCCTGAGCGAGGGCACCTCGTTCCACTTCGACGACATGCTCTACATTCCCATTGAGCTGGTCTATCTGGTCTTTTCCGCCGTCATGATCTATCTGACCGCCTTCCGCTCCGTCACGCTGAGTTGTCTCCACCTCATCATCACGGCAACGTTTCTTGCCATGGTCTTTGCGAGGCTAGGATGGATCTCCGAGACGCTCCCGGGCGTGGGACACCTGGCCATCGGCGTACTGGCGTTCTATCACGCCATTGCGACACTTTCCTTCGCCTTCACCGGCCGGGCTCTCGTGCCGCTTGGCTCGCCGCTCCTGTTTGTCGGCACAGTCGCCGCTACGCAGCCGCAACTCCGCCGGGTCGCGGGCTAACGGCCCGCTCGGTCTCATCTTGCGCGGATCTATCGAGGGTCTGTATCCCGTTTTCCCACACCACCACTGCGTGCCGAGATTAAGCAGATACAGGTGATGCGTACAATTGGCCACGCAATATGCTCAACCGGCGCAGTCCGGCGCATGCCTTTTTCCAACTATTGCATCAGGATCTTGAGGGCTCACTGACACTTCTTCCCCCTGCCATGAACAGCGGACTGCAGTCACAGACCATTGGGATGTCAAACCCGTCACGACCCGAAGCCGTCATTGCGATTCAGGAGCCACAAAGACCGAAAC
>DATGEA010000170.1:0-3125 GCA_035310605.1 Nitrospira sp. | reverse complement strand
AAGGGTAAGTCGTTTGAATCAGCACCAGTGGTCGATACCCCGATGGCCCCGATCCCGGAGGGGGATTTTGTGATGGGAGCCGACGGGACACAGGCGCTGGAGGATGAACGGCCGTCGCATCGTGTCTGGCTCGATGCGTTTGCGATGGACCTGCACGAAGTCACGACAGCGCAATACGCCTCTTTCCTTGCCGCGACCAATCGGACCGTGCCCTCGCAGTGGGAGACGGTGAATCAGGGGGAACACGGAGATCGTCCGGTGATCGGGGTGGATTGGGAGGACGCGCAGGCCTACTGCCGGTGGAAGGGAAAACGGTTACCGACGGAAGCGGAGTGGGAAAAGGCGGCGAGGGGGACGGATAGCCGCCTCTACCCTTGGGGAAATCAGCTGCCGACGAACGAATTTGCCAACTTTGCGCTTGGCGCCCGGTTCAGTTATAGCCAGGTACTGGCGCCTGTGCGGAAGTACGAGAAGGGGAAGAGCCCTTATGGGCTTTATCAGATGGCGGGAAACGTCTACGAATGGGTGCAGGACTGGTACGCGACGAACTATTACGAGACGTCACCCGAGCGGAATCCGCAAGGGCCTGAGCAAGGGCAATTCAAAGTGCTGCGCGGCGGGTCCTGGTCCGACCTGCCGAAATATCTGCTGACCTACGGGCGCTTCAAGCTTCCTCCTGCGACGCGCAATAGCTATACCGGCTTCCGCTGCGCGAAATCGTGACGGCTGCTGAAAACGGTCTCGTTCTCACCCGCCCACATGGGTGCGCCGAGATGCACCCTGGCCCAGGTTTTGTTCCCGGATCGAAATAATCCTCAAGGTACCCCAGGAGGTACGCCTCCGGTTATTTCTCTCCTGCGGCCTTGTTGGGAAACAGTTTGAGCAGCCGTTCAAAGATTTTCAAACAGAAGACCCGTTTATTGATTCTTTGAGAATGAAGGCCGATCAAAACGGTCATTCAACAAGGCCGCAGCCGATGGCAACACCGCAGGCGTAGCCTCTTGGCTACGTAGAGGATGTTGCCGAGGTGAGCACGCAGTTGAGGACCGTTTTCATCGGTCGCTAATAGATGCTTTTGCTGACTTCGCCGGAGAGTGCACTCTCGCTGCCTGAATAGTTATAGGCGGAGATGGCGAAGTAGTAGGTCTGACCGTACGGAAGGCCGGTGATCGTATAGCCGGTTACGCGGCCGATGGTGATGGGCGAACCGGGATAGTTGTAGAGTCCCGGCGCGGTGCCGATATAAATCTTGTATCCGGCCAGATCGCTTTCACTATTCAGAACCCAACTCAGCGTGGCGTTTCCGGTAACGGGAGCAGGTGGCGGCGGAGCTGAAAAAGGCGGCGGGACGGAAGGGGAGGAAGGAGGGGAGGCGGGCGAAGACGGCGGCGGGGTGGAGACAGACACAGCCGGTGCAAGCAACTGGATCAAGCCGGGCATTTGTCCGACGAGACGTTGCATGCCTCGTCCACCTGCTGCGCCAGCTCCGGATGACCTCACAGCCCCGGTCCCCGGAGCGGCCAAGGCGTTTGAGGCGGTGGGATTGGCCGTCGACAGCCTCGCGCCAGCGAGAGGGATCGCGGTCCCGGTGCTTCCCCCCGGAGTGCGCGGGAGTGGAGTTGCCGTGGCAGAGGGGATAGGGGCCTGGTTCGAAAGTGAAGTTCCCGCCATCGAGAGTTGGGGATCGCTGCCGGCCTTGGTTGCTGGCAGCGTCGAGGCCCCTTGCGGGGCGGGAGTGACGGTCTGCGATGAACTGTTCGACGGAGCAGTGAGCGTCGCGAGCCCCGGCCGCTTCGTCAGTTTGCGATGAAGCGGTTGCGGACTCGTGACGGCCGGTGCCGGTGCAGCCGGGGCCGAACTCTCCGGCGCGATGGTCGTGGAACCTGATTCCTGGCGATGAATCAGACTGTGGCGCCTGGCGGGTTCCGAGTCTGCCGCGGAGGCGAGAGTGATGGAAGAGGCCAGCCCCGATCCTGCGAGCAGGCTGCCGACAAGCAGGAATGAGAAAGGGCGATCGATTGCGGAGGACAATATCACGGGCTTATTCCCTGGAGCGTGGTCGTAACTCACGGCCTGCCCAACGGCCTGGCGCAACGCACCAGCTGGGCTGCGGCGAGGAATCATGCGTGGTCACAGGCATTCTGAATCCGAAGCCGGGGATACGCCAGAAAAAGTCATCTTTGTGCGGGATACGGGGGGACAGGCAACACGCGCGAAATAACGGCACGCACGGGATCATCCATGTCGGGGGGCGCGACGAACCGGCGGAGAACTAGAGCAGGAGCAGAGCGAGAAGAAAGAGACCGGTCAACGCACAGAGGGAGGACAGATAGAGTGTTCCTGAGCGATCACTGAGCCAGGCCGTTTTCCATTTGCCGGGATAGAGGGTTTGGTTCTCGATAAAGAGGCCATCCTCGTAGAACCCTAACGCCTGTTCGATCTGGATCAGGACCTGCTTTGCGAGCCGGTGGCGGTACTGCTGTTGCAGGATCAGCCCGCAAAAGAGCCCGCACCAGACCAGTCCGGTGATGCCGAGCAGGAATGTCTCCGGAGATGAGAGCCGGTTCTTAACGGGACTGAGAAGCAGCGCGAAGACCATCGCGACCAGTCCCAACGCCCCGAACGCGGTCAGCCGCATCATCTGCTCGCGCCGCTTATAGACTTCGTCCTTGTAGAGCGGGTAGAGGGTGGTGAGGACTTGTTGGATGCCTTCGGTAATCATTGAATGTCTCGCGCTAGGCTGCGAGCGAGGGAGAGAGGTATGTGACGAGCCATTGCGTGATGGACGTCGTCATCGCGTGAAAATCCTCGCCTCGCGTAAACTGGTGATCAGCCTCCGGCAGGAGGTCCAACCGTTTCGGTCCCTTTAACAGCTCGAAGAGCTTCCGGCTCTGATGGAGCGGAACCATTTCATCCCGTTGCCCCTGTACGATCAATGTGGGAGTCGAGATCTGTGCCGCCGGGCCGTAGGCGATCTGCTCCAGACAGTCTTCGTACAGGCGGTAGTTTAATCGAACGCGTTCCGATCCTCCCATGATGCTGGGGATCGTATTCGTGGCCTGCCAGCGTGCCATCTCGCCCGGCCCGAATTCTAAGCGAAGTTCTTCCGCAAAATCCACCACGGG
>DATGEA010000169.1:0-2550 GCA_035310605.1 Nitrospira sp. | reverse complement strand
ATCGTCGTGTTGAGCCTGGGGGTTCTGGCTGCCTGGCCGACTGCCGCCACGGCCCCCTACACCGCCATCATTATCGATAGCGGTTCTCCCTACTTCGTACCCAAGTCGGCCACAGTGTCGACCGGGGCCCCCATCCGATGGGAAAATCCGACCCCTACGGAACACACTATTACCCATATGGGCTGCCTGGAAGAAGGGGAATCCTGCGCCTTTGATTCCGGCATTGTGATGCCCAACGAAACCTTCACGTTGCCGGGGCTTGCACCCGGACGGTATCCGTACTTCTGCCGCGTCCACCCTATTATGCGCGGGACCATCATCGTGACAGACCAGGCGACCATCCCCTCCCAACTCTAAACGGTCCTGAGCTGCCCCACTTATCCTGCGGTTCCCCCATGAGGGTTGCGGGACTCGCATTGCCTCGTGTAGGCTTCCTCGCTCGAATCCGGAATTAAAAAATATGAAGCCAGCTGTCGCCGTTCACGAGCCTCGCAGCCTCACCGGAGAAACTCTCAGCCTCCTGGCCTGGCACATTCCCGATCTGGTCGCCTACCAGCATAGCGAAGACGAATGGTGGTTCGCCCCGCTCGATGACAACCTGCCGCTCGTGAGACTCAACCGCGCCGGTCTGGAAATGCTCAAAGCGATGAACGGCCACATCACGGTCGGCGCATTGATGGAAAAATACGGCACGAAAATTTGCGGACCGGACGGGCAACCGGGACGATGGCATTTGGAACGGTGGGCCCTGCCCACCTATTCACTCTGCTACTACGGGACGGAGCCGCCCGGCGGCCATCGCCACAAAGCGAAATGGGATGTACTGCTCCAGCAGATCCGCGAGGGTTGGTCCGGGCAGGAAGGCTTCGAAGGCGAAGAACACCTCGAAGACTTTCACGTCCACGAATTGAAGGACAGCGCGGAAGACGACGGCCATTTCGACCTGATCGAAACCACGGTCTCGCACCTGTTCCGCGAACCGAACGAAGCACTGAACGGCCTGACATACGGCAGGCTTCTCATGCAGAAGCTGCGGCGACTGGGCTGGTTCAATCCTAAACCGAAAGTTATCGTTGAAGTGGGAGGAGGGCTCGGCTATGTGGCCCGCGAACTCGGCAAGGAACTCCTGCCGTTCGAGAAGCAAAGCATCACATACTGCTCGCTCGACATCACCAAGCCGTTCTTGAAGCTGCAAGTCTCACGCGCCAAGGCCGGAGGCTGGCCTTGCAGCGGAACCCAGGCGAACGGTGAATGGCTCCCCTTCAAGGACAACTCCGTCGATCTCGTCATCGACAATGAGAATATGGCGGACATGACCCCGGTCAAACTGAGAAAGCAGGAACTCACATCGGGCATCGGTGACACAGCCCAGCATCAGGAAGCGTTGGACTGGATCAGGCGTGTGCGCCTGCCGATCGGAACCGATCTGCCGGAGGATGTGATTTTCAACCTGGGACCGTTTCGATTCGTCGCGGAACTCTGGCGGGTTCTCAAACCAGGCGGACGGGCGTTTCTCACGGAATTCGGGATCGAAGAAGGCTGGCCGGCGCCGGTCAAATTGCCCGGCCACACCGAATACGAAGTGCAATATGGCCATCTGCGCCAGGCCGTGCGATGGCTCGGCTTTCAGGAACAGTACCTCTCACTCCCGCAGTTCCTCACGATCAAGCCCGATACGAAAGTGCTCTGCACCGGTGCGGCCTATACGATCCAGCGATTCTGCCAGGCGATCAATAAGCCCTTCATCGTCCGCGCCTACACGGAGCACGAGTTGAAACAGACGCTGAGTGACATGCTCCCCAAACTCCAGGGCACGCACTACCACGATGTAGCGGACCCGGCCTGGTTCGGCCTCATCGACTTTAAAGTGTTGCTCCTGGAAAAACCGGGCGGGGCACCGAAACCGACTTTCACTGAACAAAAAGGCTATCGCTGGTATTCACAGCGGTGAACCAGATCAGGCCAGCCATGATTTCAAATGGAACAGAAGGTCATCTTCGGTGAACCCAGGCTCGCTTCGAATTCGATCCACATCGCGTCCATTTACTATTCGCTCTTAGTTCTCGCTGCCAAGTCGATCAACACGCCTTCACGCAACCCCAAATCGCTCACGAGCACACTCGACATTCCGAGCGTTTCCATGATCGTCCGGATAATGATCGCGCCGGAGGCGATGACTTCCTCACGGCCTTTTTCGAGCCCCGGCAGACCGACGCGGTCGGCTTTCGTTCTGCTGAGCAGCTGTTGCTCCAGTTCTCGAATCGCTTCGAGCGTGAGCTTGTAGTTGTGAATTCTGGCCGGCTCGTAGGCGGGAAGCTTCTGCGCCATCGCGGCCAATGATGTGATCGTGCCTGCCGTGCCGACAAATGTTTGCCCTGTATTTCGCGGCATATCGCACACCGCCGCTTCCGTTTCCTTTCGCACCCAGTCATCCGCCTGCGCGATCTCGTCAGGCGTCGGCGGGTCGTGATGGAGGACCCGCTCACAGAGCCGTACGACACCGAAATCGAGCGAACGGACGACCGGCGCCTGCCCCGGTCGATCGAAAAT
>DATGEA010000168.1:0-2936 GCA_035310605.1 Nitrospira sp. | reverse complement strand
CCTCTTTGCTACGCGCACACCACACATTTGTTATCCACCAAGATACGGACCCCCGGTAACAATACCTACGACTTATACCGGATGTTCTTTCCCGGAAGGTTGAGGTAGATGTTGTCTGAGCGGTATTACTCATGCGTTTTGATTACATCTCTTGTGCTCTGACAATCGGCTCTACGGTACTAATCGGAAAGCGCTACTGGCAGGGGTGGGTGATAGCGGCGGTTAATAGCGTCATCATTTGTTATATCGGGCTCCGGACCGAACAAACGGGCTTTATTCCTGCCAATCTCTTCTGCCTTGGTATTTACGGATACTACATCGTTCGCTGGCGCTCGCTGCCCGACCGGTCGCAACCTGCAGGTTCCTCTGATACGCTGGTGCGGCGGGATGCGCGGCATCGCGGGGCGCCGGACAGACCTGCACGCAGAAACCATCCATCGAAGAGAAATGCGCCAGCCAGAGGTCGCGATCGAATTCGCACACGTGAGCTACCGGCTCGAGGGTAGCCGCGAACTTCTGTTGGACCTCAATCTTTCCATTGGCAGCGGCGAAATCTTCATGCTGCTCGGGCGCAGCGGCTCGGGCAAAACCACCTCGTTGAAGCTGATCAACCGGCTGCTGACTCCCACCCAAGGCGAGGTCGTCGTCGAGGGCAAACCGACAGTGCGGTGGGACCCAATCAAGCTGCGCCGGAAAATCGGATACGCCATCCAGGAAGTTGGTCTTTTTCCTCACTACACCGTCGGAGAAAACATTGCCCTGGTGCCCAAGCTCGAACAATGGCCAAAGGCGAAGATTGCCAAACGCGTTCGCGAGGTCATGGAACTGGTTGATCTGAGACCTTCCGAATTTCTCGGCCGGTATCCGGACCAGCTTTCGGGTGGACAGAGACAACGTGTGGGGCTGGCGCGCACGCTTGCGGCAGATCCGCCGATCCTGCTGATGGACGAGCCTTTTGGAGCATTGGACCCCATCAGCCGCTCGCAATTGCAGAGGGAATTCCAGCAACTCCAGAAGCGTCTTCAGAAGACGGTCGTTTTCGTGACCCACGATGTGGGCGAGGCATTACTCCTAGGGGATCGCATTGCTCTGTTGCAGGACGGGAAATTGCTCCGCGCGCGGACGGCACGTGAATTCATTGCGTCTGACGACCCTGTCACAAAATCGTACGTTGATGCTTTTAGGGCCGGATACCAGGTTTTCGAAACGTAGGTACGAATGAACTTCTTTCAGTTCCTGGCTACGCATCGGACTGAGGTGGCAACTCTTACCTGGGAACACCTCTGGCTGGTCGGTGTGTCGATGCTGCTGGCGGTCGCCATCGGTGTCCCGCTCGGGATATTACTGACGCGCAAGCCAAGATGGAAGGCCGTGATCCTCGGGACGAATAACATCATCCAGACCATCCCGAGCCTGGCCCTGTTCGGCCTGCTCCTTCCCTTGCCATGGCTGGGAGTACGAGCCGACCGGTTGACGATCACCGCGCTCACGCTCTACGCGCTTTTGCCCATCGTGCGCAACACCTACACAGGAATCAGCGGGATAGAGGGCCCTGTTCGCGAATCGGCCCTGGCCATGGGAATGACTTCCGGGCAGATCTTACTTCATGTGGAGCTGCCGTTGGCTACTCCCATAATTCTTGCGGGCGTACGTGTTGCCACGGTGATTACGATCGGCGTCGCTACCATTGCCGCGGCCATTGGAGCAGGTGGTCTGGGAGAATTCATCTTTCGGGGACTGGCCATGGTGGACGACAATGTGATCCTGGCCGGAGCCATTCCGGCGGCCCTTATGGCATTGCTCGCCGATGGGGCACTCGGATTGCTTCAGAAATCTCTCCAAAGACCTCGCCACCGATATGGATCGTAGAGCGTTCATCACTGGAGCCGGAGCCCTGCTGCTCGCGGGCTGCACTTCGCGCGATCGGCGAGTCTCGATCGGCACGAAGAACTTCACCGAGCAACTCGTCCTCGGCGAAATCCTTGCGCAGATGATCGAGCACCGGACGCACCTTCCAGTCGAGCGCCGCTTTTACCTGGCGGGCACCTACATCTGCCAACAGGCAATCCTGGCGGGACGGATCGACATGTACGTCGAGTACACGGGCACAGCCCTGACGCCAATACTGAAACAGCCGCCTCAATCCGACCGAACAAAGGTGTTCGAGGTGGTAAAGCAGCTTTATCTGAGGCGCTTTAGGCTAACCGTGTTACCGTCCCTCGGCTTCGACAACAGCTTCGCCATGGTCATGCGGAGCGACGAAGCGAAGCAGAACAATCTGCGCACGCTTTCCGATCTCGCCGCGGTCGCGCCACGAATGCGCATGGGCGTGGGATATGAGTTCCTCGAGCGGCCGGATGGATACAAAGGACTAGTCGAGAGATACGGGCTCCATTTTGCTGAAGCGCCTCGCGTGATGGACCTCGGGCTGCTTTATCGTGCGCTCCAAGCCAAGCAGGTGGACATCGTGGCGGGCTCGAATACTGACGGTCTCATCGCTGCGCTTGGGCTGGTTGTCCTTGCTGACGACAAGCACTACTTTCCGCCGTATGAAGCCGTGCCAATTGTGAGACCGGAAGTTCTCGAGAGACACCCGCCGATACGAGTGGTCTTAAACGCGCTCACCGGGAAGATTTCCGCCCAGGACATGCGGCAGTTGAACTACGCCGTCGATGGTGAGAAGAAAGACGCCGGGCAAGTGGTGTCGGAATTCCTGGACCGACGCGAGCTGCTCGCGTAATTTACTCCTTTCTCCTCACTTCCTCGAACTCCTTCTGCAAACGGTCACGCCAGCGTTGACCAAATCCTGCTGGCAATTCGAAACGTTTCTCATCGGCAACTAGGACGAGGACATTATGAGTGCTATCGAGCAGGAGCGCGCAGTGATGGCACTGCTCCAGGTGGGCCTCAATCAGCGAACGCAGCGAGGGCGTAAC
>DATGEA010000167.1:0-4346 GCA_035310605.1 Nitrospira sp. | reverse complement strand
AATTTGGCAGTCGAGGTGCTCTGAGGGAAACGCGGGGAGGAGTCAACATGCCGAAGAAGCGGCGCACGGAAGCGGAAGTCATTTCCGCGCTCAAGCAGTATGAGGGCTGAGAGAAGACAACCGACATCTGCCGGATGCTGGGAGTCAGCCAGACCACGTTCTATGTATGGAAGAAAGTGGTTGTTCGTCATGATTGAAACAGTTTTCGAGCATCCGCTTTCCAAAAATGAATAGATGATCGCAAGCCAAAGGACCGAGGTGTCACTTGTGAATGGTCCCCACCGGTCGAGTAGTCCCGGGGAATTTCACCCCGAAGCCCTCACGGAACCGTACATGACACTCTCGCGTCATAAGGCTCTTCGTAGCTTCGGATTACCCCCTGGGGGAACAATCCGCCTCGGGAGGAATGGGCTCATCCTGAACATCCGGTTGGCCGAGCCCTCCTTCGAGCTACGTCATCCTCTCAGGGCAAACGCATTTCAAAACATCTCCAGTAGTCTGAACAAGAATCGGTCGTCCCATCCTGCGCGTTTGAATTTACCGCGCAGGGAGCCTTTTGATCCTTCTTTTTGCATGGCGTTGATGACCATGTGGCGCAGTACGGCCAGATTTTGTGCTCCGTTCCCGGCTCGGGTGCGGTCTTGATCCTCGTTCATGACCACGTCGAGCCGCCAGTGCAGGCTGTTTTCTATGCTCCAGTGTTGGCGGACAACCTCATTGAATCGCTCCGGTGTCAGTTCCGAACTGAGCAGATAGTAGGCGGTTTCGGTCGTGGTCTTCTCCCCCGTTTCCCGTACTCGCGTCACCTTCCCGATAGCTTTCAGGCCTGGCCATTGGTGCTGTTTCTGGAGCCAGCCGATTTCGGTCGACACCGTTGCCGTGCGTGTCTCGATGCGTCCGTGATCGGCCTCTACAAGCGGCGCGGAGTGACTCGCTTTCAACTCCGGATCATCGAGAAGAAGGACTACGTCGTCATGCAGCGTGCCTTGATTCCCTTTCAGCGCCAGCGCATAGTCGCCCTTCTGCTCCACGATTTGCTCGGCGATGGCGCGCTGACAGTTCAGCGCGTCGGTCGTCACAATGGCCCCCTTCAGCGTCAGCAGCTTGAGCAGCTTTGGCACTGCGGTGATCTCATTCGATTTGGCATCCGTGGCGATTTGCGCCAGCACCAGCCGCTGCTGGCAGCCCCAGGCCGAGACCATGTGCAACGGCGACTTGCCCCTGGCACGATCGAACGAACGGCGCAACACCTTGCCGTCGATTGCTACCACGCCCTGCAGTTGCTCCGAGAACTGGCCCATAAATCGCTGAAACGAATCCCGAAACTGGTCCGGATCGAGATCGCGAAACAACCGATTGAACGTGTCGTGGCTGGGAAGCCCATTGGCCAGAGTGAGAAAGCCGCGCAGAAATGGCTCCTTGGCACGCGCAAACACAGCCATGTCGGTTGGACCTTGACCGCCGCACAATACACAACAAAGACCTATCGCCAGCAATTCGTGAAAATCATGCAGACCCGCATTGCCAGACCGAGGGTCTTCAAGTCCCTCCCAACACTCCACAAACTGCGCCAAACTCTCCTGCGAAAACTTCGAAGTTGTCATACACACAACCTCGCGCCTACACACGCTCCCTCAAAGTACCTTCAATGGTTCAACCGATTCTCAAATGCGTTTGCCCTGGCCGATTACAGCCTTCGTGCTGATATCGGAGAGCAGTTGGTTCGGTTCTTCAATCTGCAATTGTTGCGCTTAGCCGACTAGACATCCTTGCCTGCGATGCCCTGATTGGGGGTGAACTCCCTAACCATAGCTCCGAGAACGGCATTGCGGGCAGGTATTTCGTTGAGCAACAACTCGGACGACTGGACCAGAGGGTTGGCGTGAAACCACCGCTGCACGATGTTTCCGTGGAGCAAATTGAGAATGGCGAGCAAGGACATGCCTAGGTGGTGGGCCATCCACTCGCGAACGATCACTGGCCTTTCAGGTGAGTTCGCGTAGTCAGCGGCCTCGTAGAAGCCGTAGGCACCAACCCATCCAGCGTCCGCCATACGACGGAGGTTACGAATGGCTTCGCGCGAATCGACGTTGATGGCAAGGAAGGTGGAATAGGGCGAGACGGTTGGACCGGCGTGGGCGTCAAATTTAAGCGCGGCTTGAGGGATACCAAAAGCGCGGTATTGGTAGTGACCGGCGTCATCCTTACGAGCGAAGCCCGATTCTGAAATGCCCCATGGGATGTTGAGTGTATGAGCGAAGGCCCGCTGCACCTGCACGCACGCTGTCAGGGTGCGCGCGATCAGGGTGTCTGGATAGCTACGCATCCAGAGTGCCGGCATCAGGTATTCGAACATCGTACCCGTCCAGGAGAGAAGCAAAAATCGGCTGAACGCGCGGGTATGACTCCGGCCAAGATTCAGCCAACTTTGTTGGGGCAGGTCGCCACGCGCGACAGAGAGGAACGTGGCAAGGCGCGCCTCGGAAGCGAGCATGTCATAACATGCCGGATGGAGTTTTTGCTCTGTCACATCGTAGCCAACAGAGAGCATCCGGCGGTCTGGATTTACAAGAAAGCTGAATTCAGTTTCTTCCGCAAAGTTCTCAGCCTGAAATGCGATGGCGTGAAACCCAGCCGCGAGGGCATGCAGATTACGAGTGGATTTCAGAAGGGAGGTTCGGAGTTGCTCGCAGAGTACAAGCAGCGGCGAGTCCTTGGCCAGTGTGGCCGAGGTTTGGTCCAGGCGCGCTTCCAGCGCCTCAGAAAAAGCGGCTGCGCTTTCTATGGAGTGTGTGTCAAATTCCTGCAAAAGATCAAGTACGGGCATATCGCGAAGCGGCTTGTATTCAGGCAAGAGCCAAGGAGTGTAATCGCAAAGCAGGGAAAGGATGGCGATGATCCGCAGCCGTGTTTCCGATATCCACCACTGCTCTGCCCTATCGGTAGTGGGATATGCTGCAGCCGCGGAGATTGCTGCACCTGCGTGGATAAGCCAGTCAATCCAATCTGCAACGGCAGCGGTGGTACTGGGCGGAGAGAACTGCGCAATCGGAGCAGGCAATTCATCTTGTACCTGACAAAATTGCCAATGTGCGCGGAGACCCGTAAAAAGCTGACGCGCAAGCAGGGGTTGCCGGCACAGCGCGAGTGCTCCCGCACGGAGAGTGTAAAGCGACGCGACGAAGTTCCCGCTGTCGACAGAAGAGACCGTTAGTGGAGGAATCGGCTCGAGAGATTGGGTGTTGTACCAGTTGTAGAGGTGGCCGCGGTACTTTTCGAGCTTGACGATGGTTGCAAGAGTGTTGCCGGTGAGCGTAAGGAATTCGGGTGCGGTTAGGAATCCGAGTTGGCATGCTGCCTGCCGCGCATTGAGCAGAAGGCCGAGGTTCGTGGGCGAAACACGGGCGGCTTCACGGAGCCCCTCTTCCTCCACGTTGTCGGGGATGAGGTAGTTGTGGTCTTCGCCTCCGAACTGATGAAAGTAGCGCCATGTGCGAAGGGCGTGGTCGAGCAGAAAGACTTCGTCGGCGTTGCCCAGAGACTTGCGCGGTTCGCGCGGGGGCCTGTTGAGCCACATGGTTACAAAGTAGGAAATTGCCCATAGCAGAAGGATGGGCGCAGCGAAAACGATGGCTCCTCTTGTTGGAGCAAAGAGGTAGACGAGGATGCCCAATCCAAAAGAAGTGTACGGCATCAGGGTGAGATATCGGTCGATCGGAGTACTGCCGGAGAATTGGGACTCAGTCTGGGCCGCGGTCTCCCACTCAAGAAGGCGCTTACCGGTAACGAACCGCCGGACAAGAGAGCGGACGATAGCATCGAGTGAAAGCAGTGTCTGGTGCGGGAGGAAGATGAAGTTGAGGAAGGCCAGGAGCAATGCCTTCCAAAAGCCGAAGAATGCCTCCCTGACGCCGCCCTTTTCGTCGCTCGTGAGCGCTTTACCAAGACCGAAGGCGAGTACGGCAAAGGCAGGGAAAGTGAGCATGACAATCAAAACGGGGGTCCAGTAGAGCGGACCACCCGGCAGTCCCATCCAACTCGCAACGAACAGAATGAATGTCAATGGCTCAACGAGTGACCGGCGCAGGTTGTCGAAGATCTTCCAGCGGGAGATAAAAGAGATTGGGTTCGGCACGCTGCGGCCCGACTCCTCCGGGACACGCGAAAACATCCACTGCACGATCTGCCAGTCGCCGCGCACCCAGCGATGCTTGCGGCGGATGTATGCACTGTAATGCGAGGGGTAATCATCAATGAGTTCGATATCTGTGGCTAGTCCTGCTCGCGTGTAGGCGCCCTCGATGAGGTCATGGCTTAGCAGGGCATTGCGCGGAAAACGGCGGTCA
>DATGEA010000166.1:0-8313 GCA_035310605.1 Nitrospira sp. | reverse complement strand
AGTGATGAACAGCCTGGTGACCCGGCCGTGCAAACGATCCGTGACACGGCTGTAGTAGCCCTTACAAAATTCATAGCCCAGGTTCGGATTCGCGAGCGGATAACAGAGTCGCGCCAGGTACTCCCGCTCATAGCTCACGATATCGCAATCGTGCAGGGCGATAACCTGGCTGCGCTGGCGCGCCAGGACATACCCGAAAGCCAGCCAGCAGGATTGCCCCTTGCCCGGCAAACCGATGTCGATCTCCCGCTCGACCAGCGTTTTGAGAATCGCCTGTACCCTGGCTCCGTCGACCCATAAGAGGTGCACGTCCTGCGGAAGCGGCTTGAAATAGTCTTTCGCCCGCCGAAACTCCAGGGCCGAAGCATGGCCCAGCGCCACAACGATCTCGTTCAGATACGTCACCTGTTTCAACTGTTCCACGATCCCGCCGAGCGCCGGCCCTTCCAATTCCGAATAGAGGCAGGGAAGGACCAAGGCGATCGGATTGACCGTCCGATACTGTTCGAGTTCCCGCTCCAACTGCTCCACGTTGGGAGAGCCCAAGCGATGGAGGACGCTCACGACCCCGTTCTGGAAAAAATCCGACATGTGATCTCCCTTTCACATTCGATGCTTCGACCGCTTCCGCGCTGGTTCTCTCCCCCGCGAATCACGGGAGGGCGTCCCGGGGGCTGCATGCTCAAACAATACTATAAGCATGACAGATCATCACAATTTATCCCAGAGTGAATTTTGAATGCTCCGAATTCCAGGTCCTCCCTGCCTCCGGCCGAGCTGTCCGCCATGCCAGGATGACAGGCTGGCCGAGGCGATTCATGGATGCGGATTGCGGTTCACCAGGGGAGACCGGTTCTATCATCTCATGGGTCCTCACGATAAAGGCCGGGCCGTGCGCTGTCTCATCGCCTGCTACCGCTGGCGGGCGGACGTCGCCGCTGAAGAACTGAACACGGTGGCGATCGGAAACAGCCTGAACGATCCCCCGATGCTCGAGGCCGTCGACCGTCCCTTCATCGTTCAGCTGACGGACGGCTGATAGGATCCCGATGTTACGAACCCGCGGGTCGCCAGGGCATCGGAACCTGGCCCCCTCGGCTGCAAGAGCGCGGTGCTCTCTCTGCTGCAATGACGCACGTGGTCTCAGGGAAGCCTGCTCCATCGGGACAAACGCATGCTCCCTATCTCTCTTTGGCCGGCATCCGCGCGGGAGTCGGGAGACTGGCGGCCGCCCCCGTGGCACCGTGAATCGACGCAGGCGCAGTCTGCCCGGTCTGCCGGTCGTGCACGAGCACGTCGATCACGCCGTCGGTGTCGCCGGAGACCAGATTCGAAGCCAGTGATTCGAACACGACATATCGTCCGTCTCCGCTCAGATGCGCAGCCTGGCTGAAGTTGTTGGCCTCGACGCCTGCGCTGTTGACGGAGACGCGAATCGTCTTGCTTGTCTGAAGGTCATGCACGAAGGCGTCGCGCTGCCTCTTCGTATCTTCCGGCACGAGATTGCCGGCCAGCGATTCGAACACGACGTAGCGGCGTCACGACTCACCTGAGGCAGGAAACTCCCTCCATTCGCCCGGGCACCGCTGCTGTTGATCGACACGCGCGTCGTCTGCTTCGTTGGCGATCATAAACGAATACATCCGTCATCCGGTTCGTATCGCCCTCGACCACGTTCGACTCGGCGGACTCGACCGCCACATAGCGCCCGTCGCTGCCGGAGGGGTCATGCGACGGCGCCGCCGGTTTGCGTGGGTCCGTCCCCTTCGCCAGCGCACGCGCCTTGGCCAGCAGCTTCGTCGCGGTCTGAGATGGATTCTCCCCGTTCCCGCAGTCGGCAAAACCCAGACAGAGTAGTGTGACGACCGCTGTGAACAGGGCATGGCCTCGCCTCTCCTGATACTGCACATGTCCTCCAAATACTGTCGCGCGGCACTCCGTGCGGGCGCGATCCTAATTCCGGTGTGTGAGCTAGAACTTCGGGGTGGAAAGAGGCGGATCGAAGCCGTGACGATACACAGAAGCCGCGACTTCCCTGGGGGCGGGAACGTCGCGATGAGGATACAGGGGGACGGGCGCAGAGGCGGATGGTCATCGCTCCCTGAAATCATCTGTTGTGGAGTTCTATGGCAACAGCGCCAAGGGTCCGGCAACTCCCTGAGCCGGCAGCGCTCGCACACCATACCGCGGGCGCTTGTCCATTGAGCCGGAAGGCGCCGCGCTATTTGACGATGACCGTCTCCACGTCACCGTCACGGCGGGCCACCACAATGCCGACATCCTGCGGGTGACGCTCGAGAATCAAATCAACACGGGCATCCCCGATCGAAAGATTTCTGATCTCGACCCGTTCGAGAAACGGGGGAAGCACCGGACGGATGAAACTGAGGCGGCGGCTCGTCCCGTCGATTTGCAGGCCTAAACAGGATTGCAGTAGCAAGAAGGGGGCGGCGGATGCCCAGGCCTGCGGAGAACAGGCGGTCGGATAAAGTGTCGGGCTTTCACCGCGGCGCCGGGAGAATCCGCAGAACACTTCGGGCAGTCGATGGAGATCGAGGAAGAGGCTGGCATCGAACAGCCCCGCCAGAATCTTCTCGACGCCTGCCTTGTAACCATACTCTGCCATGCCAGCCGCGATCAGCGCGTTGTCGTGGGGCCAGACCGACCCGTTGTGGTAGGACATCGGGTTGTACCGCTGCTCCAATGTCGCAACAGTCCGGATACCCCAACCGCTGAAGAATTCCTCAGTCAGTAAGGATCGCGCGACCCGCAAACCGCGTTCATGGTCCGCGATACCCCCAAACAGGCAATGTCCGGCGTTCGAGGCCCGTACGCGGCACGGACGACGCTCACCATCCAACGCCAGCGCATAAGAGGCGATCTCATCGCACCAGAACTCGCGTTCGAACCGTTCACGGAGGGACGCGGCTTCCACGAGCAGTTCCTCTGCCCGATCGAGATTGCCGACCAGACGCGCCAAATCCGCCGCCTTCTTTTTGGCTTGATAGACATAGGCCTGGACCTCGCAAAGCGCAATCGGTCCGCTTGCCGGCGTGCCGTCCGCGTGGAACACGGAATCATGGGAGTCCTTCCATCCCTGGTGCACGAGTCCCTTGGAGGACCGTCGATCATACGTGACAAATCCAGTCCCGGTCGGGTCGCCATACCGGTCGATCCAGTGCAAGGCCAGCTGAATATTAGGCCAGAGCGATTTTACGAAGTCTCGATCACCGCTCCGCTGGTAGTAGGCGCCGGCCAGGATGATGAACAGCGGCGTCGCATCGACGCTGCCGTAGTATCGGCCGAAGGGAATTTCTCCCAACGCCGCCATCTCGCCGTTCCGGGTCTCGTGCAGGATTTTCCCGACCTCCGCATCCTGTTCCGGGAGGTCCTCCGTCGCCTGCATAGCGGCCAGGTACGCCAGGACCCCTCGGGCCAGAGCGGGATTCACCCAGAGAAACTCCAGCGCGGTAATGATCCCGTCGCGACCGAAGGGGGTGCTGAACCAGGGGACGCCCGCATAGGGATACGGGCCCTCCGCTGTATCGGAGATCAGCATGTGGAGATCGGCGGACGATCGATTCGTCCAGTCGTTGAACTGCTCATTCGAGGTATAGATGTGGCAATCGCGGGATGTGGCCTCTTGCAGCGAGCGATCCGCCTCCCCCCGGGCATGCTCGTAGGAGAGGTAGACCTGGTGGGGCCGCCGGTTCTCGATTTCACACGCGATGGTGAAGTCCCAAGTCGCATCGGCGTGGGGCGCCATCTGCGCCTCGACCGTAAGGCCGCCCGCGTCGATTCGGGAAGGACTCGGCTCACAGCGAACACGGGTTCGCCGGACGACCAGGTCCAGCCCCTCGTAGCCCAGGACAATCTCGTCGGCGGAATGGACCGAATCGAGGCGACGCCCGCGATGTGTTCGTTGCCGGCCCCTCGCCTCGAAGAGATCCGCAAAGTCGGCTTCAAGCAAGAGAGAGAGACTCACCGGAAGTTCCTCGAGGCTGTAATTATGAACGCAGAGGCGTTCAAAGCAGACTCCCTGCCAGAGGAACCGCATCCGGCGGATGTGAAGCGTCCCGCGCGATAAGGAGGGATGTCCATTCGGACTCATGTCCGGATTCGTCATATCGACCGTGAGGAGCGCGTTGTCCTCCTTCACCGTTGCACTCAGGAGCAGCGGGCGTTGCCCCCCGATCGAGAACTCGAATCTTGACAGGAAGCGCGTCCCTTCATGGTAGAGGCCTTGGGGACTGGACAGCACAGGATGGATATCACCGTGGCGATCGAACACGCCAAACGTCTCGCCCTGCTTGAGGACCTCGACACGGTCATCGGCCATCGAGGACGAGGCGAGAATATAGAATTGATCGTTCCAGCGGATGACATCGTCCATGAACAAATCCTCCCGCTACCCCGGCTCCTTACGACTCATTCGGCCGGCAACCAGCCCCGTGAGGAACAGCACGAGAGCGATTCCAAATAGGCCGGCTTCGGGCCCCTGGCGTTCCGTGATCCATCCGAACGCGGAAATCCCGACGATGGCGGCGGTCATGGCACCGGTTCCATAGAGACCCAGGATACGGCCGATCATATGGCGCGGCGCGAGTTCCTGCATGATACCCCAGGCGATCGGCGTGAAGGCACCCATGCCGCTGCCGATCAACCCCATCAGGACACCCGCCTGATAGGGATCGGGTGTCCAGATCAACGCGCAGATCGCCGCGCCGCTCAGCACACTGGTGCCGGTGATCAGACGGATCCGGTCCTTGACCGTCCAGTCCGAAACCCACAGGAGACCGATCGACGTGATGAATAGCCCGACACCCAGCGCCGACCATAAATAGCCGACTTCGACCGGCCCGAGTCCGAGCATTTTCCGGGCAAACACGGGAAAGAGGGCCGTCAGAGCACTGGTACCAAAGGTATACAGCGCTGCAGTGCCGGTCAAGAGCAGAATAACGCGTTGCCTGATGAAGGCGTAACGGAACCCTTCGACCAGGTCCCGCACCATACTTGACTGGGGCCCGGCGGGGAGTCTGGCTCCGACGGGATCGGCAAAACGAACCAGCAGAAGGCATCCGGCCGACACCAGATAGGTAGCGGCGTTGAGGCACAACACTTCCTGCGACCCATAGGCCGCGATGCCCAGACCGCTTAGCGCCGGACCGAAAACAATGCCGAGACTTGTCGTGCCCTGCAGCAGCGCGTTGGCTGCGGTGAATTGCGTCCTGGGTACAATGGCTGGCACCGCCGCGGTCAGTGCCGGGCCGAACACAGCGGTCGCGATGGCGTGCAGTAGCACCAGCACATAGAGCACGGATACGGTAAAGGATTCCACCGGGATGAGGCAGGGAATCAAACCGATCAGCAGGGCCCGGAGGACATCGCTGACGATCAGCAAGACCTTTTTCGGAAGCCGGTCCACATAGACCCCGATGACCGGTCCCAGAATGATCGGCGGGATCGTCTGCAGCAAGCCGATCACGGACGTCTTCAAGGGCGACCCGGTGATCGCATAGACGAACCACAGGAGGGCCAACTTGGAGATACCGTCGCCGATCTGGGAGATGAGCTGTCCGCTCCAGACCAGTCCGAAATCGCGGGTAAGCAGCAGCGGACGGTGTTTCGTCGCGGGATCATCCAGTCTGCTTGTCACGGATGGAGATGACGAAGTAAGGCCGGTTCGGCCCACCATCAGCCTTCGCCCTCCAGCCGTACTTTTTCCGTCTTGACGGCTCGGACTCCGGGCACCTGCCGGGCGGCTTCCGCCGCTTCGAGGGCGATGACCTGGAAACGCACAACCCCGCTGAGCGAGACGATGCCGTCTTCGGTTTTTACCTCAAAATTTGCCGATTTCAGCGTCGCGCTTTTCCCGAATCGCTCTTTAATGAGGTGAGTAATGATTTCGTCCCGTTTTTTCGCCTGCGCCTGCGCCAGCCCTTTGTCGATTTCGAGCTTGTTAACGACCGTCTTGACGCCCGGAACAGTCCGGGCAACTTCCGATGCGGCGGCCTTATCCTCTTCGCTTGAGACACGCCCGGTCAGCGTGATCGTTTGCTGATTCTCTTCGGCCTCTATCTCATAGTGGAACAGCCTGGAATCGGCCAGCAGGGTGAGCTTGACCGTAAGGATGAGGGAGACCACCGGTTTCTTGGCAGCCTCCTTCTCCTTCTCCTTCTCCTTTTCCTTCTCTTTCTCTTTCCCGTCACGATCCGGCGGCACGTCGACCTTCGCCGGGGGGGTCGCCTGGGGTGGCGGCTTGGGTTCAGTGGAGAGTTTGGGGGGAGCAGGCTGGACGTCGGGAGTGGCTTCAGGTTGCTGTGGCCGCGAAGAAGATTTGTCCTGCGGTTTCTCCTTTTCCTGCTGTTCGGAAAAGGCGGTATCGGCTGGAAACGACCACGGTGATGCCGCGGCCATTGAGAGCAGGACCAGTATTCGCGGGAATGATTTCATGCGGTAGTCCATACAGTCTCCGCATTAATCCATCGGACAGGGCCTGCCGCACGCCTCCTGCCGAATGTACGACAGGAGTGACCGTCACCCCCTTCAGAGGTTGGCAACTGCCGGTTGAGCCTGGAATGCGCCGGACGTGGAAAGGGCCGGAGCGGGAGCATACGACTTGGATCGGCTGAACAGCCCTGCGGCGGCCGCCGTTGTCAACAGAATGATGCTGATTCCTCCCAGACTGGCACCGAGACCGATCGTGTCGGCCGCCCATCCGAACCCGGCCATCCCCGCCATCGATGACGCCATACCTCCGGTCGCAAAACTGGTGAAGACGCGACCGAGGAGATGGGTCGGCGTCAATTCCTGGAGCATCGTCCAGACCAGCGGGGTGAACATCGCCGTGCTCCCACCGATTACAGCCAGTACGGCCCCGGCTGCGAGAGGGGCCTCAAGAAAGCCGAGCGCGCCGACGGCGATCCCGCCGACAGCCAGAGCGCCGGAGATGATTCGCAGTCGGCGGGTCACATCCCCCTGCGTGATCGATGCGAGGCCGAGCGAAGCGAGCAGCATCCCGACTCCCAGCGACGACCAGAGCCAGCCCAGTTGGACCGGACCCACCGCCAGCACGTCCTTGGCAAAGACCGGCAGCAGAAAGACAAACGCGCTGACGCCCACACTGTACAGGGTGGCGGTCAGCATCAGCAATAGCACCGTCTTCTGTTCAATGAACACAAAGCGAAATCCCGCGAGCATCTCCTGCGCGACGCCGGCGGTCCATCCTTTCCCTTTATTCATAAGACCCGCGTGGTCGAGCGTTTCGTGTATCCGCATAGGCATCAAACAGAGCGCGGAGAGCAAGAACGTTGCGGCATCCACGTAGAGCACATTCTGCGCGCCCATCAGAGCGATGCCGACCCCGCTGATTGCGGGCCCGACCAGAAGTCCGACATTAGTCGTCGATTGCATCAAGGCATTGGCGGCAACGAGCCGGTCCTTGGGAGCGATCAACGGGACGGCGGAAGCCAGCGCCGGGCCGAAGATGGTCGAGACGATCGCGGTCAGGAACACGAGGACATAGAGCCGGTCGAGCGTCAATGCCTCAACCAGATAGAGCAGCGGAATGAGCAGGATCATCAGAGTGCGGAGGAGATCGACCGCAATCATCACCGGCTTCTTCCGGAAACGGTCCAGGTAGACGCCGATCAACGGTCCAAAAAGAAGGGGCGGCAGCGTCTGGAGCACCCCGACCACCGTCATTTTGAAGGCGGACCCGGTCAGCTCGTACACGAACCACAACAGAGCGACTTTGTTGAGACTGTCGCCGATCTGGGAGATCGTCTGGCCGGCGAACAGGAGACCGAAGTCCCTGGTCTTCAGCAGTTCCCATCCCCGCGATCGCGCCACGGAAGAGCCGCTCTGCTGCTTCTCATCGCATCTCTCAGGCATGCCGGCCTCGTTGGAGGCGTACCGCCCCGTTCTCGTATGTCCGCTCTGCAAACGCGAGCTGGCTCGGCGGCCGAAGACTGACGGAGCGAATCTTCGATGCGGTCGGGATGGTTGATTCCTGAACGATCCGTTCGTACAGGGTGACGTAGTCACGCGCCATCCGGTCCGCAGTAAACCGTGCTTCGAACGCCGCCCGGCAGCGGCGCCGGTCGATGAGAGGAATCCGTGCGACCGCCTCCGCCATCTCCGAGAGGCTCTCGCAGACAAAGCCGGTGATGCCGTCATCGATGATTTCAGGGATCGAGCCCCGCCGGTAGGCCAGCACCGGGGTTCCGCAAGCCAGAGCTTCGATCAGCACCAGACCGAAGGGCTCCGGCCAGTCGTACGGGCAAACCAAGGCTGCGGCGTTGCCGACGAACT
>DATGEA010000165.1:0-2441 GCA_035310605.1 Nitrospira sp. | reverse complement strand
GTGAGCGGTGTGAGGTGGTGACTAGAGGTGAGGAAGTTCGTTCTTTGAGGCTGCAAGCAGTTTCTGCAGGTCGTAACCGAGTAAATCACCGATACGCTCGATGTTCACGTCTGCTGGCGGATAGCTCGCCAATGTCTGAGGATCTTGCGCGTAGTGCCCTTGACGCGGAAACACGGTGGTCACTCGCGATCGCCAGCGTGTCTTGATCGCAGTGAGTATCCGAAGCTTGTCGTCTACCAGCACATAGTGATCGGCCGGGTACCGCTGTTCGACATCGTCCATCTCCAGTTCTTTGTGAATGTATACAAGTACGTTGCCGTCGACGATCTCGAACAGCCCCGACCGGTCGATCTTTCTTGGCTGAAAGACCACATCGCCGTCTGAAAGGATGACCACGTTTCCCCATTGCCTGAGATGTGTAATGACGTCAAGCGCGTTCGGAAACAACCAGTCGGCGAAAGGGTAGTTCACCAGGAATCGAGATACTGTCAACAGATGGGGATCACGCGGATGTGCGATGCGATAGCGTTGGAGTGCACCAAGGTAATCGGCATAGCCCAGCTCCGCTCGCAGCTGCTCGAAGATGGTCCAATAGAGTTGTTCACGCTCGTGACCGACTTCCTGCTCGAGATGCTGTTTCAGATCAGCCGTGACCCGATCATTGTCCAGGAGTGTGTTGTCGACATCGAACAGGAAAACGATGATAGGCGGTGGCATGCGATATCTTCCCCCCGAATAACGAGGCTGCCTTCTCGGTTCCGTATGTTTACGACCTCACCACCTCTGTAGCTGCTCACCGGCTAGGGATGCAACTGGCTTTCCCGATGACCGGACGAGAACGACGATTCGCGTTCGGTTGCCGATGTACTTCGATCATTCACTGTTTCCATAGGATGAGTGACTCCTCCTGCGGCACACTGGCCTCAGGGTGGAACGGGACGACACGAGGCGTGAAATGGTTTGCGGGTCGGGTGGATGGGCATTCCGCTATGAAGAGGTAGCCCTTCAGGGCGCCGGGGATTGCTTCCTGTCTCCTCATGACGATGCGTGTAGGTTGTTCATGTTCGTTCACAGGATCGGCATACAATTCCACGTGGACATGATCCTGGTCACAGTCTCCAAAGTAGACCTCCACTTCGAAGTGCCAGTGCGGATCTAGCCTTGTGACTTGCACATCGCCGAACCGGAGTCCTTTCCACCCTTCTCGCACTCGAGCATGCCAAGCTTCCAACTCGACAGCCAGCTTGCCGCTGTTGTCAAGGCGGCGGCGTACAGTCTCCAGTGTCGGGCCATACAGTTTCTCGACGTATTCCCGGACCATGCGATTGCTGCTGAATTGCGGCGTAAGACGCGACATGCTGGTTCTAATGCGGGTCAGCCACGCATGCGAGAGGCCAGCGTGGTCCCGGTCATAATATTCTGGGATAATGTGTTGTTCTAAGGTCTCATACAAGCTGGCAGCTTCCACCGCATTGAATGCCGGTTCGGGATGTTCACGACCGTCCCCGATTGCCCACCCGATGTCCGGCGCATAGGCTTCCGCCCACCAGCCGTCCAACTCGGAACAATTCAAGCCGCCGTTGACGAGAACTTTCATCCCGCTGGTGCCGCAGGCTTCCCAGGGTCTGCGCGGGGTGTTGAGCCACACATCAATGCCGGCGACCAGGTGCTGGGCGAGCGTCATATCATAGTCTTCCAAAAACACAACACGATCCCAGACATCGGATCGCGCTGCGAATTGTGTCATCGCATGCACCAAGCGTTTGCCGTCCTCATCATCAGGGTGGGCCTTGCCTGCGACGATGAGCTGGACCGGACGATCCTGACGGCAGAGGAGTTTCGCCAGCCGGTCGGGATCGAGTAACAACAGGTTCGGACGTTTGTACTCAGCAAACCGCCTGGCAAATCCGAGAGTGAGCGAATTCGGATCGAGAACATGTGTGGCCTCGCGAATATGATCGGCTGCTGCGCCGCGTTCTTGCATCTGGCGAACCAAACGTCGACGGGCATAGCGAATGAGTCGATGGCGTTGAGCGGTTCGGAACGACCAGAGGTCTTCGTTGCTCAAGCACTCAATGGAGGAGCGCAACTCATCGACGTCACCGAGCCATCGGGATTTGCCGCAGGCGCGCGTCCAGAGGTCATCGGCCTCCTGCGAATCCCAGGTGGGAACGTGCACGCCGTTGGTCACATGCCCGATCGGGACTTCAGACGGAGGCCAGTTTGAAAAGAGTGGTTGGAAAATACCTCGGCTGACGGCTCCATGGAGAACACTAACGCCGTTGACGATCCCGCTCCCGCGCAAGGCCAGGAAGGCCATGTTGAACGGTTCATTCCGGTTGCCCGGGTCCTTGCGTCCCAAAGCTAACAGATCGTCCAACGGCACGCTTATCAAGTCGGCGAACGCGACGGCATAGGGGTGAATCAATTCCGGCGAAAAC
>DATGEA010000164.1:0-6784 GCA_035310605.1 Nitrospira sp. | reverse complement strand
GGAGGGGCTGCAACTGAGGCAGCGGCATGGTCGATGAGGAGGTCGAGCAGACCGGGGGGTGTACCGAAATCTTGAACTCAGTTCGTTGTTTCTGTTCAGCTTGGCTCCGTATGGCGAGCCAAGGCCTGCCGTTGATACCCGAGACTCAGCATGAACACACCGACCACAATCATCGGCAGAGAGAGGATCTGTCCCATCGACAACGATCCGAAGATGAACCCAAGGTGCGCATCCGGCTCACGAAACAGCTCCACCACCAACCGGCAAAGCCCATAGCCCGTAATAAAACTCCAAAAGATCGTTCCTGGCGGCGTGGTTTTTCTTCCGATCAGCCAGAGGATCGTAAACAGGAGCAGCCCTTCGAGGCCAGCTTCGTAGAGCTGTGACGGGTGGCGGCAAGCAGGTCCTCCGGCCGGAAAGACCATGCACCAATCCACGTCGGTCGCCCTTCCATACAGTTCCCCGTTGATAAAATTACCCAGACGGCCGAAACCCAATCCGATCGGTGTGACAGACGCCGCAAGATCCGCGATCGTATAGACGGGAATGCCCTGACGTTTGCTGAACCAGGTCAACGACACGATCGTGCCGAGCAATCCTCCATGAAACGACATTCCGCCCTCCCAGACCGCGATGATTTTGGCGGGATGCTGAATGTAGTAAGAAAAGTTATAAAAGAGCGTATACCCCAGCCGGCCTCCGATAAAGACCCCCAGGGCGGCCCACACAATCATGTCGTAGATCTGATCCTTGGAGATCGGGAGCCCCTTTCGCTTGACCTTCTGTTGAATGAGAAAATAGGCGACAGTCAGTCCGATCAAGTACATGAGACCGTACCAGCGGAACTGTAGGGGCCCGAACTCGAAAAAAACCGGGCTGATGTTGGGATAGGGGATGGCCTGCAACCAACTCATTCTTGCCTCATGTGGCGTTGTGGCTGGATCATATGTGACCCCTTCGACCTTTGCAAGCGCGTCCGCCTCACGGCAGCCCAGACCATTGCACCTTCCGGACAGGCTCTGGAAGCCAATTTGACTCACATCCTACTTTCGCCTGTGAGTTTTCTGTCACGTCTGTGTCGCGCGCTGTGAGAAAAAGGCAACCGTAAATTAAGTTGCGTTAATCGCCATGGCGCAGAGAAATTATATGTCCCCGAAATTTGTCCGGTTTCATGTCTGGCACGGTTGATGCTGAAAGAAAAATAAGAATGTAACAGGGTTCGGAATGCATCTCTTCACTCAAACATACCAAGGAGGTTTGCCATGTCGGAACAGGGGAAACAGGTGGCACGCGTCGCAGCATTGGTGGCGGGTGGCGCTGTAATCGGAGCAGGGCTGGGGTTACTGTTCGCACCGCAAACAGGTGCCGAAACCCGACGTGATATCAGCCGCTATGCGAGAAAAACCCAGGTCCATGCGACGCGCTGGGGCCGGGCGATCCAATCTGGCATGACGGACGTCATGGAGCGGGGCAAGACGCTGACGCAGAAGCGTGAGCAGCAACCGCGGATTGAAGCCGCATAAGTCTCTTCGTTCGGGATGTTACGGTTGAGGCTACAATCTCCGAGGGGGGCAGTCGACGGCTCTGCTTCATCCTTAACCTCGACATCAAGTTCTTGAATTTCTTCTCGACACGCGGCCTGTCGCCGGAATCGGCACAGGCCTTGTGCGTTTGCCTGCCAACCTTGACCGACAAGAACCCCGATGCTAGAGTCCCGCTGCTCGTACTCGCATGTTCGCGGTTGATTAAAAAAGGTCTCACCATGGCCGCAACGAGCGGCCAGACAAGACCTAACGTTTTCGGTACGTCGGAGTTGAAGAGCGGTGGGAAAACGCAGGTGAGAGCCTTTTTCGTCAAGCGGTACTGCCGGAGTGGCGGAATTGGCAGACGCAAGGGACTTAAAATCCCTCGGGCCCAAAAGGCCCGTACCGGTTCAATCCCGGTCTCCGGCACCAACGAATACCAAACGGGCTGGATACCCTGCTTTTCAGGTCCATTCCATCCTGCCGCGAGCAGCCTGGCTCGTCGGCGCCCCAGAAGATAACAAAAATGAGATGGGAGACAGGGTTCCGGCCCTGTATGAGCACACTCGATGTAATACAGGTGCCCCGCGCCGTTGCTGAGCTGGCCCGGATCCGAACAGAAGTTGCTATCTGGTTACGCCCGAATGAGTAGACGGTCGATGAGCCCCGGTTGTTCTTTCTGTGTGACTGCACGAGCGTCGACAAACTGTTGGAGTCTCATCCGGTCATGATGGCTGATCTGGATCACCTCCAGCGTAATCCAATGCTGGTGGATTCTTATGACTTCCGCCAGTCTGATGTCGATACAGGGACCTTCTCCTTCCAACCATAAACGGACTTTCACGAAGTCTCCAGGGACCAGGTGATCGGGGGTGGTAACCTTGCAGCTGGCTTCCGTGAACTTGAGGACACAACCGTCAGCTTCGAGCTGTTTTGTCACGCTCACCAGCACGCACTCAACGACCAGATTCGGTATCGACCAGCAGGTCATATGTTTCTCCTGAGCCATAACATGAGGCTCAGAGTAATGCCGGGAAGGATTGTCTGGCTATTCCTCAAGAGGTGGGGGAACCTACCCTAAATGGTACTGGACCGAACATGTTTCGATGCCGTTCTTGGACGGGCGAGTACTGTGTCGCCACTCGTTCAATGTATTACGGGGATGGTGAGCCGACAGGAAAGACATTCCGTCGTCATACCGAGACACAGGAGAGTCTGGTACTATGCCGCCCCAAGGCACCGCTGGATCTGATGCGAATCGGAGAGGGGAGGAGGTTACCGCCTATGAAGAACCGCTCATCTCTGTTTCTCTTATTGGGGACGATCTTTGCCGGGATCGCAGTGGCTGCCGGAGCATTCGGAGCCCATTTCCTGAAAAGCCTGCTTGATCCAGGCATGTTGGCAGTATTCGAAACCGCTGCACGCTATCAAATGTACCATGCACTGGGACTTGGTCTCGTGTCGTGGGCTGTTGAACGCTATCCGGATCAACGTCTGGCGCCAGTCGGCTGGTTGTTCACCTGTGGCATTGTCCTGTTTTCAGGAAGTCTCTATGTTCTGTCTCTGAGCGGCATCCGTTGGCTGGGAGCCCTGACGCCGCTGGGGGGTGCAGCATTCATTGCGGGCTGGGGGCTGTTCGCCCGGGGCTTGTGGAAGTCTCGAGCGGAGGCGCGGTCTTCGTAGTTATTGGAGCGTGCAGGAGGCCGTCCGCTTTCCGCTGATCGAACCCCAGCCCCCCTGAGAATTCACAAAGGTTCCCTCGAGTCTCTGCCCCTCCTTGGAGAACAAGAGGCTGTCTTCCTGTGTCTTGCCCTCCATTTCCCAGCGGAGATAGACGGTATCACCCAGCACGACAATTTCTGCGAGACCGGGAATCCCCGTGCCTTCTTTTCCCGGAGGAGGAAAGAGCAATGACAGCTTTTGCTCGTGATGATGCTGCTGATGATTGTGAATGACCCATTGCCAGGTCCCACATAGACGGGATTGTCCGCGGCCAACGCGGACACGATCTTTCCAGGTCTTGAGCCGCCACCATTCCTCCATGGCCTGCTGGCCGGCTTCCTGCGTCAATCGGCCTGCTGCAACGGCAACGGCCGTCGCATGCACGCCGCCTTCGGGCGATCCCGTCTTGGAAGCCTCCTCCGTCGCGGGCGGTTGGATCGTCCCGGTCAGTGATGGAAATGGCCCCTTGGCCGTCAGCCACTCGATCTGTGAGGGAGCGACGGTGACAGGCCCGGCGGCCTGTTCCGCGTTCTCGGTTAGTGATCTGATCGTTCGTTCCGCAATCTGCCAAGCGGTCAAGGCGGCGAGCAACCGCTGCGCGGACTTCGTGATATCAGGAAGAAGCAGTTCGCTAGCCAGCCTGGCGGGAATTCCCTTCGCGCCGAGGGTCGCCGCCGAATCGTTCAGCGCAAGTGCGGGACCGATCTTGCCCACAAACAGGTCGAGCGCAACCTGATCCGAGTCCAGCTTTCCGAGACTCTCCTGGTGGGTCTGGATGAGTCGCGCCCAGTCAGGCACTCCGGAAGATTGAACTCCATCAATCGCGCCTGCGGAAACACCCGTGAGACCGAGGCTCAAGAGGAGAACCAGAAACAGACCGGCGACGCGTCCGTATCTGGTCGGCCATGAGGAATTGGATCTGGGCATGGAATGATACGATGGGCCTGCGCAATCACCGGGTGCGCAGGATCAACAGGATTGTCAGGTTCCCTGAAAGCAGGTTTTTAGAAACTGGGCCGTAGCCATCCAAGCCTCAGCCGCTATAGCTTCGCGGTAAGAATCAGGCCGCATCTCGTTGCTGAAGGCATGGGGAGCATCCGCATAGGTCCGAATGTCGACACGCTTCTGATATTCCGCGGCGAGGGTACGCAGCCGTTCGATCTCTTGTGCGGGCACCCAGGTATCCTGTCCTGCGTGATGGTAGAGCACCGGACAGAGCAGGTCTTTGAGCGATGTTTCCGGCTGAATCATCCGACCGTAATAGGAAACCGCCGCGCGTAGGCGTTTTCGTTGACAGGCGAACTTCAATGCAAGCGTTCCGCCCATACCGAATCCCACCACGCCATGAATATTCCGCTTGACGTAATCCCGAGTGTTCAAATACTCGCAACAAGAATTGATGTCTTGGAGTACCAATGTCTCGTTACACTTGCCCATCAGGGTCTCAGCGACCTCGGCATTGCCCGTCACCATGCCGCCGATCCGGCCGTAGAGGTTGGGGATAAGGATGACGTAGCCTTCACAGGCCAGGCGGGCTCCCAGGTCCTTGATCTGCGAGTTCAAACCCCACCACTCATGCAGGAGGACGAGGCCGGGATAGGGCCCTTTCTCCTGCGGCCAAAACATAATACCTTCCACCTCGACGTGTTTCATCAGGCGGGTCTTGATGTACGGATCCACCATCGCATCAGTATGAGTTGGAATGGCAACTCCGCTCGGGAAACGGCACGTTCCGGTTCCGATTTGCTCCAGCGTAAAGGGGGCGGTCGTGGAAATGATCATCGTTCGTGTTGCTCCTGCATGATAAGAGTAACCCGGCCCGACCTAAGCAGCGGGCCCATTCGTACTATAGGGACCGTTCCGCCGGCTTGTCAATGTAACGGAGATTGGGTTGACCCGCCTGAAGTTCCGGACTAGAGTTTCTATTATCTATGATGCACAAAGCCACAACGGCCCTCGGAATCGGCCTTGTCGGCGTCGGCCGGCACGGCAGCCGCTATGTCCAGCACCTGTTGCACGACCTGCCGGGAGCGGCTCTCGCGGCAGTCTGCCGCAGAACGGTCGGGGAGCCGCTACCCGGGTATGAAATTCCCGTGTTCGGCGACTACCGGGCCATGATCGCGGATCCCCGCGTGCAGGCCGTCGTGGTTGTCACTCCTCCGTCGCTCTGTCATGACATATGCCTCGCCGCAGTCCGGGCAGGGAAACCGATCCTGATCGAAAAACCCCTGGCAACCACCGGCACTGAGGCTAGGGCCATGGTGGGCGCCGCCGACCAGGCCGGTGTCCTCTTGATGACCGCGCAGACATTACGATTTGATCCCGCGATTCTTCTGCTGAAAGAGCAAGTCCGCACGATCGGCCCCCTGCAATCGGCCGTTCTGACCAGTCATATTGAAACGAAAGCCAACGTGCTCCCCGGTTCCGCAGCACCGGTCCCGCTCGGCGCGCTGCTTGAACTTGGTGTTCACCTGCTGGATCTTGTTCGTTTCCTGACCGGTGAGGAAATCGTCGAAGTGCGATCCATGATGGCCCCGATGCCATCGAGCGCTCCAGAAATCGAGGCGAAGGTCGAACTGCGTACGGCCGGCGGAGTGTCGTGCGTACTCGATATTGCACGGGTGGAGTCAAGGCGCGTGGGAACAGCGGAATGGGTGGGAACTGCCGGGTGCGTGATTGCCGACTGGCCCCAGCGAAAAGTCACCAGGATCACCGCTTCTGGAAGGTCCGACGAATGGACCGTTGACCCGCGTCCGACGGTCCTTGCCACTCTCGAAGCCTTCGTGCGCGCCATCCGGACCGGTATGCCGCCGCCGGTTACCGGCCTGGACGGATGTCGGGCCGTCGAAGCGGCCGACGCCTGTTACCGTTCGGCTGCGCAGGGAGGCACGATCGTCTCTCTGGTTTCAAACGGCTAGGTATCGGCTACGATGTGCGTGTCCGTCTCTTCGACACCTTCGATCTGATGAATCTTGGTAATCACCACATCGGAAAGGGACCGCTCGTCATGCACACTGATGAAGACAAATATATCCGGCTGTCCGAAGCAGGAGTGAGCCTGTTCGACTCCGGCAAGTTTCTTCAGTGACTGCAAAACATCCTTGGTCCGCCCTGCCTTAACTTTGATGAGAATATACGCCTTGGTCGCCATCGCGTGTCTCCTTTCGATCGTCGCGTTTTCCGCCCGGCATGCTTCGTCTATGCGTTGCAAAAATCTGATGGATGTCCTGACCCCGCTGGCTGAACCTGGCACGAGCCTTCCCGAACAGATCACTCAAGAGTTCGAAGTCGGCCAGCCGCATGTTGAATTGAGCAAAGGCTTCCGTCAATCGGGCGCGTTGCTGTTCTGACCGTGTCGCATAATATCCGCACAACGCCTCGACGATCTCGGAGGTCCAGCCTCTCGCGCGAAAGCCCGCACCGATTTGTTCTGCTTGATCCGTCCATTTCGCCGCAAGGGCCTGATCGAAAAACTCCCGCAGAGCCGGATCGGAGCTTTTCATGAACGCCGCCTGGAACTGAATTACGACTTGAATCAC
>DATGEA010000163.1:0-5592 GCA_035310605.1 Nitrospira sp. | reverse complement strand
GTCGGTCGCCACCTCGGGACTTCCGGTCCTGGTCACCACCTGCACGACTTCAGGAAATTTGCGAAGCACCCGCTCAACCTCTAAGGCATTCCGGACCGACTCGGTCAGCGACACGCTGGGCAATCGCCAGAGCTGGATCGCCATATCCCCCTCATCGAGTCGAGGCACAAACTCGATGCCGAGCCAGGGGCTTATTCCGAGGCTGACGATAAACAGCGCGACGGCCGGCGTCACCACCCACGCCGGGCGTGCGATTGCCCATCTGAGACAGGGTTCGTAGGCACGGCGAAGCATACCGATCGCACGTGTGTCCTCATGTCCGGGTGTAGCCCTCACAAACCAAAAGGCGAGCAGCGGAGTGACCGTCACCGCAAGGAGGAGTGAGCCGGCCAGAGCCAGGATGACCGTGATCGCCATCGGACGGAACATCTTCCCCTCAATCCCGGTGAGTGCCAGGATGGGCGCGTATACGAGGATGATGATGGTGACGGCCAGGGTCATGGGGCGAAGGACCTCGTGTCCGGCCGCCTGGATCTCATTCAGTCTGACTTCCGGGGTCATGACCCCCTTTGTCGCCAATCGTCGAAGGATGTTGTCGACCATCACGACCGAGCCATCGACGAGCAAGCCGAAATCGATGGCGCCGAGGCTCATGAGATTGCCGGAGAGCCCTGCCTGCATCATGCCGGTGAACGCGATCAACATCGACAACGGAATGGCAGACGCCACGATCACGCCTGCGCGGAGATCGCCGAGAAAAATGAACAGCACGGCAATGACGAGGAGTCCCCCTTCTAACAGATTATTCCGTACGGTATGGATCACCTTCGAGACCAACAGCGTTCGATCATAGTACGGCTCGATGGTCACCCCAGAGGGGAGGGACGCCTCAATTTCTCTCACCCGTGCTTTAACACGCTGGACAACCTGTTGGGCATTTTCGCCTGCCAACATCTGGACCATTCCGATGACGGTTTCGCCCTCTCCCATGGCGGTTGCCGCGCCGATGCGGAGCGCGGACGCCTCCTTCACCTCTGCAAGGTCTGAAATGTATATCGGGACTCCCCCGGGGCCGTGCGCGACGACAATCCTCGCAAGGTCGGTTACCTGTGTCGCCAAGGCTTCACCACGAATGAGCAATTGTTCGCGTTGACGCTCAATGTAGCCACCGCCTGCGATGGCGTTGTTGCGTTCGAGCGCTTCAAACACGTGCCGGAGCGAGAGTTTGTAGGAGAGGAGTTTGGCTGGGTCTACCACGACTTGGAACTGTTGGGGCTCGCCTCCCCAAATATTGACTTCCACGACTCCCGGCACTGCTCGCAGCCGCATCCCGATATCCCATTCGAGGAGTGTCCGAAGTGCCATGGCGCTGTAGTCGTTTCCTTTTAGCGTGAATTGATACACTTCACCCAATCCCGTCGTCAGAGGTCCCATGATCGGCCGGCCATACTCGGCGGGGATACGTTCTATCGCGCGGGTCAGCCGTTCAGCGACTAACTGTCTCGCGCGGTAGATGTCTGTCTGGTCTTCAAAGATCACGGTGACCGCCGAGAGCCCATAGCGCGACACGGAGCGGAGCTCGCGTAGAGCGGGCAATCCGCTCAGCGAGGCTTCGATCGGAAACGTGATGAACTGTTCCACTTCAACCGGGCCGAGCGCTGGTGAACGGGTCAGGATTTGGACCTGGACCGGTGTCAGATCCGGCATGGCGTCAATGGTGAGGCGGCTAAAAGACCACAGCCCGATGACGATGACGAGACTTAACGTTACCAGAGTGAAGAATCGGTAGCGCAGCGAGAGGGTGAATAGCTTTTCCATGCTACCCTCCCTCTCCGGACCCGATGTGTTCTTTGAGTAATACATTCTTCAGGTCAAAGACCCCCTCAATGACCACCCGGTCTCCTTCTTTCAACCCACTTCGCGCTTCGACCCATCCGCCCCCTTCCCGACCAAGGTCGGTCGGTACGAAGGTGTATGCGGAATCCTGTTCAATGAACACGCCCCTGATCTTTTCCACGGTCGTCACTGCCGACTCTGGAACTGCCAGTGTGGGCGAGCCAGGCAGCGTCAGAGTCACGTCGACATATTCGCGTGGCTTCAGTCGTCCTCGTGGATTCGCGGCTTCAAATCGAACCTGAATGGTTCGCGTGGTTTCGTCGGCGACCGGTGCCAGGTAGGTGAGCGGCGCGGTGATCGGCTCCCCACCTTTCGGCGTGATCGTTCCTGTGTCCCCCTCTTGGAATTTGCGCGCCTGCTCGATGGGCAAGTTGGCAAACACCCATACGCGACTCGTGTCGACCACTTCGAACAACTCGTTTCCCGGCGCCACGCCCTGTCCGCGTACTGCATTCTGAGCCACGACCGTCCCGGCGATAGGGGAGGTCAGCGTATACCGGTGGCTTTCCTCGTGCCCGCCTCGTTCGAGCTCTCTGAGTTCCGATGCCGACAGTCCCATGTTCAGCAGTTTCTCGCGGATGTGTTGGTATCGGGCCTTCGTTTCCAGGTATCGGCCTTTGTCTTCGATGAGCTTCCGCTCGGGCACGATGTCATCGGCTCGGAGTTTCTCCGTACGGCGGAAGGTATTCTCCGCGACATCCGCTTGGGCTTTGCCGACCAGGTATTCTTCGATCAATTGGTCGAGCTGCAAGCTGCCGATGGCAACAAGCGGTTGTCCCGGCTTGACTCGATCTCCCAATTGAACGTGGATCTTTTCAACCTGTCCTTCGATGCGCGAGGTGATCTTGGCCACTTGTTTGAGATCGAGTGCGACCTCGCCGGGAGCTGTGACCACGTCAGGAATTGAGTGTCGCATGACGAGCGCTGTTCGTAGTCGCTCTTGGACAACTGCAGGCGCATGAATCGATCGGGGGCCGCTCGTGCCCGGTGTACGCTCGACCGCAGGGGGGCGTGTGGGCGGCTCTGTCCCGCGATCGCCGCAGCCTGCTAGAAGCAGCATGGTGGCAGCGATCATCCCGCTTGTTGTGGTTCGTCGTTTCATGGGGAGGCTCCTGTCTCACGCATCGACAACTGTGGTTCCCTCATAGCGATGCCCCCAGGGATCGTTCCAACCGGACCAGGGCAATCGAGAGATCTGCTCGCACCTGGGCGTATTCCAGCAGGGTCTGCCGATAGACGCGCTGGGCATCCAGCACATCCAAGAGACTCGCTGCGCCCTGTCGAAAGCTGGTGCGGGCTACGGCCAATGTCTGCTCAGCTTGCTTCAGCAGGCCGGTCTCAAAGACGTGAAGTTGGTCCTGCGCCGTGCGGACTTCTTGTGCATGTTGTGTGATCGCCTGTTCCAACTCATTCTGCGCCCGCAGCCGCTCGGCATCCGCACGATGTTTCGTGCCTAAAGCCGTCTCGATCTCGCCTTGTCGTCGATACCAGAGGGGGAGCGGCACGCTCAGCCCCGCAGTGACCGACTCATCCCCGGCTTCCCGGTGATACTGTCCTTGCACACTGATATTGGGCACGCGAGATTCCCGCTCGAACCGGACGCTGTGTTCGGCCTGTTCCGCCAGCTTCGTCAAACGCCGTAGGGTAGGGTGTTGCTCGAATGCCTGGGCCGTTAGACGATCCAGATCTAGCCCTTCTTTCGGAGACTGGAAGTCCCCCTGGATGGAGAATTGTTTCCCTAATGAACCGGCCGTGAGTGTGTTGAGCCGAGTTTTTGCCACCAGCAAGGCATTCTGTGCACGGGCAACTTCTTTCTGGGCCTTCTGTACCTCCACGCTCGCTTTCATTGTATCGAAGGAAGTCGCTTCGCCGGCGGCCACTCGTGCTTTCACAGTGCGTAACACCTCTTCGACCGAGGTCACGTTCTGTGTCGCGAGCTCAGCATCACGTTGGGCAAAGAGCAGCGAATAGAACGCCACTTTGACATCGGCAAAGAGTGCCAGGCGGGTTTCTTCCAGCGCGGCACTGGCCCCGGCCACTCCTGCGTCCGCTGCCTCCTGGCGAGCCTGCCGTTTACCATGCCATTCGAGCGGTTGTTCGACGGTCACCGTCCGCTCGGTGATGCGCACACCGGTGCTGGGGTCACGAATCGCACCGCGGCCGGCAGCACCTGAAATTGACGGATTCGGATACGCCCCCGCCGCGATCTGTTGGCCATGACTTTGCTTCACCAACCCCTCTGCACCGGCCAGGATAGGGCTGTGCTCTACGGCAAGTGCCAATATTTCGGCCAATGAATAGGAGGGGGAGCGTGGTTCAGCGGCCCAGACCATCCGGTCGGCCTGGCTCCGACCGAATAAGCAGCACAGAACCAAGACCGAGAGTAACATTCGAGGACTCATCAGGAGCCTCCTCTGCTTCGCAAGCAGTTTCGTGGGTTGCCGAGAAAGCACATCCCGGGCAGAGATGCCTACGACAACGTCACGAAGTGTAATGAAAAATGAACGCTAGCTGAGGAGTGACGGTGGTGCTCGGGATGGAATGTCGCGAGTGAAGAACGGAAGTGAAGGAGTGAATGATCTGTTCTCTGTCACGGAAGGACTAGGAGCAACAACATGGATCGCGATGGACTCAACGACAAGGCCAGATGAGAGAAGCGGTTTGGAAAGTTTGCGATCGGTCGAATCGCTGAGGAATGAGAATCCTAATTCGATATTCTCAGAAGCGTGTGCGGGATGTCCAAAGGTGGCGACATGGCTCGGAAAAGTGTTTCCGATGCCATCAATCATGTCGTGATGACTGTCGAATTCGCCGTCTAGGTCGGGAGAGAAAACCGTATGAACCGTTCCACCGTGGACATGACCGGCTTCTCCGTGGTGGAGCTCCGTTTCTGCATGCACGTGGAATAAGGGGACTGCGAGCATCCAGGCAGAAACCCACGCAAGGAGTACCGCCTGAGACCACGATGAGGTGTTAGGTTTGAGTTGCACGATCGAGAGCGTAGCATAGTCTCCCGACCCCATCAATCAAGGCTTGTAATGCTGTTGCCGTAGAGAAACGAATTCCCCACTTCAGCCTTGGTTGATAAACACTGAACGGAGAAGCCACGGGATGGCTGGAGGGTTCCCTTCAATGAAGCTCAGCGCTTTAGATGTGAGTGGTAATCCACTCCTTCGCTTCACGCGCGACGGCGAGGAGGTCCTCAAGGTCATTGAGACTGAACGAGGTTTCGTTGCGCCATTTGCCGGACTGGTCCTTTAACGGATGAGAGAAGTAAGATAGGCGGGTGAGCGAAAGAAACTCAAAGCCCTACACAAGTGCCACTTCAGTGCCACCTGCCTAATTAGAACTCATTTGGGATCGTGTAAGTCGTTGAAATGGTGCCGAGGGACAGGATCGAACTGTCGACACCAGCCTTTTCAAGAGAGACTGAAAAGGTGGAAGATCAATCAATTGCGATAAAAACACAGAGCAAAAAGTGACACTGCGTCTCATGCAGTTACAATACATTACGTGTCCAGGTGCCACTAGTGGCACCTCTTACATTGGTTTCCAGTCATGTTGCGTTCCGGTAGTTTTATGTGTTTCCTTCCCAACAAGCGGATCCTCCTATTCCCATGAACCGGAAACACTTGACGCATCGAGTCAAGAAAGGTAGCGAGGTAAGTTTCTCCCAGCTTCTCTTAACAGTCTAGA
>DATGEA010000162.1:0-2888 GCA_035310605.1 Nitrospira sp. | reverse complement strand
AGCGATTGAGCCGGTTCGTGGATCAGTCGGCGGAATGGTGCAGTGGACCTCATCGGACTCAATGACTAGAGGTCCTTTTCGCTGTGCTCGTGAGGGGGCAGATCGTATGGGAATCTAGACGTGGAGGACGATATTGAGGAGGGAGCTGTGCACGCGCATTGTGCCAATGTAATCAATGAAGCCTAGTTTGCGGAACTTATTCATGAAGAAACTGACGCGGGAGCGCGTGGTCCCGACCATCTCGGTGAGCGTTTCCTGACTCAGCTTCGCGATCACCGGGTCCGGCTTGCCTTCTTTGCCGAAGTGGGCCAACAACAGCAGTACCCGCGCGAGCCGCTTCTCGCTGGAGTTAAAGAGATGATCCACCAAATCCTCTTCGATGCGAATCGTGTGCGCCAGCAGATAGGACGTAAACAATTCTGCGAACGCCGGCTACTCGTGCAGCGCCTGGATCACGGCTTCTTTGTCTATGTGCACGAGCCTGGAGTCTTCCGCGGTGGTCGCGGTCGCCGTCCGAACCGTCTGTCCGGCGAGGCAGGCTTCCCCGAAAAAGGCCCCCTGTTCCAGAATCGCGACGACGGCTTCTTTGCCCTGCTGTGAGACTACGGTCAGCTTGACCTTGCCCGCCTGGATATAGAACACGGCATCCGCCGCATCCCTTCGTGAAAAGATCGTGTGTTTGTTCGGCGACGGCAGACTTGTTTTGCCTCTGCCGACTTCGCTGAGGAACGTGTTGGGGCAGTGGCATGCGCACTGTTCGAAGCACCGGAAGGGTTTCCTACTGAGTTTTTGCTCTTTGCAACCAACATCTGTGCGATATTGAACAGACAAAGTCTGTCATCCAGACGTATCATAAATTTTACATCGTACTATGAGACACATGTCTCTTGGGGGAACTCCTAAAGAAGTTCCTAGACTTCTTGTGCTGTTCGTAGCTCACAACCAATACGGAAATACGGACGGAAGAGAAGTGAGAACTTGGCCTGGAAGCCCCTATCCATTGGGAGCCACATGGGATGGCGAGGGAGTCAACTTCGCCATCTTTTCCGAGAATGCCACGGCTGTTGAACTCTGCTTGTTCGACGGACCCGACTCCGACAGAGACTCGGCGCGCATTCGAGTAGAGGAGCAAACCGATCAGGTCTGGCATGTGTACCTACCGGAGATACTGCCCGGACAGCATTATGGATACCGAGTCCATGGCCCTTATGAACCAGAAGCCGGGCACCGCTTTAATCCGAACAACCTCTTGATCGACCCATATGCCAAATCCATCGCCGGCACGATCCAGTGGTCCGACGCCATCTTTGGCTATACAATCGGGGATCCCAAGGCCGATCTCTCATTCAACACCCAGGACAACGCCGGGCACATGCCTAAGTGTGTCGTCATCGATCCGGCGTTCACCTGGGGCGGAGATCATCTGCTCAAGACGGCCTGGGACAAAACGATCATCTATGAAGTGCACGTCAAGGGCTTCACCGCCCGACATCCCGACGTCCCGGAACCCATGCGTGGAACCTATTCCGCCCTCACAACGCCCGCCGTGATCGACCATTTGCTTGCTCTGGGGGTGACCGCCCTTGAGTTGCTACCCGTCCAGCATTTCGTCTGCGACAAACACCTGTACGATCGCGGCCTCACAAACTACTGGGGCTACAACACCATCGGCTTTCTTGCCCCCGATAGTCGCTACGCCAGATCGCCGGTTCGAGGCCGCCACGTACGGGAATTCAAGAGCATGGTCAAGACCCTCCACAGCGCGGGAATCGAGGTCATCCTGGACGTGGTCTACAACCATACGGCTGAAGGCAATCACCTCGGTCCCACCCTGTCGTTTCGAGGGGTCGACAATGCCACCTATTACCGGCTGGTGGCGGACAACTATCGCTATTACATGGACTATACGGGTTGCGGGAACACGCTCAACGTCATGCATCCCCGGACCCTGCAACTCATCATGGATAGTCTGCGTTACTGGGTGACGGAGATGCACGTGGACGGATTTCGTTTCGATCTCGCCTCCACGCTCGCGCGAGAACTACATGCCGTCGACCGGCTGAGCGCTTTCTTCGACATCCTCCACCAGGATCCCATCCTGTCCCAGGTCAAGCTGATCGCGGAGCCCTGGGACGTGGGCGATGGCGGCTATCAGGTCGGCAACTTTCCGGTCGGCTGGGCCGAATGGAACGGCAAGTACCGGGACACCATCCGGCGGTACGTGAAAGGTGATGGAGGCCAGGTGGCAGAGTTGGGGTACCGGCTGACCGGGAGCAGCGACCTCTACAGTATGAGCGGGCGGCGCCCCTTTGCGAGCGTCAATTTCGTCACGGCACACGATGGATTCACACTCCACGATCTCGTCTCGTACGACCACAAGCACAACGAAGCGAATGGTGAAAACAACGGTGACGGCACGGACGACAACCTGAGCTGGAATGGCGGGGTCGAGGGACCGACCGCCGATGCTGCCATCAACGAGCTCAGAGAGCGGCAGAAGCGGAACTTCCTGGCATTGCTCCTGCTCTCGCAGGGTGTCCCAATGATCTGCGGGGGCGACGAGATCGGCCGGACGCAGCAGGGCAACAACAATGCGTACTGCCAAGACAATGAGCTCAGTTGGTACGACTGGAAACTGGACCGTGCGGCCCGTGAGTTAATGGTATTCACGCAACGTCTCGTTGGCCTGCGGAAGAAGCACCCGGTTCTCAGGCGGCGGCGCTTTTTTCAAGGACGCCGGATCCATGGATCGGAGATCAAGGACATCTCCTGGTTGCGCCCTGATGGGCAGGGAATGACTGACGAGGATTGGAACACGGGCTCTGTCCGCTCCCTCATGCTTCGTCTCGCCGGTGATGCCATGGAGGAGACCGATAAGAAGGGCCGTG
>DATGEA010000161.1:0-2555 GCA_035310605.1 Nitrospira sp. | reverse complement strand
CTTACGCTGCTTCGCGGACCCACGTGGCCTGACCCCGAAGCCGACCAGGGACATCACCACTTCCACTACGCTGTGTATCCGCACGCGGGTAGCTGGAAAACTTCCAACACCATGCGCCGTGGCTGGGAATACAACTACCCGCTGGAGGCAGCTGTAACCACAGCTCATGCCGGGTCGCTGCCCGCCGCGCACTCGTTTGCGTCGGTATCGCCAAAGAACGTGGTGCTAACGGCGGTGAAGAAGGCAGAAGATGCCGATGGCCTGATCTTCAGGGCCTATGAGTGGGCAGGGAAGAGCTCGACCGCCGAGTTCCACGTGCCTGCCGGTGCAACGGGAGCAACCGTCACCAATCTGATGGAGACTCCGGAAGGAGGCCCGCTCCAGGTAGCAGGCGATGTGGTTAAGGTCCCGATTCACCCATACGAGATCCTGACCATCCAGGTAAATTATCCGGCGAAGACGGCCAATCAGTAGCCTGAATCGAGCGCAACCTTCAGCCGGCGGATGACCTGATCGTTCGCCGGCTGATTTTTGCAGCGGAGGCTTGCCTGCATGCTGAACATTGCTCTCCGATTTGCTACTCTGAGTAAGAGTTAAGGAGCTTCCCCGATGAGCATTTCTTCCCCCTTCCTGGTCGTACCCGTCATCGTTGCAGTCTTTGTGGCTTCAATTCTGTTTGCCACCAGCAGCAAGGAAGACGGCCACTCAACCCACTGATCTTCAAATTCCCTGGGAACATTTTCGCAATCCCTGGCGTATAAAAGGGCCAGAGGGCGATTGCCATGAAATGGAACACGATGGGAAAAGTCACCGTACTGGTGGCCGGCGCAGCGATTGCAGGACTGCTTGCCGGTTGCCGGGTTCACGTCGATAAAGGCTCCAACGGTGAAGAGAAGACCGTGCAGGTGGACACGCCGTTTGGCGGCGTCCACGTGAATACCGATCAGGTGACGGCGGCCGACATTGGTTTGCCCGTTTACCCAGGCGCACAGGCCATCAGCAAAGACGGCAAGCACAAATCCGCCGATATTCACATGGGCTTTGGGGAATGGGAACTGCGTGTAAAGGCGGCCAGTTTCTCTACGCCCGACAGTGAGGATAAGGTCAGCGAGTTTTACCGCAAGGCTCTTGGCCGCTACGGCGATGTGATTGCGTGCAACGATGGCAAGCCTGTCGGAACCCCTGTGACAACGTCCGACGGTCTAAGCTGTGCAGAGAATGGTCATCCCGATGTAAGTATCGATGACCATAGCGAAAGCTATGCCTATAAGGCAGGGGACAAAGGCTACCAGCTTAAAGCCGGTTCCAAGCGTCACCAGCACATTGTGGGATTTGAGGGTTCCCACCCGGGCGAGACTCGTTTCGAACTCGTTGTGCTCGATATGCCTGCCACGGGAGGCGCGAAAGACAGCAATTGATACGGCATCTGTGATGCCGAAGTCACCGGCAATCTTCTCTATATTTGAGAGGTTTTTCAGAGCCTTGCGACCGAATTTGCAGGGCTCTGAATTCTGTTACACTAATGCGAGTGCAGTTGAGGGGAATGATGCGCCAGGCCGCACCCCGGTAATGCACGTCTGCAACCCATGTTCGGGGAGTGGCTCAGCCTGGTAGAGCACCTGGTTCGGGACCAGGGGGTCGGAGGTTCAAATCCTCTCTCCCCGACCAATAAAATCAAAAACTTACGATCAATTCTCCTCAACCAAATCCGCCTGGGGTTCCCCAAAGGGTACCCAATCTTTACCTTGAGATGAATCGCTGCGCAAGTTATTGAGAGCGGTTGCATCACTTCTCTTTTCTGGCTCGCTGAAAACTGCTTCCACGATCCAATTGACGGCCTCAACGCGCTCTTCCCACCATGTCTTCGAGTAGACATCCATGGTGATGCTTCCCGTGCTGCCTGCGTGTCCCATGTTGTCACGCGCAACTTCAAGGCGAGCAAATCGGCGCATGAGACTGGCGTGCATGGTTCGGAAGCTGCGCAGATCGACTGTCATCGGAAGTCCGAGCTTCTTGGCAGCCGGCTTCACATGACGGTGAAGAAGATTGTGGCGATCAAGCGGTTTTTCCCGACCGGTTCGCCATCTTATCGGTGCTCAATGACCCGATGATGAACTACGCAGAACCTAGGAGCGGAAAGAATTTACTCTCGTCGACCCGGCGGAGCACCATATCAACGGAATCGCTGCCAAGTCTCCCGTCGAGCGAAACGTCGCCATTCTGCTGGATCTCGTAATGCAATGAGCCAGCCCAGCTCGAATTCTCGCTACGAATCGTCCATAGGCGTTGCGCTTTATCTTCGGTCAATGCGAAGCGTCGAACATCTCCATTGGCGAACTCCACGCAGAGGCCGCCGGCACCATCGCGAGGATCACTACCAACTCTCTTCCAGGTTTCACCGTCGTTTGGCATGGGAGCGACTGTTTGCCCGTTTCGAACGAACGTACTGACACTGAATAACCCGTAGACCGGTTCGCCGGCCCCGAAATAACCGCGCCTTCGTTCTATGTTGATCTTGATTAGCGGGAGGATGAGCACGCAGAGTACCACCATCT
>DATGEA010000160.1:0-5909 GCA_035310605.1 Nitrospira sp. | reverse complement strand
GCCCTTGATGTAGCGGGGATTGGGCATGGTCTCTTCGAGGAACCTGACGAAACGCTCGTCCTTATAGAATGTTCTGTAGAGCGCGCGAATTTCCGGGAGCGCCATCGGTTTCTTGAGGCGACAATATGCGGTACTCAAGATCCCACGGTTCATTGGAACCAGATGCGGCGTAAAGGCGACGGTCGATGAAACCGGATCGGCGCTCGCCGGGCCGGCGTGGCGTTGAAGGAGGCCGCGGAGCTCCTGTTCGATCTCAGGAATATGACGATGCTGGCCGATCTTGTAGGGCTCCAGCGACTCATGGGCTTCCGGAAAATGATAGGCGAGTGCGGGACTGCGCCCGGCGCCTGAAATTCCGGACTTGGCATCGATCACGACCGTATGAGGCTGTACCAGATCATGGGCGAACAGCGGCGCCAGCTGCAGGATTGCAGCGGTCGGATAGCATCCGGGAGAGGCGACCAGTTTCGCTTTCGCGATGGCCGCGCGGTGGAGTTCCGGAAGCCCGTAGACTGCATCTTTCAACAGGTGCGCATGCGTATGAGGAGCTTGATACCAGCGTTCATAGGTCGCCGGATCATTGAGCCGGTAATCCGCGCTCAAGTCGACCACGAACTTGCCGGTCTCCATGCAGGCTGCGACGGGGGCCAACGATTTGGTGTGGGGCAGGGCAAGAAAGACCGCATCGGCCCCCTGCGCAATGGCCTCGGGGGCGAGAGCATGAAAGGTCAATGGGACCAACCCGGCAAGACTCGGGAAGACGGTTGCCACAGGAATCCCGGCGGATTTTTCGGACGTCACTGCAACGAGTTCAAAATGCGGATGGAGGGCGGCCAGGCGGACGAGCTCCGCTCCGGCATACCCGCTGGCTCCTGCGATGGCGATGCGAATCTTTCTCATGGCTGTTCGCTGAGGATGTCTACGTCTCCCGTATATCAAGCAACGCTGCAACGCGCGCGAAGGTGTTTATCCGTTCGCCAAGATCAATATCAAGGACGAACGGGACACACGAAGTGCGGTGTGTGCCTCCTCGGGCTCTCGCTTGCTGCGGCATTGATGGAAGGTCTTTTGCACCATCCTTGTAGGTGTCCCTGCTTATAGCGGCAGACATAAAAAAAGGGAAGGCCGGGAGCCTTCCCTTTTTTCGATGCCGGCTCCGGCGCTTAGCGCTTCGAGTACTGGAACCGCTTTCTGGCGCCCTTTTGACCGTACTTCTTTCGTTCTTTCACACGGGAGTCCCGCGTCAACAATCCCTCTTTCTTGAGAGGGGTGCGGAGCGGCTGGTTCATCGTCACCAGTGCCCGTGCAATGGCATGCCGTATCGCGCCGGCCTGGCCGGTCGGCCCGCCGCCGTGCACGGTGGCTTTGATCGAATACTTGCCTGCCACGCCAGCGAGTTCCAGCGGGAGCTGGATGATCTGTCGCAGGGTCAAGCGGGGAAACGCCTTCTCGAGCGGCTGATCGTTGATCGTGATGTCGCCCGCCGTCCCGGTCACCCAGGCTCTGGCGATCGCACATTTCCTTCGTCCGGTTGCATATTGAGTTGCCACTGCCATGCTGGAACGCCTCCTTCTTCAGTCGTCTCGAAATTAGAGCGTGATCGTCTCCGGGTTCTGGGCCTGATGGGGGTGCGAGGAGCCCACGTACACGCGAAGCTTCTTGGCCATGTGATTGCCGAGCGGCGTCTTCGGGAGCATGCCCTCGATGGCCTCGACTAACAATTTTGTCGGGTCTTTGCGGAACACGTGCTTGGCGGTCACGGTCTTCAATCCGCCTGGATAGCCTGAATGGTTTCGGTACAGCTTCGTTTCCATCTTGTCGCCGGTCAATTGGATCTTCTCGGCGTTCACGATGACGATATGGTCGCCCATATCAACATTGGGAGTGAAGGTCGGGCGATGCTTGCCGCGAAGCATCCCTGCCACCCTGGCCGCGAGGCGTCCCAAGGTCTTCCCCTCAGCGTCCACCAGGTACCACTTCTCTTGCACATCAGCCGGTTTCTGTAGATAAGTCGACATCGTCTTTCCGCGCTCCTTCACATGCGAATGGATCAGGATTCCCGTACTTCCTGCTGGTTGATGTTCTTGCTGTCCAGTTTGGCCAACCACGAGTCGAGGTTGGCCGTGTTGCGGCGCGTCAGGACGTCCTGGGTGATATAGATCGGTCCATGCGTCCGTAGCGCCAATGAAATGGCGTCGCTCGGCCTGGCGTCGACCGTGCGCTCCACGCCGTTATTTTCGAGATAGATCGTCGCATAATACGTGCTGTTCTTGACGTCGCTGATCACCACGCGTTTGACGGTCACACCCAAGTGGTCGGCAAAACTCTTGATGAGATCGTGGCTCATCGGGCGCGGCGTGACCGTGGTGTCGAGAGCCAGCTTGATCGCATGACCTTCCGCCGCCCCCACCCAAATAGGAAATGAATCGGTCTGGCCGTCCTGACGGGCAAGCACGACGATTTTGGTGTCCGTGCTGGTTTCGTCGAGTACGCGATCGACCTTATACTCGACGAGCACCTGATCCTTCGGGGATTTCGTCTGGCCCGGGTCATCCATTGTCGTTACGAATCCAATTTGCCGAAATCTTCCGGCTTTAAATTTTCCAGCCACTGTTCGAGTTCTTCGGAGCTCTGCTTGTTGAGCACGGATTCTCTTGCAAACACCGGCGCATTGGAACGCAGCGCCAAGGCGATTGCATCGCTGGGCCGCGCATCGACGGTGTATTCCGAATCTTCATACGTGAGGTGGATTTTTGCGTAGTAGGTGTTCTCGTTCAGATCCGTGATGACCACGCTGATTACCTTGGCGTCGTAGGCATCCAGGATGGATTTCATCAAATCATGGGTCATCGGACGCGGCGGGGCCACGTTCTCCAACGCCATGCTGATTGCGCCGGCTTCGGTCTTGCCGACCCAGATCGGGAGCATTTCGGTTCCCTCTTCGTCGCGCAGGACGACAATGTAGGCGTTGTTATAAGGGTCGAACATCAACCCTTTCATATGCATCTGCGTAATCACGGCAAACCACACTCCTCTTCCGGCAGACGGAAACGAGTTCCGAATTGAACAGGAAGAGCGCAATGTATCATTTCTGAAATTGGCCTGTCAACGAAGCCTGCGAGATCGCAGGAGAAATGTCCGAAAGACCCGGCGGCGGGGGACGGGACGGCACGCTGAATCGCGGCGGCTCAGGGTTGGGGGCGATAATTCTGGTCTATTTTTGAAGTATCGGCCTGTTCCGCGCCGATCTTGAGGAAGGCCTTCATTTGCTTCTTCACCAGTTCACGTCCGCTCTCATCGCCAAGGTTCACCTGGTATTCGTTGATAACCATGACCCGCATGGATTCCCATTTTTTCCAGCAGGGTTTGCACACCTTTGACTTGATTTCCGCTTCAAGCTTTCCCATGAATAGGGGATCGGTGATCGGTTCCCCCGCTTGCCCGCATGTGACACACTGCACTTCAGCCATGGCGTAAGACTCCTCCTGGTGAAAAAACGATTCGTGCGACATTCTAGCACCGGCTTTTGCGTAAAGGAAAGAGGGGAACCTGATTGACCCCCGTAGGGCTTCGTGTTAAAAGTGGCGCCCTTAAAGAGCATAGAATAGGAATAGATGGGTCGCCCGGATGGCGGAACTGGCAGACGCGCCGGACTCAAAATCCGGTTCTCGCAAGAGAGTGGGAGTTCGACCCTCCCTCCGGGCACCATGAACCAGGTCTCTCATGGCTCTTTTCGGCCATAAGCAACCCCGGTTTTGCATACAAAATAATCCCCCTTGACATGTTTTCGACAGTAGCCTATAGTCCGCCCCCTAGCATGATGATAATACGAAGATTTCATGTGTCTCAGATCGTCCTGTCTTGTCGTCCGTCATTTACTTCATTCTCTAATCTCACCAAGGAGGCAGCACATGCGTAAGGTGTTGGCACTAGGAGCGGCAGTTCTTTTTGTCGGCTCCGTCGGTGTGGCAGGGGCTCAGGAACGCCTGCAGTCCAATCAATCCGGTATGGGCGTTGGCGTGGGAGTCGGCGACGTTTCCGGTTCGAGCACTCGCGTGACCACCTTCGATCGGACTAATTTCCTCGATCGGTTGTCGCAGCCTGAGACGGTATATGGTCGAGTGCTCGCGATTGATTTTCCGGGAAGGAAGATGCATTTGGAAGGCGGTGGAAGTTCTCACGATGAGGGACGCGCAGGTGGCGGAGCGATGGACTACCGCACCGTTTATTTCGACGATCGCACCAATTTTGACCAGATTCGGACAATCGAAACCGGCGATGACGTCACCATCCAGGCTATCGAGGAGACGAGTGCCGCGCAACCGTTCGGGACGGGGAAGAAGATCGTTCGTGAGGTTGCGGTGCTTCGTGGCAACGAGAAGCTGGCTGGTTTCGGCGGACTCGGACAGCGCCCGAATCCTATGACTGAGCGCGGCATTGAGACCAATAGCAGCAGCATGACGGGCGGCGTGGCCGGTGGTGTGCTTCCGGGCGAGGTGACGAACGGCACCGTCACGACCACAGTCGGCGAATTCACCGGTGCCGCTCCCTGCTGGAATTGTGAGCCACAGCCGGGTTGGGGTTACGGTGACAAGAACAAGTCAGATTATGGAACAGACACCGCCAAGCCCAATCTGGTCAAGGGGCTGCAGTAAAGCGTACACGACGGGTTTTTGCGGGAAGGGGCAGCTGAACAAGCTGCCCCTTTTTTTTGCCCGTCGTCTTGCCCGACGTGTTGTGGCCTTTGACATTCCCTGGTAGGATTTCCCAGCGCCGCCTTGATCATCTGTAGAGGAGAAATGTGTGAAGAATCATGATCGATTGCCTCAGCCCGATGCCGAATTGGATTTGCGGGGCGTGATTTGTCCCTACAATTTTGTAAAAACGAAGCTGAAGCTTGAGACGATGGAGCAGGGGCAAGTCCTTTCGGTGATTCTTGACGCGGGCGATCCGATTCGCAATGTTCCGCAAAGCGTCAGTAACGAAGGACACACGGTTTTATCGCAAGAACCGGTCGAGGAGTCCTATCGCGTCATCATCCGCCGCCGAAGCGGGGAGTAGCCGGCCCCTTCGATCGCCTTGGGGGCTGCGCCTGCCTCAGGGATCGTTTCCCAGACATGACCATCGTAAGCTCCGCGTCCCGAGGGACGGAATGAACCTGCTCAAGTAACAAGGCCGGGTTTCCTCGATACGATCGTTCGTGCTTCCTCGTCATGTCGATCGCGAGCGTCAGCTGTCTGGCAGGCAGGATGTGTGCGAGACTTCTCAGGACAAGTAAGAGAGAGCGGGGCGAAACAAGGAAGACCATGGTCCTGGTCTCCTGTCGGAATTGAGCGAAGAACTTGTCCAGGAGAGGCCTGGTTCCGGGGAGCCGCCCCTCAAAGGCGATGCGATCGCCGGAATAGCCGGAGAGCGCAACGGCCGCCGTCAATGCCGACGGTCCCGGGATCACGGTGACGGGAATGCCCGCCTCGTGAGCTGCTTCGATCAGCAGTCGCCCGGGGTCATAGATGACCGGCATGCCGCTATCCGAGACGAACGCGATATCCTGTCCTCGATGGAGGCGATGAAGCAGAACGGCGATCTTTTCTTCGCAGTTGCCGGGGCCGTAGCTCGTGATCGTGGCGCTGACTCCATGATGGGTAAGAAGGGCCTGAGTCGCGCGCGGGGTTTCCGCTGCAACAATTGACACATGCCGGAGTATCGTGAGGGCGCGAATCGTGAGATCGTCCGGAGAGCCGATGGGTGTTCCCACGATGTACAGCGTTCCGATGCGGCGGCGGTCGGCCACATCGAGCGATTCGCGATACGATTGTTGACTCTTCTGACGCCCCATCGATATAATCGTTCGTTTGAAGTCCAGTCTAATTGTCCTGAAAAGTTCAGGGGATAGACCTCATGGCCGCAGT
>DATGEA010000159.1:0-3244 GCA_035310605.1 Nitrospira sp. | reverse complement strand
CACACCTTTCAATTATCACGGTGAGAATGCCCAGGAACTCGAACGGATGGTCGCGTTCGGCATGAGTCCGATGGAAGCGATCCTGGCCTCCACGTCTTCAGCCGCTCGATTGATCGGAATTCAGGATAAGATCGGGACCATAGAACGGGGCAAAACAGCAGACCTGCTTCTGGTCAACGGGAATCCGCTGCGGAGGATCGAGCTGCTGCGCGACCGCAGCCGAATCGTAGGGGTGATGAAAGCCGGTCGATTCGTCGCAGGCCCCCTGTCAAGAGATGGAGTTCTGCGTTATAAGATCTGAGTTCTGAATGTGGAAGACAGGGCATCTACCGTTCATTTCAGAACCTGGAACTCAGCACTCAAAACTCAGCACCCTGTTTCTCTAGCGCCGTTCGTAAAACAATTCCAGCGCCGACGCAAACCCGTGCAGCCGCCCTTTGCGGAACTGTTCGTCCAATCGCCCTCGGAGTGAGCGGATTCCTCCTTCGTCGTTTTTCCCGACGACCCCCTGTGAGATCATCATTTGCGTCGCGACGTCGACCAGACGTTCCTTCCGTCCGTCCATCTCCTCCGTGACAAACTCTTCCATGACTTCCGCGGCGCGCTCGTGAATGATGTCTTCCTTAAACGAATCGTAGCCCTGTTCCGCCACCGTCTGCTCTCGAATCACCGCCAACTCCGCCTTGACCCTGTTTACGTCTTTTACCATCACCGCGAACAGCTCCTTCCGCCCCTCATCGAAAAGCTTCTTCTCCATCTCCTCGAGAATGACGGACACATCGACGACGTCTTCCCTGAATTCATCCCCCCAGTTCAACCGATCGTAATTCCGGCGCCTCTCGGGATCGCCGATGATCTCGTACGCCTCGTTGATTTCACGGATCCTCGCTTCGGCGTCTTTGCTGTCGGGGTTGCGGTCGGGATGGTGTTCGAAGACGAGCTTCCGGTAGGCCTTCTTGATTATCTCGTCGGAGGCTTCCCGGGGAACCCCTAAGACTCTGTAGAAATCGACTCGTGGCATGGCGGAGGACTATAACACGGCGTTTCCGTCCGCTTCACCTTGACAGTATAGGCGAACCTCCTTAGCCTTGCGCGCACTGCATCAATCGTCATCCGCCACTCATTTGATGGAAGGCGGAAACAAATGCGCTGTCGAACAGCATGACTACCCGATCATGGTGGGATGGGACCACCCGATACCAATGGCTCGTGCTCTTCGTCGCCTGGCTCGGCTGGGTATTCGACGCGATGGACGCAACGATTTATGCGATCGTGTTGCACCCCGCGCTCCATGACCTTCTCCAAACAGCACCGACAGTCGCCGTGTCGCCGGAACAGATCGGCTGGTACGGCGGGATCATCTTCTCGATTTTCCTGATCGGATGGGCCATCGGAGGGATTACGTTCGGCATCCTGGCCGATCGTTTCGGCCGGACGAAGGTCCTCATAGCCACCATCGTCATCTACGCCGTCTTTACCGGCGCCGCAGCTCTCTCGCAACACTGGTGGCATCTCGCCATCTACCGGTTCCTCACCGCCCTCGGGATCGGTGGCGAATGGGCAGCCGGCGCCGCGATCGTAGCGGAAACCTGGCCGGAGGAGAAACGGGCAAAGGCCGCGGGCATTCTGCAATCGGCCTGGGCCGTCGGGTTCTTTCTTGCCGCGATGTTCAATCTCACGCTCAAGGACGCCTATGGTTGGCGGGGGCTCTTCCTCGTCGGCATCCTGCCGGCCTTCGTGGCGTTACTCGTTCGCGCGTGGGTCAAGGAGCCGGAGCGCTGGATCCATGCACACGAGCAACGGCCGATCCCGCTCTCCGCCATCTTCAAGGGCAAACTGCGTCGAGCAACCCTGGTGGGATCGACGCTCGCGTTTGTGGCCGTCTTCGGTCTGTGGGGTTCGACCAACTGGGCGCCGACGCTCGTCCGCGAATTGCCGGATCTCAAAGGAGAAGACCCCGCCACGCTCACCAAGTACGTCAGCTACGCGATTATGGCGCTGAATACCGGCGCGATTTTCGGGTATCTCGGGTTCGGTCCTCTCGCGGACCGGTTCGGCCGCCGGCCGGTGTTTGCCTTCATGTGTCTCGGTAGCTTCATCATGTTGCCGGTCACCTATCTGCTGCCGTCGAGCTATGCCGGCGTTCTGATGTTGCTGCCGATTCTCGGATTCTTCAACAATGGAATCTTTAGCGGCTTCCCGATTTATCTGCCGGAACTCTATCCGACCGCTCTGCGCGCCACCGGGGCCGGCTTCTGCTTCAATGCCGGACGCATTCTGGCCTCAGCCTCCCCCTTCCTGACCGGCTGGCTGGTCACCGTGCTCGGCACGTTCGGCCGAGCCGCCAGCACGGTTGCCCTGATTTATCTCATCGGCCTCGCCGTGCTCCTCTTCGCGCCTGAAACAAAGGGAAAACCGCTACCGGATTAGCCCTCGTTCGGCCCTTGACTTCGCTCCTCTTCGGCTTATCTTCTTAACTATGGACAAGAATCTACCTCCTCAGGTCCTGACGCACGACGAAAAGAACGCAGCCGATGCAGCCTTTGCCAGGCGGCCTTTTAACCCCAAATGGTCCGCAAGGGCGCGCGCTGTTTATGAAGGCATCATCAAGGCTCTGCCGGAACCTGCTGTGTCATCCCAAGACTCCTCGGACCCGGCTGAGACAACGATCGCACAGGACGAGCCGGTAGCCGCCGAACCAAAGACTCTGACGGAAGAATCCTCGGCCGACCAAACCGATGAAGACAAACAAGATGCTGAGACACTGCCGATCAGGATCCCGTTCGAACAGGCGCTCGCAACCGGGGCGTTGATCGACGTCACGCCGGCGGCCAAGCAGCTGGGGTTTTCGTTTCCTGTCACGGTCACCAAGCCTCTGTGGGAAGTCGGAATCGCGCCGTCCAAAACGCTGACGCAGGAAGAACAGTCCAATCGCTTACGGGACGTTCTGATGGCTTTCAGGCTTCGGCTGGCGACTCAATCGAGCATTTCGCCGCTCATCGACTTCCCTGCGCTCCTGGCCTTACCACCGGGCAGCGTGCCGCAGCCGATTCCGCTCTTCGCCTTGATTCAGCCGGACGAACAGAATCGGGCCATGGTGACCCTCCTGCTGCCGAACGAAGTGGCCGCCACGATCATTCCGATGAACTGAACGCGGTTCGCCTTTGCATGCGCAAGCCTGCGTCGTCTCGGATTGCGGGAGAACCAGATCCGTAGACTTTCAGGGAAGTGACACTCCGCCTTG
>DATGEA010000158.1:0-7600 GCA_035310605.1 Nitrospira sp. | reverse complement strand
GCGGGCGATTATCCAGATTCAGGACTACCTCTATGCGACGTCGATGATGGCCCAGACCACGCTCCGCAGCGTCCTCGGCCAGAGTCAGCTGGATGATCTGCTGGCCAAACGGGATGAGATCAACAGCAAGCTCCAGCTCATCCTTGACCAGCAGACCGAGCCCTGGGGCGTGAAGGTCTCAGCGGTCGAGGTCAAGAACGTGGATCTTCCTCAAGAGATGCAGCGCGCGATCGCCAAGCAGGCCGAAGCCGAGCGCGAACGGCGCGCCAAGGTGATCCATGCCCAAGGCGAATTCGAAGCCTCCCAGCGATTGGCCGATGCCGCGAATATCATCAGCCGGAATCCGGCGGCGCTCCAGCTTCGCTATCTGCAGACCCTGGTTGAGATCGCCGCCGAGAAGAATTCGACCACGCTCTTCCCGATCCCCATCGACATGCTCACACTCTTCGTCCAAAACCTGCAGAAACGTGAAGCAGCGGGGTAAAGGAAACGGCTGGCGCGGAAGTGCAAGCCGACGGGGAAGCAATGGGGATATCGCGAACAAAACGGAGGCAACGAGGAGTAGACGGTTGGCCAGCCGAACAATCAACATGGAACTTCCGATTCATGGCGTCCTGCTGTTAGGAGAGAGAGATGCGGATGTGGCGTCCCATGGTCCCAGAGCTCTTGGTGTTGCTATTTTTAATACTGATCTCCGGAGCGATGCTATTGGCCTATTGGATGTCTCGATAAGAGAAGAAGCACATCGAGTATTGTGTAATGACCAAAAACCCGAAAAGTACGCCAGCGCGGATTGAGGAGGTACCGGTCAAGTAGATGTCTCGCGGACAATTCCCCGCCACCCGATACCCTGCCGCCGCCGCTTCTGCCTCGCTATTAAACTCTTCTCTGTTATGCGGCGCAACTTGCCTGTAGTTCGGGCAGTCGGGCCGATGGTAAATATGGCTTCGTCGGTTGCCGATGATGGGGTAGGAGAAGCATGTAGAATCAGACGAGGACTCAGGCTGAACCGCACCAACCTATGGTAGACCGCGGGAAGTACTGTTACTCTCGGTTTTCCTCTCCAACGGCACCAGGTCCGACAGTCATTTCATTACGTGACTGTCATAAGGCCAATTGCCTCTTGTGTCCGCGCCTCGGCCAGCGTATAGCACATCGCCCGCTGTTTAGAATCTTACCCAAGGAAGCGCCCCCATGGAACGACGCAAGCATACTCGTTACCGTGTCGAGTATGCCGGGTTGTTTTCAGGAGAGAAGATCAGTGCACCGGCTGTCATTCTCGACTTGTCCACCGCTGGCTGCCGAGCCCGCAGTGCGACCGGGTTTAACAACGGTGAATTTTTGGCGGTGCTCATCAACGTCCCCCGGTACGAGCATCCTCTCCATATGCCCGGCGCGGTGGTCCGCTGGTGGCACGGCCAGGACTTTGGGATGGAGTTCATTCAGATGGAACCGGACGACCAGCAGCGGCTGCGTGAACTGATCCGACCGATCGAAGCGGCCAGAGCTCAAACCAACGGACCACAGTGATCCCGTGAGGCCGAATTGAAGGGCATAGGGGCCTCGTAGGGAGGCGTATCCCAGGAGGGTCACCAACCAGGCCCAAACGCCGGGGGTAAATGGTGGTATTTCCGTACTCCCTCACCTTTGAAAGGCCCCTAATCTAGCAAGCCTCAAAGAATTGCCAATCCATCCAGTTCCCTAGTGCCAACTTCCATAGCCGCCGCTAGACTGACCCGGACCGAGAGATAGGACCGATGCCGCTGCTGGTTGGCCTTGTCGCGCTTTTCATGCCGCGGGTAGTCGTGGCGCTCCTCTTTTTCTTCACGCAGTGGTTCTCTGGGATATTCGACTCTCTCCTCTGGCTGATTCTCGGCTTCATCTTCCTCCCCACGACGCTCCTCTGGTATACCGCCGTCCAGCATTGGTTCAGTGGGCAGTGGACGTTCTGGCCCATCCTGGACATTGAGATCGCGATTCTGATCGACATCTCGCCTGCAGGAAGTCGCCGCAGGGATTAATCGCCATCACCTACGTGATCGGGTCTCGCCACAGTCCGCGATGTGCATCCCCTGCATCCTTCTCCAACCCTTCCAGCACCGTATCCCCCCGGCGCATACTTCCGATACCACCAAGACCAGCCTTCTTTGACCAGCGTGCGATTTACGTTGGTGCCATCGGGCAGCAGCACATCGGCATGCAGTTCGAGCGCATCGATCCCCTCGAATCCAAGCTGCACAAAGCCACCGTTGTAAAATTCCACATTTCGGTCATCCAGATTCGCCAAGTGTTGTTTGCTCTGGGGTTTGAACCAGATGGAATCTCCATCGGGGTGAGCACTCAATCGTCGCTTGTTGCCTTGGTAGAAAAGAGGAACTCGCCGCGCACCACCCGATAGCTCATACGATTGCCTCCTCATGTTGTGAAGGACAGATACCATGGGGGGTGTGCAGACTTGATGCCGCGGTAACAAAGGGCTTATCGCGCGAATTGGGCCGATCGAAACAGTACGATGAGGCTAAGATGAATCAGATTCCTTCCAGTTCGAAGAGAAAAGGATACTTGCAGGATCGATCGGATGGTGACGAACAATCCGAGGAATGGCATAGCGGCACCTCTAGAGGCGTCATCCACATCACTGTGCTAATGAGATGGACCCAGCCTTCTTCCACACGAGCCTCACACGAGGCAAGATGGGTGCTGTTGAGCGCAACGCACACTCATCATCAGGAAGAAGGGAGGGGCTGTCATGCAGGTCACAACATTGGGGATCGATTTGGCGAAGAATCTGTTCCAGTTGCATGGGGTCGATGAGCGAGGGCGAGCGGTGCTCAGCCGACGTGTGAAGCGCAGTCAGTTGTTGGACGCGGTGGCGAGTCTGCCGCCCTGCGTGATCGGGATGGAGGCGTGCGGGAGTGCACATCACTGGGGCCGGGCGTTTGAAAAGTTCGGGCATAGCGTCAAGCTGATGAGCCCCAAGTATGTCAAACCCTATGTCAAGACCAACAAGAATGATTGTCGAGATGCGGAAGCGATCTGCGAAGCGGTGAGTCGGCCCACCATGCGATTTGTCTCGATCAAGACGGTGGAGCAAGCCGACATGCAGGCCTTGCACCGCACGCGATCGCTCTTAGTGAAACACCGGACCGCCGTCATTAATCAGATTCGAGGCTTGTTGGCCGAGTATGGGTTGGTGATTGCGCAATCCCCGGAGAAGGTACGGCCAGCCTTAGTCCGTTTTCTGGATGAAGCGGAGTCGGGATTGACCGCGTTTGCCCGAGACACCTTCTCCGAGTTGTACGAGCAACTGAGGGATCTCGAGTCGCGCATCGAGCGGGTGACTCACCGGGTGGATCGCGTGTACCGGGCGCATCCGGTCTGCCGGAAACTGGCCGCGGTGCCGGGGATTGGTCCGTTGACGGCCACGGCCCTGCTGGCGACAGTCGGTCGGCCCCAGGCGTTTCACAACGGACGGCATCTGGCGGCCTGGTTGGGTCTGGTTCCTCGGCAATATTCCAGTGGGGGCAAGGAGCTCTTAGGCGGGCTTTCGAAACGAGGCAGTCGGTATGTGCGAACGCTCTTAATTCATGGGGCGCGAGCCGTCGTGCAGCGTGCCGAGCGGAGGACCGATACGCAGGGGCGGTGGCTGTGGGCGCTCAAACGCCGCAAAGGCACCAATGTTGCCGCGGTGGCCTTAGCCAACAAAAATGCCCGAGTGATCTGGGCCTTGTTGGCCCATGATGCTGTGTACCGACAACCCGCCTAGATGCAGGAAGGGTCGAAACGGGCTTCGTGAGGAGAGACGAGCTGCATCACACTAGGATTCACACCGAGGAGTGCAACGCGGAGCATCCGTGATGACACCACAGGGACACCCAGCGCGTTCAGACCCTGGACAAATTGTCGGCCCCCACGAGGCCGTTGTGCTAATGAGGAGAACGCGCGCGCATTTCATCAAGGCCCGGACACGTCTGTTGTCCACAGAGAGGCCGGATATATAGACGCAGCCCTGCTTGGGATGGTTCATCGCGTGAAACCCTGCCGTTGCATCGAAGGCTGGGTCCATATATAAATTTGTGCTAAAACTTATCCAAAACGAAGTGAACTAATAAAAATAACTGATACAAAAGGAACGGTCTAAGCTTTTGAGATCACTAATAAAAGCGAGAAACCAGACAGAAGTTCAGGGTGTTAAGAAACTACTGCTTAACGGCCTCAGCTCCTCTTCGTCATAAAAGTGAACGTTCAGTGTCCTCATGGTCCGCGTCACTTGCGACCGACTGATCCAGCGAGTTCCTGTTCCGCCTTCAACCAGTCCTCCAAATCCTGGCCGTCCTGACGCCCCCGTTGCTCATACAGTTCGTAGGCGCGTTGAGCAATGTGGTCATGATCAATCGTGGCTCTTCTGAATGCCTGTGCCATCTGTCCGGTCTTCTCACCGGCCGGACTGGCGTAAGACGTCGCCACCACTCGTTGCTCGGTCGTTCGAGGGAGATTCGCTTCCTTCATCGTTCACCTCCTCATGTAAACCCTGTGCGCTGTCGTCCGCCGACACCACGGTGGTTGAGGCTCGGCGAACGGAGCGCGCTTGTGTTGTGCGGATGAAATCCTAGGACTTCTCCTTCACCGTGAGATCGTTCTTCACGGATTTCACGCCCGATACGAACCAAGCGGTCCAGGACGCATGGGCACTGGTCGTGATGTCCTTGACCTCGCCGGTCAGCGAGACGACCCCTGCGTTGGTCTGTACCGCAATATCGGCTTTCTTCAGATGTGCGTCCTTTGCGAAGTGCTCCTTCGCGCGCGCCGTAATGGCCTCATCCTTCTCCTCCACCGCTTCGCGTTTGGACGGGGCGACGACCTCGAGGTCGTTCTTCACGCTCTTGACGCCATCGAGCAGTTTGGTGATGTCCCCTGCCGCATCCTTAGCCGCATCGGAATCGACCTTGCCGCGGAGCATCACGACGCCCTGCTTGGTCTTGACATCAATCTGCCGCCCTTTGACCCGGCCATCGGCCGCAAGGGCAATCTTCGTTTTCGCCGTGAGCCACGTGTCGTTGATCGGGGTCTTCTCTGTGGCCTTATCCGCAGCGGTGACCGATCCAGTGATGAAAGCCTCACCGATAACCAGGGCCGTGCAGAGCGTCAGTACATAGCCTGTACGCATAATCGTCTCCTTAAATAAATGTGAAATAGCGTCGGGCTTCAGCGTTTTCTTCTTGATGACGTCCCCTCAGGGCTTCTTGATCTTCGTCGCATCCGGCGACGCTTTCTGAAGCCACTGGTCCGCCCACTTCATCAGTTCGTCTTTTTTATCGCCATACCGCTCCTGCACTTTGCCGGCGAACTTGTCGTAGCTCCCTTCGATCTGCTTTAAGTCATCATCGGTGAACTTGCCATACTGCTGTTTCAGTTCGCCTTTGAACTGCATCCATTTCCCTTTGAATTGATCCGCGTTCATAGGATTGTCCTCCTGTGTGAGTTGGCGATGCCTCGGCGGAGACTATCCGCCCCCCACACTCAATGTCTCGTGCGAGGGGTGATCGGCGGTCTTCTGCTATTCAGGTCCGGGCCTCGGTGAATACTGATTAATTGATGTTTCCGGGGATACTCCTTCGCGATGCGGTTTCTGGGCAGGGTGAAGCGGTGCTCGCCAGCGGGTTTGGACTTCCGCACAATGCGCCGGGCAAATCCCATGCGTTTCCCGCACATCGTCGAAGGGAGCCTTTTCCCCGACGTGCTCTCTTTTCCCTTCATTCCGGCACCAGGAGCCCACGATCTTCATGGGGAAATCTCACAACCTCAGAGCCGTTCAGTCAGGACCAGGATGACCAAGACCAAGAGGATTAATCCCATCCCCCCTCCTCGGGCTATACCCAGATTGGGGCTGTGCGGGCGGTTCAATGCTAGGCCACTGGAGGGAGGGAAGAATGGTCAGAATTGCTCAGTCGTGAAAAATTACTTTGGCAGGGCGCTTGGCCCTGGCCGTACTCGAAATCAACCTTACCGAATCAGGGGAACCTTGAAGGGGAACCTCGTCATGGAGGACGACATTGAGGAGGGAACTGCGCACGAGTAACTCTCTCTTGTAGTCAATGAAGCCCAGTTTACGGAACTTATTCATGAAGAAACTGACGCGGGAGCGCGTGGTGCCGACCATCTCGGCGAGCGTTTCCTGACTGATCTTCGGAATGACTGCCTCCGGCTTGGCTTCATTCTCGAAGTGGGCAAGCAACAGGAGGATCCGCGCCAGCCGCTTCTCGCTACAATTAAAGAGCTGATCCACCAAATCCGCTTGGATGCGAATATTGTAAGCCAGCAGATGGGACATGAACAGCTTGGCGAACCCGGGCTCCTTGTCAAGCACACGGATCATGGCATCTTTTCCGATGCGCAGGAGCGCGGAGTCTTCCATCGCGGTGGCGGTCTCCGCACGCACCGTCTGTCCGGCGAGGCAGGACTCTCCCAAAAAGGCACCGCCCTCCAGAATCGTGATGACGGCTTCTTTACCCTCCTGCGAGGCCACAGTCAGCTTGACCTTGCCCGCCTGGATATAGAAAACAGCATCCGCCGCCTCCCCTTGCGAAAAAAGAAGCTGGTGTTTCTCGCACTGCAGAGTCGTTCTACTGTCGGCTTGTGCGAGAAATGTCTTGGGATCGAGTTGCGGGGCTCGGCGTACCGTTGACATCCCTCCTGGTGGTCTCAATGTCGCAGCGTGAGGTCCTGCTGATCGTGACAAGGCGTTGGCCATGACGGGAACTCCTTTCGGGAGAGATAAGTCGTGACAACTGGTCGGTCATTGCACACGAGCCTGTTATGGTCTACTTCGCCTTTAGCTGGAGTGGGCTGGAATGGGGCTGCTAATCTGCTCCTTCCAATAGTGGAACTGCACCCCTTTCTCAAATCGCCATGGGGATCACACACGCGTTCTATTGGAGGCTGGTTGCCACATGCCGGTCCACCCATGCCAAGCGAATCAGGGCTTGCCCATCCTCGAAGCCCATCTCATACCTCTCGAACACAACAGGCGGACTATACCGATAGTGCTTCGTGTGATCTCTATTGAGAAGCGCGTCCCGGAGGCCCTCCTCTTCGGCGTGCCATCCTTCCAGTTCAGCTTGCGTGTGCGCCTGTAGTCTCTGCTGCCGGCACCATTCAATGCGAGACATGATAAAGGCGCTCGTCACTGCCATAGTTCTCCTCCTTGGCTGGATCGTCCAAGCCTCGGATCTCTACCGGTGCTGAATTTCCGGATCGTGCCCCAGGCGTTTGTCGCCTGCCACCTGTGCTTGCCCTGCATGCCTCCAGCCGCTGCGCGTGATCGTGCGTGCCTGTTGAACGAACCCAATGCATAAACGGTGTCATCACAGCTGCCACGGGCCTCATCGGTATCCTTTTAACTCGACCAGGCGGAGGCGCCTATCGGTCATCGTCCGATTTTGGCATCGAACTCTCAAATGGTCTTATTGCCGTGGTTTGTACGACAAGAAGAAGAGAGGACAGACGCAGGAGCTGTGGCGGGGACTCAGGAAGGGCAAATGGTGCGTCTGCCTCCTTTTGAATAGCATTCTTATCGACGACGGTTCCGTACTCAATCCGC
>DATGEA010000157.1:0-11509 GCA_035310605.1 Nitrospira sp. | reverse complement strand
CGGAAGCTGCGCCAGGACAAACATTTCGTGTGGTTGGCGCGAAAAGTCGAGCCGGAACAGGGACGCAGGCTGGAGCAGCTGGCGCTCGACGGGATCGGGATGGTCATGGAGGGTCGTCGATTTTATCCCAAGGGCCCGCTGCTCGCGCACGTGCTCGGTTTCGTTGGGATGGACGGACTGGGACTTGAAGGCCTCGAGCGCCGATACGAGACGGCGCTCCACGGAGAGAAACGCGTGACCATTCTCCAGCGCGATGCGTTGGGCCGCACGGTGTTCCCCAAGGGGTTGGCCGAGCAGGTTCCCGCCGCGGGTCATGCGCTGACGCTTACGGTCGACGAAGTCATCCAGTACATCGCCGAAAAGGAATTGGAAGAGGCGGTCGGCCGCGCGCATGCGAAGGCCGGAACGATCATTGTGATGGAGCCCCAGTCCGGCTCAATTCTCGCCTTGGCCGTGAGCCCGCGATTCGACCCGAACACCGTGGCGGCATTGACGCCGGATCGCTGGCGCAATCGCGCGCTGACGGACACGTATGAGCCGGGATCGACGATGAAGGTGGTGGTTGCGGCGGCGGCGCTCGAAGAGAAGGTGATGATGCCCGGCACGATGGTGTTCGGTGAAAACGGGCGCATGACGATCGCCAACACGACGATCCACGATCACGAAAAGCTGGGATGGATGACGTTTTCGCAGATGATCCAGAAGTCGAGCAACATCGGCGCGGCGAAGACGGGAATGCTGCTGGGCGAACAGCGGCTCTACCGCTACCTCCAGGCTTTCGGGTTCGGTGCGCGGACCGAGATCGATCTTCCCGGTGAAGTCAGCGGTTTATTGAAGACGCCCAGAGAATGGGGACGCCGGTCGCTCGCATCGATCTCCATGGGCCAGGAAATCGGCGTCACCCCGCTGCAGATGGTATCCGCGATGGCGGCAATTGCGAATAACGGCGTCTTGATGAAGCCCTACGTGGTGTCCGAAGTGCGGGATCAGAAGGGGTATTCACTGAAAGAAGTGCTGCCTCAGGTGAAGCGTCGAGTCGTGTCTCCGGATACGGCGAGGACGCTGACGAACATATTAGAGGGCGTGGTGACGAACGGAACGGGAACGAAGGCGGCCATCCCCGGCTTTCGCGTGGCCGGCAAGACCGGGACCGCACAGAAAATCGATCCGCGCACGGGCACCTATTCGACCACGCAGTTCGTCGGGTCCTTCGTCGGCTTCGTCCCGGCAGAGGCTCCGCGGTTGGCGATAATCGTCGTGATCGATGAGCCGCAAGGGGAAGCCTGGGGCGGGACCGTCGCGGCGCCCGTGTTTCGGCGTGTCGGGGAGCAGGTGTTGACCTATTTGGGAGTGTCGCGGGACGACCAGGTGAAAATCGCCATGGCGGCACGCGAGTGACAACAGTGATGGAACGTCGATCCATGACGGTTGCGCAATTGATTGCAGCGCTTGAGGGGCAAGTGGAGATCGTCGCGCAGCGGGGCGGGTTGGATCGTCCGGTCACGGCGGTGACCGACGATTCACGGGCCGTCGCGGCCGGGAGTCTTTTTGTGGCCGTGAAAGGCGAGCGCGTGGACGGCCATGCGTTTGTCGGCCGGGCGGTGCAGGCGGGAGCTGCAGCGGTGGTGGCGCAGAGGCCGGTCGAGGCCGGCTCTCTTCCGCTGGTATTGGTCGCCGATTCACGCAAGTCCCTGGGACTGATCGGCAGTCGATTCTACGGCGACCCGTCCGCGCAGTTGGCCATGATCGGCGTGACGGGCACCAATGGAAAAACTACGACGACCTATCTCTGTAAGGCTCTCCTGGAAGGGATCGGGCGACAAGTCGGACTGATCGGCACCGTTGCCTATCAGATCGGCACCGAAACGATTCCCGCGTCTCACACCACGCCCGGCGCGCTTGAACTGCAGGGACTGCTCGCCAGGATGATGCAGGCAGGCCTGAACTGCGTCGTCATGGAAGTCTCTTCCCATGCGCTGGCGATGGATCGCACGGCCGGCTGCGAGTACGACGCCGCGGTCTTTACGAATCTGACCCAGGACCATCTCGACTATCACCGGACGATGGAAGAGTACTTCCAGGCGAAGCTGCGGCTCTTCACGGGGCTCGGCAGCGGCATGAAAACCGGCCAGCGGGCCATCGTCAATATGGACGACCCGCGTGGAGATCAGATCCGCGCGGCCTGCCGCGTGCCGGTATGGGGCTATTCCATGACGAACAGAGCCGACATCAAGGCCGAACACGTCTGTCTCTCCATGAGCGGCACGAGCTTTACTGCAGCCACTCCTGCCGGAACATTCAGCGTGGAGAGCCGACTCGTCGGCGAACACAACGTCTATAACCTGCTCGGAGCGATCGGCGTGGCGCTTCACGCCGGGGCGACGTGCGATCAGGTGCGTGAGGCCGTTTCCTTGGTGAGCAACGTGCCCGGCCGCTTCGAGCGAGTGTCGGCCGGCCAGGATTTTACCGTCGTCGTGGACTATGCGCATACGGAAGATGCGCTCGTACGCCTGCTGGCGGCCGCGCAGGCGTTGAAAACCCGCCGGATCATTACGGTCTTCGGATGCGGGGGCGATCGTGATCGCGGCAAACGCCCGAAAATGGGGCGCGCCGCCGTCGAGCAGAGCGACGTCGTCGTACTGACTTCCGATAATCCGCGGACGGAAGATCCCATGACGATTCTTCGGGAGGTCGAAGTCGGGGTGCGTGAGGCGCTGCAAGGCCGGAGCCATGTGGAGTATCACCTCGTGCCGGATCGCCGCGAGGCCATCGGCACCGCGGTGCGTCTGGCCCGGACGGGCGACATCGTGCTGATCGCGGGAAAGGGCCATGAAGACTATCAAATCATCGGCACGAAGAAGTTTCACTTCGACGATCGCGAGGTGGCTCGCGAGGCGATCCAACAATTGAGGAATTGCGCGTGAAATGGCATCCGGGGGCGAGAGCGGAACAGAGCGAGGAGTCCATGGCGCTCTTTACGGTTGAAGAATTGCGCGAGGTCATCAGCGTGAAAGTCCTGGCGGGCGATCCCTCGCCTTCGGCCAGGCGACGCATCCGGCACATCAGCACCGATTCGCGGGCGATTCGACGGGGCGACCTCTTTGTGGCGCTGAGGGGGGAACGATTCGACGGCCACGAGTTTGTGCCGTCGGTTCTCGCCAAAGGCGCGGCCGGCGCGATCGTTCATGACGAGTATCGACTGCCCCAAGGGAAAGACGCGGGGCTCAAACCCGCCGGACGGACCGGGCCGTTCCTCTTCGGCGTCCGCGATACGCTGTTTGCCTATCAGCAACTCGCCACGCATCACCGAAGCCGATTCGAGATTCCGGTCGTGGCCGTCACGGGGAGCAACGGCAAGACGACGACCAAGGAAATGGTCGCGAGCGTGCTCGCGCAGCGGTGGCGGACATTAAAAACCGAGGGAAATTTTAATAATCGGATCGGCGTCCCCTATACGCTCTTCCGGCTCACCGCCCGGCATCAAGCGGCGGTCATCGAGATGGGGGTCGATCAGGAGGGCCAAACGACCCGGCTCTGCGAAATCGTCCGGCCGACGATCGGCATTATCACCAACATCGGGCCGGACCATCTGGAGTTTTTCGGCAGTATGGAGGGCTCGGCGCAGGCCAAGGCGGAACTTCTGGATCTTCTGCCGGCCGACGGCACGGCGATTTTGAATGCCGACGATCCCTACTTCGGCTACCTGGCCGCGCGCGCGCAATGCCGCGTCGTCTCGTTCGGCCTGTCCGACATGGCCGATGTGCGGGCGACTCAGGTGACGTCGGACGCGCGACGAGGGACCGGTTTCCGCCTCCTGCTTCCCGGCAAGAGCCGTCACACGCCGGTCACCATAAAAGTGCATGGCGCCCATAATGTCACGAATGCCTTGGCCGCCGCTGCCGTCGGGTTCGCGCTGAATTTGTCCGGTGCCACGATCGCACAGGGCTTGGCGCGATTTCGGCCGGCAGCCATGCGTTCGCAGATCGTGACGCACCACGGCGTGCAGATTATCAATGATTGTTACAACGCGAATCCCGCCTCCATGAAGGCGGCCCTTGGGCTGTTGGCCCAGTGGAATCCTGCGCGTGAGCGCGTGGCGGTGCTGGGGGACATGCTGGAACTAGGTCGGGAGACAGCGCAGATGCATCGCGAGGTGGGACAGTTTCTCGCCTTATTGAATCTCTCCCGCCTCGTTGTCTGCGGGGCGCTGGGGCGTGAGATCGCCGAAGGAGCCAGGCGGGCCGGGATGCCGGGCTCTGCCATCGTCGAGCTGTCAGACGCCGCGGCCGCCGCCGACTTCCTTCGAACGATGGTTCGGCAGGGCGATGTGGTGCTCGTCAAGGCCTCACGGGGCATGAAGATGGAACAAATTGTGCAGGTGCTGACCGGTATGAGGGCAGTCACGAAACAGGCGTCGTAGGTTCCCGGGCGCGGTTTGGACGGAAGGGGTGCATGCTCTACATCTGGTTGTATCCGTTTCACACGGAATACGGGTTTCTGAACGTTTTTCGCTATCTCAGCTTCCGCATCATCTATGCGGCGGTGACGGCATTTCTCATTGCGTTCGTGCTGGCGCCCTGGTTGATCCGAAAGCTTCAGGAAATCAAGCTCGGTCAGCAGATCCGGGACGACGGGCCCAAACGCCACCTGGCCAAGAGCGGTACCCCGACCATGGGCGGGCTCCTCATTATCTTTGCCGTGATCCTCTCGACGCTCCTTTGGGCGGACATTACGAAGCCGTACGTCTGGCTCGTGATGGTCGCGACGCTGGGATTCGGCGCCATCGGATTTGCGGACGACTACCTGAAATTCATCAAAGCGCAGTCCAAGGGTTTGTCGCCCGCACAGAAGTTTGCCGCGCAGGTTGGCGTGGCCCTCATGATTGCCGTCGCGCTCTATTTTATCCCCGGCTATTCGACGAAGCTCAACGTGCCGTTTTTTAAGAACATCATGCCGGATCTGGGCTGGTTCTACGCCCTTTTCGTCGTGCTCGTCATCGTGGGCAGTTCCAACGCGGTGAACCTCACGGACGGCCTCGACGGCCTGGCGATCGGACCCATCATGATCGCGGCGCTGGCCTATACCATCGTGGCCTACGTGGCGGGCCACCGGCTCATGTCCGACTACCTGCTCATTCCCCATATAGAAGGGGCCGGAGAGATCGCCGTGTTTACCGCCGCAATCCTGGGATCCAGCCTGGGATTCCTCTGGTTCAATACCTATCCGGCGACCGTTTTTATGGGTGATGTAGGCTCATTGCCGCTCGGCGCGGCGCTCGGCACGGTGGCCGTCATCAGCAAGCATGAATTGCTGTTGCTGATGGTCGGCGGGGTGTTCGTAATCGAGGCGGTCTCGGTGATCTTCCAGGTGGTGTCGTTCAAATCCAGAGGGAAACGGATTTTCCTGATGGCGCCGATCCACCATCACTTCGAGATGAAGGGGTGGGAAGAACCGAAAGTCGTGGTCCGGCTCTGGATCATCGCGATCCTTCTGGCGCTGCTGAGCCTGAGCACGTTGAAACTGCGATGATCAGAATGACGGAGGTCGAGCGGGTGGAACTTGCGGGAGCTCAGGTGACCGTGCTGGGGCTGGCCCGAAGCGGGGTCGCGGCTTGTCGTCTGCTGCAAGAGGCCGGTGCCCGCGTCACGGTGGCCGATCGCAAGGAGGCGGGCGAATTGGCTTCCGTCCTCGGGCAGCTCGACCGCGATCGTGTGCATGTCGATGTCGGCGCGCATTATGAACGCTCGCTGGAGCAAGCCGATCTTGTGGTGATCAGCCCTGGCGTGCCCTATCGCATGGAGGCGCTCGAGCGGGTCCGGCGGCGAGGGGTCAAAGTGATCGGCGAGCTCGAACTGGCATCGCGGTTCGTCTCCGCACCCATTCTTGCGGTGACCGGGACGAACGGCAAAAGCACGACGGTGACGCTGCTCGGGAAGATGCTGGCCGAACAGGGCAAGCGCACCTTCGTCGGCGGAAATCTGGGAACAGCGTTGAGCGAAGCGGCCTGGACGACCCTGCAAGCGACAAAACAAGGCAAGCCCGGTCCCTTCGACTATCTGGTCGTGGAGGTCTCCAGTTTCCAGTTGGAGACGATCGATCAGTTCCATCCCTGGATCGCTGCGATCCTCAACGTCACGGTTGATCACCAGGACCGGTATGACTCCATCGATGAGTATCTCGCGGCCAAGCAGCGTATTTTCGAAAACCAGACGCCGGCGGACTTTGCACTCTTCAACCTCGACGATGCCCGTGTCGCGGCGCTTCGCAGTCGTGTCCGGGCCAAGCGCCTCGGCTTCACGAGAACGCAGAAGCTCGGGGCCGATCTTGACGGAGGCACCTATCTCGACGCCGACACTATCGTGACAACGGTGATCGGCTCGCGCCAGGAGATTTGCCGGCGGAGCGACATCCGTATGCTGGGGCATCACAACGTGGAAAATGTGATGGCTGCCGCCACCTATGCGGCGCTGTGGGGCTGTCCGGCCGAGATGATCCGTCGCGTGGTATCGACGTTTCCCGGACTCGAACATGCGCTGGAACTGGTCAGAGAGCGTCGCAGCGTTCGATTCGTCAACGATTCGAAAGGGACGAACGTCGATGCGACCTTGAAAGCGCTTGAAGGCATCGATCACCCCATCTGGCTGATCGCCGGCGGCCGCGACAAGGGCGGGGATTTCTCCCGTCTGACCGAAGCCGTCCGGCAACGGGTGAAGCATGTGATTCTGATCGGAGAAGCAGCGCCGCTTCTGAAGAGGGCCTGGGCCGGCGCGACCGCGATGAGTGAAGCAGCCTCCTTGCGCGAGGCTGTCGAGTATGCGGCCCGTGAGGCGTCGGCGGGTGATGTGGTCTTGATGTCTCCGGCCTGCGCGAGTTTCGACATGTTCAAGGATTATCAGGACCGCGGCCGACAGTTCAAGGCGGCGGTCCAAGCATTGCCGGCGTAGCAGGGGGTTGAAAATGGCCGCCAGCGGCGTTCTCGCATCACGCAGAGGCTCAACGTACAAGAAAAAGTACGTTTCGCCTCTTTGCTCGCTGCGGCCTTCCCGGAGAACGGCGCGTCTTGGCGCGTCGGGGCTGGGTGGGTGAGAACGACAGCCATTTTGAACCCCCTGGGCGGATGGTCATGCAGGCGGTTCGAGTGAGGGAGTAAGGAGGAGTGATTCGGAGCGATGGCCTCTCGATCTGCAGGAACCTTGTCGTTGCCCTGGCCGACCGCCGGTCAACGGCCGGGCAAGCAGCGCGTGGCAATGGATCACACGCTGCTCTTCGTGACGCTCACACTCGCCCTGGTGGGGCTGGTGATGGTGTTCAGCGCGAGCGCGATCGTGGCAGGCAATCGCTTTCAGGATCCCGAATTCTTTCTCAAGCGGCAGATCGCCTGGCTCGGTTTCGGCTTCCTGCTCATGCATCTGACGTCGCGGATCGATTACACGCTGTGGAAGAAGCTTTCGATCCCCATCCTCCTGTGCATGCTGGTGCTTCTGGTGATGGTGTTGATCCCGGGGCTCGGCGTCGCTGCGAAGGGCGCCAGGCGCTGGTTGCGAGCGGGCCCCATTTCGATTCAGCCAGCCGAGATGGTCAAGCTGGTTGCCGTGATCTATCTGGCGGCCTATCTGACCAAGAAAGGGGACAAGCTCACCCTCTTTCGCAGCGGGCTCCTGCCGGCGTTGATCGTCATCGGCCTGCTCAGCGGACTGGTCCTGCTGGAACCGGATTTGGGTACGGTGGTCGTGATCGGGGTGGTCACAATCGGTCTGCTCTTCCTCGGCGGCGCGCGGATCGCTCATCTTGTGGGTCTGGGGCTCTGTGCTATCCCGCTCGTTGTGGCGCTGGTCCTCGGCTCCAGCTATCGGCGGCAGCGCATGATGACGTTTCTGGCTCCCTGGAAGGACGCCGCGGATGCCGGATTTCAGATCACGCAGTCGTTTTTGGCCTTCGGCAGCGGTGGTCCATTCGGTGTGGGGCTGGGGGAGGGCAAACAAAAACTCTTCTTTCTCCCGGAGGCGCATACGGATTTCGTCCTGGCGCTGGTCGGGGAAGAACTGGGTCTTGCCGGTACGGCGACGGTGATTCTTCTCTTTGCGGTCTTCGTCTGGCGGGGATTTCAGATTGCGGCGCGCGCCCGAGTGCCGTTCGGCAATTATCTCGGCACGGGGATCACGCTTTTGATCGGCATCCAGGCGCTGGTCAATGCCGCGGTCGTCACGGGGCTGTTGCCGACCAAGGGATTGACGTTGCCGTTCGTGAGTTACGGAGGCTCATCGCTCGTCGTGAGTTGTGTGGGCGTCGGGATGCTGCTCAGCATTTCGCGGGACCGGCATGCCGGCGGCTCCAAAGGCGGACGCGGTGAGACAGATCACTAATGACGATCGTCATTGCAGCAGGAGGAACAGGCGGCCATCTCTATCCGGCCGTGGCGCTGGCGCGCGAATTTCTTCGCCAAGGTCCGGCGACCAGGGTGTTGTTCGTCGGGACGTCGCGGGGGCTGGAATCCAAGGTGTTGGCTCACGAAGGATTCGAACTGGCTTTGATCGATGCCAAGCCGGTCATGGGGACCGGACTGTCGGGCATGGTGAAGGGACTCTGTGCCATGCCGGTCAGCCTGTGGCAATGCCTGCGGATCTTGCGGCAACGACGGGTGCGATTGGTGATCGGAGTCGGAGGCTATACCAGTCCCATGATGGTCATGGCGGCCGCGCTTGCGGGAGTCACGCGCGTAATTCTCGAACCCAATGCCAATCCCGGACTGGCCAACAAGGCCGTCGGCCCGTTTGCGCAGCGTGTGTTTCTTGCATTCGAATCCGCGGCCGGTTCGTTCGATCGAGCCAAAGTGCGAGTGGTCGGGACGCCCATCCGCAAAGAATTTCTGGAGCGCGCGCGGGAAGCGCCGGTGGCGTCGGCCGAGCCAGTCCGTGAGCATCTGCTCATTTTCGGCGGAAGCCAAGGGGCCAAGGCGATCAATAGTGCGGCGATTGAAGGAGTACCTGCAGTGATGAAACAGCGCCCGCAACTGACGGTCACGCATCAAACAGGAGAGTCCGATCACGCGCGAGTCGTGGAAGCGTATCGCCGTGCCGGGGTTTCCGTGACCGCGACCCCGTTTTTGTACGACATGCCATCGGCCATCAACGCCGCGGATCTCGTCGTGGCCAGGGCGGGCGCGATGACCGTGGCCGAGCTGACCACCTGCGGGAAGCCGGCCGTTCTCATTCCGCTGCCGACCGCGATCTACGACCACCAGATGAAGAATGCCAAAGTGATGGAAGCGGCCGGCGCGGCCGTCGTGGTTCCGCAGGCGAAACTGACCGGCGCGAAGCTGGCCGCGACGGTCACGGCGATTCTTGACGATCCGAAACGTGTGAGGGCGATGGGTGCTGCGAGTGTCACGTTGAGACGAATCGACGCGGCCGAGGTCATCGTCCGCGAATGCTACGAGCTCATAGGAGACCATCATGATCTCAACCAGCCTCTTGGAGCAACAGGAGTCTAATGGTGTCGGGCAACGGAGCAGTCAGCGGTTCATTCCTTCACAACCGGTTGGTGGGCTGAGGCGCACAGTGATGTTTCGTAAAACACAACAGATTCATCTGGTCGGCATCGGCGGGTCGGGGATGAGCGGGATCGCAGAGGTGTTGCTTACGCTCGGGTACAAAGTGACCGGTTCCGATCTGCAAGCCTCCGACACGACGCGCCGGTTGGAAGAATTGGGCGGGCGTATCTTCATCGGCCACCAGGAGTCGAACGTCGGAGAAGCGCAGGTGGTCGTGATCTCGTCGGCGGTCTCGCCGCAGAATCCGGAGGTGGTCGCGGCCAAGGCGAAACAGATACCCGTGATTCCGCGCGCCGAGATGCTGGCCGAGTTGATGCGGCTAAAGTTCGGAGTGGCGATCGCCGGCGCGCACGGAAAGACGACCACGACGTCGATGGTGGCCAACGTGCTGGCGCAGGGCGGTTTGGATCCGACCATGGTCATCGGCGGCAAGGTCAATGCCCTGGGAAGCCATGCCAGGTTGGGCCGGGGAGATCTGCTGGTGGCGGAAGCAGACGAGAGCGACGGGTCCTTCCTGCGCCTGTCTCCGACCATCGTGGCCGTCACGAACCTCGATCGGGAGCATCTCGACCACTACGGCAGCATGGAACGGATCAACGAGTGCTTTCTGGAGTTCATCAACAAGGTGCCCTTCTACGGTCTTGCCGTCTTGTGTGCCGATGACGACCGGCTTCGCGCGCTCTTTCCGAAGATCGTGAAGCGCTACCATACCTATGGCCTGCTCGAACGTGACGGCATCACGCCGGATTTCCGGGCCACTGAGATCAGCGTGAAACAATGGGGCTCGGAATTTCGCGCATTTTTCCGAGGACGCAATCTCGGGCCGTTCCGCCTCTCCGTGCCGGGCGTCCACAACGTGTCGAATGCCCTGGTCGCGATCGCGATCGGGGTCGAGTTGGATGTCCCGGTGGATCTGATCAGGAAAGCCTTGGCCGCCTTTACCGGCGTGGAGCGGCGCTTCCATCTTCGCGGGGAAGAGAAGGGCATCATGGTCGTGGACGACTACGGGCATCATCCGACGGAAATCAAGGCGACGCTGGCGGCGGCGAAGCAGGGATGGCCGGACCGGCGGCTGGTCGTGCTGTTTCAGCCGCACCGGTACACGAGGACGAGAGACTTGCTCGGCGAGTTTGCGCAGGCCTTTCAAGATGCCGATCAGCTCTTTCTCACGGAGATCTATGCCGCGAGCGAGCAGCCGATTCCCGGCGTGTCCGGCGCCAAACTGGCGGAGGCGATTCGTGCCGCAGGCCATTCCGGCGTCACGTTCGTGGAGCGGAAGGACCAGATAGTCGATCAGGTGCTGCCCGGCTTGAAACCCGGAGACCTCGTCCTGACCTTGGGCGCGGGAGACATTTGGAAGTCGGGAACGGGCTTATTGGCGAAGCTGGCTTCCGGATCATGATGCGATGAAGACCGGCAACCGTCGAGCGAGGACGATTCGTGCCAGAACGAAATTTCAGAAGAGGGAGTTGCAGGCTGCTGTGGCAGGCCTCCGCGGAGCTGTCACGTTCAATGCGTCGCTGGATGCCTACACCTCGTTCAAGATCGGCGGGCCGGCCGACGTCCTGGTGGAACCGGCCGACGTCGAGGATGTGCGGATGCTCGTCCGACAAGCGAGCGCCGGAAAACTTCCGTTGTTCGTGGTGGGCGGGACGAATCTTCTCATCCGCGACGGAGGCATCCGCGGCATCGTGGTCAGTCTCTCGAAACTTCGCTCGATCAAGGAAGAGCCGGGTTCGGTGCTCTATGCCGAGGGAGGTGTGGGAATGCCGACGCTGATCGCGTGCGCCATCCGCCGTTCGCTTGCCGGCCTCGAATGGGCCGCGGGGATTCCCGGCACCGTCGGAGGCTGCCTCGTCATGAATGCGGGGACGAGACTGGGCGAAATGAAAGATGCGGTCAAAGCCGTGCGTCTGGTGACGAGGAAGGGGGATCTTGTGGATCTGCCCGCGTCCGCCA
>DATGEA010000156.1:0-2328 GCA_035310605.1 Nitrospira sp. | reverse complement strand
AGCGGCGTCGGTCGTTTGTTCTCAAATGAGAGCCTTCGAAGAAATGCGAGTTCCTCCTCGGTCGCATCCCCGCTGAATGATGAATCTCGAAGAAATTCCGTGAGCCCGGGTTCTTCCTCCGAGGGCAGCTCCGGTCCTCTTTCGATAAACTCGAATGTTTTGTGATGCCCTGGTGATACCCGGCGGTTGAGGACAATCTCAATGCAAAAGGTGGCGAGGTCAATGTCCCAGGATTCAATCAAAGGGTCCAGGAACGCAATGCAGTACTCGTCCGACAGATCAAAGACCGTCGCATCCAAAAACTTCAGCACGGTGACCCGCATCTCCGGATAGCTCTTCTTGGTGAGTCGGGCGACCCGTCGCAGCCAATTAGGATTCTCGAGTTCCTGCCGGGCGACGCCCTTCGCGACGCCGAGCAGTTTCTGCGTCACGAACCGTTCGAGCTCCCCGAACGGCTGTTTCTCGAAGATGGTGCGGATTTGCCGGTTTTTCCCGGGATGGCATTTTCGGAGAATCAACTCCCGCACGTCGTGCAGCAACGCATTCGGCTGATCTCCTAGCCGCTTCTTCAGCTGCTCGCGGCGCTGCAGGTCGGCGAGCTTGGCAAGTTGTCCCGGTGGCAATTTCAGGACCCGTCCGATCTTGTCGTACATATCGGTTCGCTTCGACGCCGGAGGAAGTTTCTTCTGCGCCAGCAGCTGCGAAATATATGATTCCGTCACGTTGGCCGCGCGTGCGAGATCCCGCTGCCCCAGCTTCAGCTCTTTCAGCCGATTCCTGATGAGAAGTGCAATATCCACAAACGGCCTCCTAATACAGGGTTAACACGATGTGGTTAATAATATAGAGAAATTCATGGTAGCGCAAGATACGACTTGACTAAATGGAGTTAATGCGCCTAGAGTAGGCCATCGGTGATGGAGGATCGTGGTGTTGTCCTGACGTTCTAGTCGCGCTGACTGACGTGTCCCGCCTCTTTCCTGTCCTGCGCGATCGATGCCTCAGCCTGTGCCCCTTCTACGCCAGAGCATCTCTGAAGTCCTGCGATGACAGGTTGTGCCCGCCAGAGCCGGTGGGGGCAGATGCGGAGGACTTCTCGGCACATGGTCGCAACTCATGAAGGGAGTCCGAGACATTGTACTACGCATTGGCGTTCTTAGTCGTCGGAGTGATTGCCGGGGCTCTGAAGTTGGCCGGAGTGGCCGCTGTTGCGACGGAAATATCCTGGATTCTGTACTTGATCGGAATCGTGTTGTTGGTTATCCACCTGGCCACGGGCCGTACCCTCAGGGACTCGTTCTGAGCGGGTACGCACGCAGCCCCTTAAGAGGGAGACGTTTTGATGACATCTGAAGAGCAAATCGTAAAAATGACGACAGCCATCAGACAGGCTATCAAGGTGATGGGAGACCGGTTCGGATCGACAGACAAGGATGTCGAGCGGGCCATTCAGGAGCTGAAAGCGTCGATACAGGCGCCAGCGGAGCGGAATCTTTCGGTAGAGACCTTGTCACGGCCAGACAGCCAGTTATTGCAGAATAAGGAAGTGACCGTTGGGACGTAATTGCGTCTGTCCCGAAAAGGAGACCCGGAGATGAATGCCCTCGCCACAGTTCAGAGTCATATCGACATCACGGATGCGCTGGTCAGGTTGTACCTCTTCCTGGCGCAAAGCATGGATCGTTGTGTCAGCGAAGCCTCACGTATCAACTATCCGGAGTCCGAATTACAGGCCCATCTCGCCTCGACCAAAGCCACGGTGCTGGAGATGCTGTCGGTCAATCAGGTGGTCAAGGGAAAGGTCGAACAGGAGTGCAATCGGGTGCATGCGCTTGTCACGGCATGCCTTGCGGAAGGAGTCGGAAAAGCGATCGCCTTGAACGACTTGAAGGCGGAGCGGGCCATCCTGAAACACAAGACGATGGCATTGAGCGATCTGCTCGCGGTGTTTCGGGCAACCTGACAGGACGCTCAACTTGGCATCTCTTTCATGTCATGCTCGACTCGAGGTCGAGATGGCAGACAGCAGACAGAACGGAGGACATCATGAAAAACGCATCACGGACATATGTCATGACGATGAATTCCCCATCTCAAAAAGGTCTTCGGCTTTGGACAGGGAAGAGTATCCATGCTTTGCGACATTGCTCGGTCACGCAGATCAGCCATGCGCTAGGAGAAATGCAACAACAGCTGGATGAGCTGAGGGCAACCGTGCCGGCCCCGGCTAGGGCCTATTCCCTGAACCGCTCTCGATAGCGAGTGCAAACCTTGATGTCACGGTCAATGGAAAAGCGCAAAAAATTAGCAAAGAGCTTGCCCGCGATT
>DATGEA010000155.1:0-8788 GCA_035310605.1 Nitrospira sp. | reverse complement strand
GACCGCGCGATGAAGGGCGGAATGGAAGCCTTGGACGATCCGCACATCAAGGTGGTGTCAATGATCACTGAAGGCGTGCCGGAGAAGGATGCCAAGCTGCTCGGTGCCCATGCGCGCAAGCTGGGCAAGGTGTTCAACGGTCCGTCTTCGATCGGCATCATCTCGGCAGGCGCCTGCCGTCTGGGTGTGATCGGGGGGGCCTTCGACAACCTGGTGCTCTCCAAGCTCTATCGTGAAGGCTCGTTCGGCGTCATCACCAAGTCAGGCGGTCTCTCCAACGAAATCATCTGGATCTGCTCGCAATTTGCCGACGGGATCACCACGGCGATCGGCATCGGCGGCGATGCCTACCCCGGGACCGACTATGTCAGCTACCTCGAGATGTTCGAAAACGATCCGCAGACGAAGGCGGTGGTTATCGTCGGCGAAATGGGCGGAGACCTCGAAGAGCGCGCAGCCGAGTGGTACGGCGCGAAGAAACGTCGGGTCACGCTGATCGGTGTCGTCTCGGGATTCTGCCAGGAGAGCCTGCCCAAAGGCATGAAGTTCGGCCACGCCGGTGCCAAAGAAGGCATGAAGGGCGAAGGGTCCGCACGGTCCAAGTCCGATGCCCTCAAGAAGGCCGGCGCGATTGTGCCGCCGACCTTCGGAGCGCTCGGCCCCGCCATCAAGGAAACGTATCAAGAGTTGCTGAGATCCGGACAGGTGAAGGAGCCGGTTGAGCCGGCCGTGCTGCCGAGACTGCCGAAGTCGGTCGAAGAGGCGATGAAGGCGGACGAAGTCATGGTGGCTCCGTTGATCCGCACCACGATCAGCGACGACCGCGGAGACGAGCCCTGCTACGACGGGTATCCGGCTTCTGAACTCATCAACAAAGGCTACGAAATTCCGCACGTCATCGGCCTCTTGTGGGACAAGCGGTTGATCTCGAAGCAGGAAGCCGAAATCGTCAAGCGCATCATGATGCTGTCCGCCGATCACGGGCCCTGCGTGAGCGGCGCCTATGCGACGATCCTCGCAGCCTGCGCCGGAATCGGCCTCTCTCAGTCGGTTGCAGCCGGCATGATCATGATCGGCCCACGCTTCGGCGGCGCCGTCACCGACGCCGGCCGTTTCTTCAAGTATGCCGTCGACAACAAAATGTCGGTCGACGAGTTCCTGGCCTACATGAAAAAGAACCACGGTCCGGTGCCCGGCATCGGCCATCGCGTGAAGAGCCTGCGCAATCCGGACAAGCGCGTGAAAGAGCTCGTTGGGTATGTGAAGAGCTTGAACATCAAGACCCCGTGCCTGGATTTTGCCTTGGAAGTCGAAAAGGTTACGGCTGCGAAGAAGGACAATTTGATTCTGAACGTGGACGGAACGATGGCGGCGGTGCTCGTCGATATCGGATTCCCCGTCGACAGCTTGAACGGCTTCTTCATTCTGTCGCGTACGATCGGACTGATTGGCCACTGGGTCGATCAGAAGCGCCAGGACAGCCGATTGATCCGGCTGTTCGATTACCTGGTGAACTACGCGGCGCCCAAGAGGCGGGAAGTGCCGCCGCTGAAATAAGAACTGTCAGCTAACAGCCGTCAGCCTTCAGTCAGCTGAGCGCTGAAAGCCGATCGCTGACAGCTTTTAGAGGAGAATTATCATGTCAATGGATTTAGCCAAGAAACTCTATACGAAGATGCCGGATGTCTTTGCCAAGGCCAGGAAGAAATTCGGCCGTGGTCTGACGCTCGCCGAGAAAGTGCTCGTGTCCCATGCCGACAATTTCGACAGCCAGACGTGGGAGCGCGGCAAGGCGATGTTGTCGTTGCGCCCGGATCGCGTGGCGATGCAGGACGCCACGGCGCAGATGGCCATGCTGCAGTTCATGCAGGCCAACAAGAAGAAGGCGGCCGTGCCGAGCACGATCCACTGCGACCATTTGATCCGTGCCGAAATGGGTTCCCAGAAGGACCTGCTCCGTGCGATGGACGAGAACAAGGAAGTCTATAATTTCCTCGCGTCGGCTGCGAAGAAGTACGGGATCGGGTTCTGGAAGCCTGGCGCCGGTATCATCCATCAAGTGGTGTTGGAGAACTATGCGTTTCCCGGCGGCCTGATCATCGGAACCGACTCGCACACGCCCAACGGCGGCGGATTGGGGATGTTGGCGATCGGCGTCGGCGGTGCGGATGCCGGCGAAGTGATGGCCGGGCTGCCCTGGGAGGTCCTCCATCCGAAATTGATCGGCGTACGCCTGACCGGCAAGCTGAACGGCTGGGCCTCGCCGAAAGACGTGATTCTCTACCTCTGCGGCCTGCTCACTGTGAAGGGCGGGACCAACAAGATCGTGGAATACTTTGGCCCCGGTGCCGAGACGATCAGCGCCACCGGCAAAGGCACGATTTGCAACATGGGCGCGGAACTCGGCGCGACGACTTCGGTATTTCCCTTCGATCAGAAGATGGTCGCCTATCTGAACATCACGGATCGGGCCGATCTCGCCAATCTGGCCATCTCCAATAAAGAATTGCTCGTAGCGGATCCCGAGGTCTATCAGTCTCCCGAGAAGTATTACGATCAGATCGTAGAAGTCGATCTCTCTAAACTCGAACCCCATGTGGTCGGCCCTCACACGCCCGACCTTGCCAGGCCGATCTCCAAGTTGGCTGCGGAGGCGAAGGAAAAAGGCTATCCGATCGAATTGAAGGCGGCACTGATCGGCAGCTGCACCAATTCCTCCTACGAAGACATCAGCCGTTCGGCTCACATCGCTCGGCAAGGATTAAAGGCGGGGTTGAAAGCAAAGGCTTCGTTTCTGGTTTCCCCCGGCTCCGAGCGGATCTATCACACGATGAAGCGCGACGGGTTCCTGGAGACCTTTGAGAAACTGGGGGGCACGGTGCTGTCGAACTCCTGCGGCCCCTGCATCGGTCAGTGGAAACGCGCCGACGGCGTCAAAGGCAAGGCGGATTCCATCGTCAGCTCGTTCAACCGGAATTTTCCCGGCCGCAACGACGGCATCAATGAAACCCTGTCCTTTCTCGCCAGCCCGGAAGTCGTGACGGCCTATGCCATCACCGGCGATCTGGGATTTGATCCTGTCAACCAGAAGCTCAAGGGCGCGGACGGAAATGAATTCAAGTTCGAACCTCCGCAGGGCGAAGAGTTGCCGGCCAAAGGGTTTGCCAAGGGCGAAGAAGGCTATGTCGCGCCGGCCGAAAACGGAGATGCGCTCACGGTCGACATTCCGCCGACCAGCGAGCGGTTGCAGCTGTTGCAGCCCTTCCCGCGGTGGGACGGCAAGGATTTCGAGAAGCTTCCGCTCTTGATCAAGACCAAGGGGAAAACGACCACGGATCATATCTCGCCGGCGGGTCCCTGGCTCAAGTTCCGCGGCCATCTGGACAAGATCAGCGACAACATGTTCCTTGGCGCAAACAATGCGTTTGCGTCCGAGCCGGGCAAGGGCACCGATGTCTTGACCGGCGAATCAGGACTGACGATTGCGCAGATCGCCAGGCGCTACAAAGCGAAGGGGATCGGATCGATCGTCGTCGGCGACGAGAACTACGGCGAGGGAAGCAGCCGCGAGCATGCGGCGATGTCGCCTCGTTTCCTTAACGTTCGCGTCGTCCTCACGAAAAGCTTTGCCCGTATTCACGAGACCAATTTGAAGAAGCAGGGGATCTTGGCGTTGACCTTCGCTGACCCGAAGGATTACGAGAAGATCGAGCAGCAGGACCGCATCAGCGTGACAGGGCTGAACAGCCTGGCTCCTGGCAAGCCGGTGCAGGTGATCATTCACAAGGCGGATGGCAATGCGCTCACCATCCAGGCGAACCACAGCATCACCGAGCAGCAGATCGCGTGGTTCAAGGCGGGTTCGGCGTTGAACGCGCTGAACTAACTCGAGGTTGAGAGAGGGAGACCATGAGCACAAAAGCATCCAAGATCATTTATACGAAGACCGATGAAGCGCCCATGCTGGCGACCTATTCGTTTCTTCCGATCATTAACGCCTTCAGCAAGGCGGCCGGCGTATCCGTCGAATTGCGGGATATTTCTCTGGCAGGCCGTATTCTCGCCGTCTTCCCGGAATATCTGATGCCGGAACAAAAGCAGCCCGACGCGCTGGCTGAATTGGGCGAGCTGGCCAAGAGGCCGGAAGCCAATATCATCAAGCTGCCGAACATCAGCGCCTCGCTTCCCCAGATGAAGGAAGCGATCAAGGAATTGCAGAGCCAGGGCTACAAGCTTCCCGAGTACCCGGAGAATCCGAAAGACGACAAAGAGAAGGATATCAAGGCCCGCTACGACAAAGTCAAAGGCAGTGCCGTCAACCCGGTTCTGCGCGAAGGCAACTCGGATCGTCGCGCGCCGTTGTCTGTGAAGGCCCATACCAGGAAGCACCCGCATAAGATGGGAGCCTGGAGCCCGGATTCCAAGACCCACGTCGTACATATGAAGGGCGGCGATTTCCGGTCCAACGAAAAGTCGATGACGGTCACCGCGGCGACCGACGCGCGGATCGAGTTCACCGGCCAGGACGGCAAGACGATCGTCCTCAAGCCGAAAGTGGCGCTGCAGGCAGGCGAAGTCATCGATGCCACGTTCATGAGTACGCGGGCCTTGCGTCAGTTCCTCGAGGAGCAGATCGAAGATGCCAAGAACAAGGGCGTCTTGTTCTCGCTGCATATGAAAGCCACCATGATGAAGGTCTCGGATCCCAAGATCTTCGGTCATGCCGTGACGGTGTATTACAAAGATGTCTTCGAGAAGCACGGCGAGACGCTCAAGAAGCTGGGCGTGGATCCGGACAACGGCCTCGGCGATCTCTATGCGAAGATCAAGGCCCTGCCGGACGATCAGCGCAAGGCGATCGAATCGGACATCCAGGAGGTCTACAAGAAGCGGCCTCCAATGGCGATGGTGAATTCCGACAAAGGGATCACCAACCTGCACGTGCCCAGCGATATCATCATCGATGCCTCCATGCCGCCGGTTATTCGCGACAGCGGCAAGATGTGGGGCCCGGACGGCAAGCCGGCGGACGTCAAGTGCGTCATTCCCGATGCCAGCTACGCGCCGGTCTATAAAGAGGTGATCGACTTCTGTAAGAAGCACGGCGCTCTTGATCCCAAGACAATAGGCAGCGTGCCCAACGTCGGTCTCATGGCACAGGCGGCCGAGGAGTACGGATCGCATGACAAGACCTTCAAGGCCCCCGGCAACGGCACGATCCGCGTGGTGGATGCCTCAGGAAAGACGCTGCTGGAGCACCAGGTCGAAGAAGGGGATATCTGGCGCATGTGCCAGGTCAAAGATGCTCCGATTCAGGATTGGGTCAAGCTGGCAGTGAATCGCGCGAGGGCCACGGGCGCTCCGGCAATCTTCTGGCTGGACAAAACCAGAGCGCACGATGCCCAATTGATCACGAAGGTCGAACGCTACCTGAAAGATCACGACACGCAGGGCCTCGACATCCGGATCATGCCTCCGGCCGAAGCGACACGCCTCTCGTTGGAGCGGATCAAAGAAGGGAAGGACACGATCTCCGTCACAGGGAACGTGTTGCGCGACTACCTCACGGACCTGTTCCCGATTCTCGAGATCGGGACCAGCGCCAAGATGCTCTCAATCGTTCCGCTGCTGAACGGCGGCGGCCTCTTCGAGACTGGGGCAGGAGGGTCTGCCCCGAAGCATGTGCAGCAGTTCCAGCAAGAGGGATATCTGCGGTGGGATTCGCTGGGGGAATTCCTCGCGCTGGCTGCGTCATTGGAACATCTCGCCAAGGTCGCAAATAATCAAGCCGCGAAGATTTTGGCGGATACGCTCGATCAGGCCAACGCCAAGTTCCTTGAGAGCAACAAGTCTCCGGCCCGTAAGGTCGGAGAGATCGACAACCGGGGGAGCCATTTCTATCTTGCTCTGTATTGGGCCCAAGCCTTGGCCCAGCAGACGCAGGATAAGAATCTGGCGGCGCGGTTCGCCAAGATCGCGAAGGATATGGCGGACAATGAAGCCAAGATTTCGGCTGAACTGCTCGGTGCCCAAGGCAAGCCGGTCGATATCGGCGGGTACTATCATCCCGATGACGCAAAGGCGTCAAAAGCGATGCGTCCGAGCGCGACGTTGAATGCGATCGTGGACGCTATTGCCTAATGCAGCAGCCATCAGCAATCGGCCGTCAGCAATCAGCCAGCGGGAAATCCGAAGGCTGAAAGCTGATGGCTGAAAGCTGGTAGCGGATTTAGGAGACAATGTCCCAAGAAGACACAAACGTGATTGATCAGCCCGAGGTCATGAAGCCTCGGATGGTGACGATCGAGATCTCCGGCAAGAAATACGAAGTGCCGGAGGGCATTACCGTCATCAAGGCTCTGTGGTACACCGGGCAGGAAGTGGTGCGGGGTGCCGGTTGTCTCGGCGGATTCTGCGGCGCCTGCGCCACCTACTACCGGACCAAAGACGACCCCAAGGTCAGAACCTGCCTGGCCTGCCAGACGGCGGTACAGGACGGTATGTCGTTCACCATCATGCCGCCGTTTCCTGCGCGGAAGGCGTTGTACGACATCCAGTCCCTCAAAGACCCGAAACAGGATCTGTTCAACCTCTATCCCGAGGCCCCCCTCTGCCGAAACTGCAACGCGTGCACCGAAGCCTGCCCGCAGAAAATCGACGTCCGCGAAGGTGTGTGGAAGGCCGTGTTCGGCGATTTCAAGAGCGTGTCTGAGATGTTTATGGACTGCGTCATGTGCGGCATGTGCACGCCGGTCTGCATCGCCGACATTGCCCCGAATCTCGTGGCACTCTACGTCAGCCGTGCCCAGGGCGCGCATTTTACGGAGAAGCCGGTGGGTTTGGACGCGCGGATCAAGGAGATTCAGGACGGCCGGTACGACGACGAGTGGAAGAGACTCCTCAAGATGAGCGAGAAAGAATTGGCCGACCACTGTGCGACGGTGAAATAGCACGACAAGACGTCAGTCGTCAGTTCTCCGCTTCTGATTTGAGGCAGAAGCGGAATGCTGAACGCTGATGCCTGAAAGCGAGAGCATGGACATTCACGCCTTACAACAAATCGTCCACAAAACTCGGGATGCCCGTCGCAAGCAGACGTTTCCAAAATCTTCTCCCGCGGAACGCGACCAGCTGATTCACAAGTATCACCCCGATTTTCGCGCCAGTGCCTATCGCCCGATTCGATTCGGTCCTAATGAAGGCGAGAAGACCGTCGTCGAGCTGGCGGCCCTGCTCGAAGGCGACAGCCCGATCCAGGACGACGTCGATCTCACCCCGCACTATACGGCCGACGTGTTGGTCGTCGGCGGCGGCGGCGCCGGCTGTGCTGCCGCCCTGCACGCGCACGGCGCCGGAGCGAAAGTCATTCTGGCGACCAAGCTTCGCTTAGGGGATTCCAACAGCGTGATGGCGCAGGGCGGCATGCAGATTTCCGTCGCCCCTGAGGACTCCCCGGTCACCCATTTCATCGATACGCTGAAGGGTGGCCATATGCAGAACGATCATGCACTGCTCAAGGTCATGGTCGAAGAAGGCCCGTCGATCGCAAAGTGGCTGATCGAACTCGGGGTATTGTTCGACCGTCAGGCGGACGGGAACCTGCACGTCAAGAAAGGCGGCGGGAGCTCCAAGCCAAGGCTCGTGACCTGTTCGGACTACACCGGCCTTGAGATGATGCGCGTCCTCAAGGATGAAGTCATCAATCAGAAAATCCAGCTGCTGGAATTCTGCGCGGCAGTCGAACTCCTCAGCGACGACACCGGCCGTTGCACCGGGGCGATCTTCAAAGATCTGGATAATCATCGCTACGTGGTCGTTGCAGCCAAGTCGGTGATTCTTGCCACGGGCGGAATCGGCCGCCTGCACATTCAGGGATTCCCGACGAGCAATCACTACGGGGCGACCGGCGACGGACTCTGTCTCTCTTATCGGATGGGGGCCAAGCTGGCCCATATCGACACCTTCCAATATCACCCGTCAGGAGCCGTCTATCCGGAGCAGTTGATCGGTGCGTTGGTGACGGAAGGGATCAGGTCGGAAGGCGGCCATCTGGTCAATGCCAAGGGCGAACGGTTCGTCAACGAGCTCGACACGCGCGATGTGGTGTCGTCTTCCATCATTCGAGAATGCGAAGAAGGCCGGGGGATTCGCACGATGTCCGGTCGTGTCGGTGTCTGGCTGGATACGCCGTTGCTGGACGCGGAGCATGGACCCGGGACGCTCGAGAAACATTTTCCGGCGATGATGCTCCAGTTCGAACGGTTTGGCATCGACATCAGCAAAGATCCGGTGTTGATCTATCCCACGCTGCATTATCAGAACGGCGGCGTGAAGATCGATACCAATTCGGAAACCAACGTGCAGAATCTTTTCGTCGCGGGCGAAGCGTCCGGAGGACTGCATGGACGCAATCGATTGATGGGGAACTCCCTGCTCGATCTGATGGTATTCGGCAAGCGCTCCGGGCTGACGGCGGCCGGCCGCGCCGGATCGATGCAGCACGGAAAGCTCACGCTCAAACATCTGCAACGGTTCCGCGCCGAAGCGAAAAAGCACGGCAATTCCAGCGGCGTGATCTCCCCGATGATCCTGCCGGCGTACACACGTAAGACAGGCTAGGGGCGTGAGGCGAGCGCCGAGAGGATTCTCATCGGATCTCTGGCCACTTGCCCCGTACCTCCTGTCTTCGACAGAAGGAGCAACATGAACGTTCATGAATTTCAGGCCAAGTCGTTGTTTGCGCAGTTCGGGGTCCCCGTGCCGCGCGGGAAAGAAATCACCAGTCCCG